>NZ_JARUBF010000001.1:6490203-6801904 GCF_029626025.1 Solwaraspora sp. WMMD406
GCTTCACCGTCGAATACCCATCGCCGTCGCGGGTGCTGTTCGTGGTGCTATCCGAGCCGGTCGTCACCGACCGCTACCCGCTGCTGGACGGTCCGATCCGTTCGGCACCGCTGGAACCGGTGGCCGCCGTGCTGGTCCGCCAGCTGCCGCACCTGATGTCGGCCGCCGAGCGCGCGGGCGCGGTCGGACGATCCGGCGGGCCACCCGGCTCGGTCGGACGATCCGGCGGGCCACCCGGCGCGGTCGGACGATCCGGCGGGCCACCCGGCGCGGTCGGACGATCCGGCGGGCGGCCGGCTGAGCCACCTGGCGAACTGCCGGCCGAGCTGCCGGGGATCCTCGACGGACTGCTGCAGCTGACGCTGCGGAGCACGATCGGAGAGACCAGCGGGCAGCCGTTGCCGGCGCTGCGGGTGGCGGCCGAGCGGCTGATCGAGCAGGAACTGGCCCGTCCCGACCGTACGGTGCCGGAGTTGGCCGTACCGCAGCTGGCCGCAAGACTGGCGGTCTCCGTACGGCAGCTGCACCGGGCGTTCGAGCCGACCGGCCACACCGTCGCCGAATACGTCCGGCTACGTCGGCTGGCCGCCTGCGCGCACGCGTTGCGCGACACGTCGATGACGGTGACCGAGCTGGCCCACCGGTACGGGTTCGCGTCCGCTTCCCACCTCGGTGTGCTGTTCCGAGCCCGGTACGGGACCAGCCCCGGTCGGTGGCGCGGATCTGACGGAGACCCGGCACCGCGCTGATATCGCGGCCACGATCGCCGCCCATACCGTCTGGGGCACCCTAGCGGAGGAGACGATCATGCGGTTCGTCCTGATCCACGGATCCTGGCACGACGGCAGCTGTTGGGATGGGGTCCGCAGGCACCTCGAAGCGGCCGGACACGAGGTGTACGCGCCGACGCTGCCCGGCAACGGCGCCGGCGGCGATCCCACGGTCACCATGGCGCGGACGGTCGGCAGCGTCGTCGACCTGCTGACCGACAAGGATCTCCACGACGTGGTGCTCGTCGGGCACAGCTTCGGCGGAGCGGTGGTCCAGGCGGTGGCGGTGGCGGTGCCGCAGCGACTCGCCCGCCTGGTGTTCCACAACGCGTACGTACTCGGCGACGGCGACACAGTGCTACAACACCTGCCGCCGTCGGCGGCGGCCGCCTTCGGATCCCTGGCCACGGCGGACGGCACGCTGATGCTGCCGTACGAGGCGTTCCGCGCCACGTTCATCCAGGACGCCGACGAGGCCACCGCCCGCGCCGCGTACGCCCGGTTGACCCCCGAGCCGTTGGGCCGCTCCGGTGAACCGCTCCCACTGCCCGGCTTCACCGAACTACCGGTGCCGCGCAGCTACGTGTACGCCACCGACGACATCGCGTTCCCGGTCGAGGAGTTCACCTGGCACCCCGGCCAGTCCGCCCGACTCGGGCAGTTCCGCCTGGTGGAACTGCCGGGATCGCACGAGGTCCTGTTCAGCGACCCGGCGGCGCTGGCGCGGGCCCTCGGCGCGGCGGGACAGGCGGACTGAGGCGGTGCGGGAATCGCTGGACGGGTCGGTGCGGGAATCGCTGGACGGGTCGGTGCGGGAGTTGCTGGACGGGTCGGTGCGCGACCTGGCGGCGGCGGTCAACGGCGGCGCGGTCGACCCGGCGGAGATCGTACGGGCGGCAGCGGCCCGGATCGAGGCGCTCGACCCGGGGATCGGCGCGGTGGTACGCCTCGACCCCGACCGGGCGCTCCGCCGGTTGCGTGCCGGTCGACGGGTGACCGGGCCACTCGCCGGCCTGCCCTACCTGGTCAAGGACCTGCACGCCGAGGTCGACGGGTTGCCGCTGGCCCGAGGCAGCCGGTTGTTCGCCGGGCTCGACCCGGCCGGCACCTCGACGATGGTCGCCCGGTTGGAAGCGGCGGGCGCGCTGGTGATCGGCCGGACCAGTTCGCCGGAGTTCGGCCTGAACATCACCACCGAGCCGGTCCTGTACGGCCCGACCCGCAACCCGTGGAATCGGCAGCGCTCACCGGGTGGCTCCAGCGGCGGCGCGGCGGCGGCGGTCGCCGCCGGCATGGTGCCGGCCGCGCACGCCAGCGACAGCGGCGGGTCGATCCGGATCCCGGCGGCGTGGTGCGGGCTGGTCGGGTTCAAGCCGACCCGGGGCCGGAACCCGGCCGGCCCGTACCGGGTAGACGACTGGAGCGGGCTCAGCCACGAGCACGCGATCACGCGGACGGTGGCCGACTCGGCGCTGCTGCTCTCGGTCACCAGCGGGCCGGCGATCGGCGAGCCCTATCCCGCCCCGGCCGACCACACCCGGCCGCGCCCGTCGACGATCGGAGTGCTGGTCGACACCCCGTCCGGGGATCCGGTCGCGCCGGCGTACCTGCTCGCGGTGCGGGAATGCGCCGCCGCGCTGGCCGCGCTGGGGCATCGGGTCGTGCCGCTGCCGGCGGTGGAAGCCGCCGGCCGGATCGGGCCGGTGCTCGGCGCGGTGATCGCCGGGCACCTCGCGGCCACGGTGGACGACCTGGCCCGCACCACCGGCCGCCAAGCCGGGCCGGACACCGTCGAACCAGCCGTGCTCGACCTGATCGAGCGGGGACGGCGGGCCGACGCGACGAGCCAGGTACGGGCCACGTTGGAGCTGCGCCGGCTCGCCGGGGAGTTGGCCGGGGCGCTGGCGACCGTGGATCTCGTACTCAGCCCGACGACCGCTCGCCCGGCCCCGCCGTTGGGCACGCTGCACACCGACCGTACGGCCACCGAGCTGTTCCGGGAGATCTTCACCATCTCGCCGTTCGTCGGCATGTTCAACGTGACCGGCGGACCGGCGCTGAGTCTGCCCTGGGGTCTCGACGATGACGCGATGCCGATCGGGCTGCAGCTCGCCGGACACCCCGGCTGCGACCAGCTCGTGCTCGAGGTCGCGGCCGCTCTGGAAGAGGCCCAGCCGGACCGGGTACGGCTGCGGCGCGACGGGCGTCGCGGCGACGACGGTGCCGGCGTCCGGCCGGCGGTGGACCCACTCGACGCTCGCTGAGGCGGACGGCCGAAGGGCGGGTTCTCGATCTTGCGAGAACCCGCCCTTCGGCGATGCTGCTCTGTGGTGGAGCTGAGGGGATTCGAACCCCTGACCCCCTCGATGCGAACGAGGTGCGCTACCGGACTGCGCCACAGCCCCCTGAACGGGTAGCCCACCGCCCGAGAAACGCCAGCAGTGGACCGGCGACAAGGCTAACAGGTCGGGTACGGCCCACGCGAGGCGAGGGTCAGGACCGGCCGGTGTCGTGACCCCGCCCCGTCTCGGGGGCACGGCCCGCTTCGTAGGCACGGCCACGCAGGCCACCCGTACGCCGGTAGGAGACCGAACCACCGACGCCGCCGCTGGCCGCCGCCGGCAGGTCCCGTGGTCGGTCCAGACCCATCGCGGCCCGGCGTACCACCTCGCGTTGGGCCGCGAGACGGCGCTGGGCCTCCCGACGGGCCGCCGCCCGGCGGGCCTGCTCCCGGCGTACCTCGGCCTGCCGGGCGGCCAGCCAGGCGGCTTCCCGGGCCCGCTGCCGACGGCGTCGCCGCTCGATGACGGCCCGGTTGCGCAGGTGCACCAGGTAGACGGCGAGCAGCAGCGCGGTGACGGCGAAGCTGATCCAGAAGCCGGGGCCGACCACCAGCACGCCGATCAACTCGACCAGGTTGAGCAGGAGCAGCGCCGCGAAGACCCGCCGGCGACGGATCACGGCCGGGGTGTGCCGCCGGGGCTGCTGTCGGCGCTGCCGGGTGCCGCCGGGTGCGACGAGCCGCAGCCGGGCGCCGCGCCGGGCCGGCACCGCCGAGCCGGACGACGGCACCGCCGAGCCGGACGACGGCACCGCCGACGACGGCACGGCGGAGGACGGCACGGCGGAGGACGGCATGGCGGAGGACGGCATGGCGGACGCGGGGACCGCCGACACCGGGGACGACGTGTCGTTGAACGCTGCGGCGTCGGCTGCCGTATCACTGTGCGAGCCGACTCCGGCGCGGATGGTCAGCCGGCGGGCGCGCGGCGGATTGACCGGCCGACGGCCGGGCACGGTGCGACGACGGCGGCGGCGTTGCAGCACCCGCGCCGTCGACAGCGCCCGCTCCGCCACCAGGCGCTCGGTGGCGTCGTACCGGCGGACCAACGCTGGTGCGAGGGCGAGCAGCCCGGCGGCGGCGAGGACGGCGAGGAGCACCGACGTCGGCACCCTCATCCCTCCCGTCACCCCGAGGCAACCAGCTACCCGCACGCGGAACATGAAGGTGTGTTCGGTTGCCGTACCTTCTCGTTACTTGAGGTTACGGGCGTCCGACCAGGAATTTTGTGCGCCGCGCCGACCACGGCCGGCGGAACGGCCTAACGCGCGCTGGTGCGCAGTCGGCGCCAGCGGGCCAGCAAACCGCCTTCTGCCAGGACATCTTCACTGGTCAGCGCGTAGCCGACGTGGTCGCGCCAGGCGCCGTCGATGTGCATGTAGCGACGATGGTAGGCCTCCTCACGGAAACCCAACTTCTCCACTACTCGTCGTGATGGCACGTTCTCCGGCCGGATGTTCACCTCGATCCGGTGCAGCCCGCCGGCGACAAAGGCGTGATCCACCGCAAGGGCCAACGCGGTCGGCATCACTCCGCGTCCGGCCACCGCCGCGTCGATCCAGTAGCCGGCGTAGCCGGAGCAGAAGGCACGGCGGACGATGTTGCCGATATTGAGATGGCCGACCAGCCGCTGCCCGGTCGGCTCGACCAGACAGACCGCGAACGGCATGCTCTCGCCGCGCCGCGCCGCCCGACGCTGATCGCGGTAGAGGTAACGAAACGCGTCCGGCGAGTTGAGCTCGTGCCAGGGACCGGGCGGAGCGGACTCCCAGGGGGCCAGCCACGCCTGGTTGCGGCGACGCACCTCCGACCATTCGACGGCGTCGGTCCGCCGGTACGGACGCAGCAGCACCGGCCCGTCGGTGAGCACCACCGGCCAGCCGATCACGGCCTCACCCATCACCGTTGCCGGTCCAGCAACAACACGTCGACAGTAGAACCAGCGGCGGCGGTCGTCACCCGCTCGCCGAGCACCAGCAGACCGTTCGCCTCGGCCAGACCGGAAAGGGTGAACGGCCCGCCACGCAGCGGCTGGACCGTGTAACCGCCGCCGCGTCGCTCGGCGACGTGCGCCGGGCGGAACTCGCGCAGCCCGGCCGGCGAGGCGACCGTCTCCAGCAGGTGGGCCCGTACGCTCGGGCGGAAGACCGGCTCGGCGCCGGCCAACAGCTGGATCGCCGGACGGGCCAGCACCTCGAATCCGATCAGCGCGGAACCGGGCTCACCGGGCAGGCAGACCACGGGCACCTCCTCTGCTCCGACCGTACCGAAGCCGAGCGACGTCCCGGGATAGAGCGCGACCTCGGTGAAGGTGACCGGCCCCGCCCGGCCGCCTTCGCGTCGCGAGAATATCCGACGGACCATGTCGCCGGGCCCGGTGCCGGTGCCGCCGGTGGTGATGATCAGATCCGCGCGCATGGCCTGGTCCTCGAGCAGTCCCCGCAGCCCCTCCGGATCGTCGTCGCAGATCCCCACCCGGTACGCGAGCGCGCCCACCTCGGCGACAGCAGCGGTGAGCGCGTGCGAGTTCGCGTCGACCACCTGCCCCGGTTGGCTGCTGCGCCCCACGTCCACCAACTCGTCGCCGGTGGCGACGATGACGACCCGGGGGCTCGGGCGGACCACGACGTGCCCGATACCGGTCGCGGCGAAGATCGCCACCATCGCCGGGGTCACGTACGAGCCGGCGCGGGCGAGCACCGCGCCGGCCGGCAACTCCTCACCGGCCCGGCGCAGCCCGTACCCGCGCCGGGGCACCTGGAAGATCTCCACCGCCGCCATGCCCTGGTCGGTCCAGTCGATCGGCACGACCACGTCGGCGGCGATCGGCAACGGTGCTCCGGCCGCCACCGAGAAGCAGGTGCCCGGGGTGAGCCGGACCGGCCGCCAGCTCGCCGCGCCGAGGTCGCCCACCACGTTGAGCCGGACCGGCCGCAGTCGCGCCGGCGGCGCGACGCCGCGGCCGGTCGGGGCGGCCTTGCCGCCCCGACCGGCCGGCGCGATGTCCTCCCAGCGGGCCGCGTAGCCGTCGATCGCCGCCTGGTCGAACGCGGGGAAGGCATGCGGCGCCGCGACATCCTCGGCGAGGAGGTTGCCGTGGGCCTGGGTGAGGTCGAGGTCGAGCGGCGGCAGCGGCCGAATCCTGCGCAGCACGCTGCCCAGGTATTCGGCGAGCGGCGTCAGCTCGTTGAAGGCCGCCTCGGCGTCGGCCGTCGCGGTCATGTAGTGGGCACCCCGGGCGTGTCGGCGACGAACTCGCGCAGCCATGATCGGAACTCGTCGCCGAGCCCTTCCCGCTGGCAGGCGATCTGCACCACGGCCTGCAGATATCCCAGCGGCGCGCCGGTGTCGTAGCGCATGCCCCGGTAGACGATCCCGTGCACCGGCGTCCCCTCGGCGAGCAGCATCGCCATCGCGTCGGTCAACTGGATCTCGCCGCCGCTACCCGGCTTGGTCCGCTTGATCGCCTCGAAGACGCTGCCCGGCAGGACGTAGCGGCCGAGTACGGCGAGGTTGCTCGGGGCGTCTTCGGCGGAGGGCTTCTCCACCAGGCCGGTGACCCGGACGATCTCGGCGCCGTTCTGCACCGACTCGTCGGCCGGTTCGACCGAGGCGATGCCGTACCGCTTGGTCTCGGCCGGCGGGACCTCCATGAACGACAGCACGATCCCACCGGTACGGGCCTGCAGGTCGATCATCGCCGGCAGCAGCGGGTCGTTCTCGTCGACGAACTCGTCACCGAGCAGGACGGCGAACGGCTCGTCGCCGATGTGCGCCTGGGCGCAGCCGACCGCGTGGCCGAGGCCGAGCGGTTCGTGCTGGCGGCAGGTGTAGATGTCGGCCAGTTGGCTCGGCTGGCGGACCGCGTCCAGCCGCTGCTGGTCACCCTTTTCGGCGAGCCGGGCCTCCAGATAGGGCTGGCGGTCGAAGTGGTCGACCATCGAGGTCTTGCCCCGACCGGTGATCAGCAGGACGTCGCTGATTCCGGCCGCCGCCGCCTCCTCGACGATGTACTGCAGGACCGGGCGGTCGACCAGCGGGAGGAGTTCCTTCGGTACGGCCTTGGTCGCGGGCAGGAACCGGGTGGCGAGTCCGGCGGCGGGAATGACCGCCTTGACCGCCCGCCGTCGCGGCCCGGACGTGGGGGTCGTTGCTGGGGTGGCTGCATGCTCCGACATGCCGCGAGACTATCGGCCACGGCTCTGTCGCGGCGGGTGTGGCCCGAAAGACGCGCCGCTGGCGGGCGGCAGTCCACTCTCCGGGGCGCCCGCGCCGCCGCCGGTGGCGGTCGGTCGAACCCGCACCAGCGCCCGCTTCGCTACCTGGAACGTGTCCCGGCCAGCCGCTTTGGCGGCGTACAGCGCGTCGTCGGCCGCGTCGAGCACCTCCTCGCCGGTATCGGCGTGATCCGGGTAAACGGCAATCCCGATCGATACCGTCACCGAGATCGCGGTGCGGTCCCGACCACTCGTACCGGTGTGCGCGTCGACCCGGACCGGGCTGTCGCGGACCGCCGCGCAGAGCCGCTCGGCGACGATCGCCGCACCCCGTATGTCGGTCTCCGGCAGCAGCACGACGAATTCCTCGCCGCCTTGGCGGAAGGCGAGATCGACCTCGCGGATCTCCGCGCGGATCCGCCGGGCGAACTCGACCAGGACGCTGTCCCCGGCGGCGTGCCCGTGTGTGTCGTTGACGTCCTTGAAACGGTCCAGATCAAGCGCGAGTACGGCGAGCATCCGACCGAACCGGGTGGCCCGTTCGATCTCCCGGCGGATCGACTCACGCAGGTGCCGGTAGTTCCACAGCCCGGTCAGCGGATCGGTCACCGACAGCCGCTCGGCTTCCTTGTGCATCCGTACGTTGTGCACCGCCACCGCCGCGTGCCCGGCGAACGTCCGCAGGGTGATCAGGTCCGCGTCGTCGAACTCGTCGCCTCCGAGCCGGTCGTAGACGGCCAGTACGCCGAAGGCGGCCGGTGCGTTCGCGGGCCGCGTGCCGCCGGGCCGGCCCACCGCCGGGTCCATCGACAGTACGCCGGCCTCGGTGCTCCAGTCCGGCACCGAGAACGGCACCGCCACGTACGTCCGGCAGGACGGCTCGTACGCCGACAGCGGCGGACCGTCCCGTTCGATCCGGCCACGACGCGCCTGACCGCTCAGGGCAACCGTGCCGAGCAGTCCGCTGCCGAGCGGCACGTGCAGGACGCCAGGTGTGCCGGCGGACATGCCGGCTGGCGTCCCGGCTGGCGTCCCGGCCGGCGTCCCGGCGGAGACGGCACCGGAGACGGCACCTACCGACGATGTGCCCTCGGCGGCGGTCGTCGTGCCGTTGCCGGGCCGGGCCGGCGTGCTCTCCCCCACGGCTGGATCGTCGGCACCGCCGGAGGTGGTGGGCTGTCCGGCCGACGGGCTGGAGGACTGGCCGACGAGGACACCGGCGACCGGGTCCAGCACCAGCACGGCACCGTCGCGGGCGCCGGTGGCAGCGAGCGCGGTCTGCAGGATGACCCGCAGGATGCGTTGCAGGTCGTGGGTGCTCGACAGGGTGTCACCGAGGATGGTGAGCTGGCCGCGCAGCTGGTCCCGGCTGGCGGTGAGCGCCTGGACGTACGCCTGGGCTTCCCGGGTCATCCGATTGAAGATCGCCGCGAGCTCACCAACCTCGTCCGAGCCGCGTACCGGAACCCGGGCGGTCAGGTCGCCGTCGACGACCCGGCTGGCCGCGTCCGCGAGTTCCGCCAGGGGCTGGGTGGTGGACCGGGCCAGCCACCACGCCGCGATGACGGCGAGCAGTCCGGCCAGGACGATCGTCGCGATCAGGACCGCGTAGAGGCCGGGGAGCTGTTCCCGGGGCGTGGACAACGCCATTGGCAACGGCTGGTCGGCGCCGGGCCCGATCCACCGTACGTGTCGACCGTCGTGGGTCGAGGCGGTACTTCCCTCGTCGAGGCCACTGACGGCCTCGATCACCGCGCTGCGCGCGTCCGCCGGTTCGGTGCTGTGCACGATGGCCGAGCCGGTCGTGTCGCCGAACAGGGTCACCGCGACGCCGCTGGAGGCGGCGAGCCGGGCGACGAAGTCGGCGTCCAGCAGTTGCGCCGCGGCGACCCAGCCGATCATGGTGCCGTCCGGATCCCGCATCTCGACCCGCACGGACACGGCCGGTGCGGACTGTCGTAACCCAGGCACCCCAGCGGCCTGACCGGTGGAATCGGTGGAGATCGTGGGTACTGACGTCGGCTCGGCGGAGGTCGTGGGTGTTCCGGCGGAGGTCGCGGGTGTTCCGGTCGGCTCGGCGAAGCCGTCGTCGGCCCGCCCGACCGGGCAGCCGATCCAGGGCAGCTCGGGAGCGTCGGCGGTGACTGCGATCGGCGTCCCGTCCGGCTCGGTCACCCGGACGGCCGACGCCAGTTCGCGGGCCACCACCTGGTCGGCTGCGGCCTGGGCCTGCTCCGGATCCGACAGGAGGGCCACCGCCCCGGCCGCCGCCTCCAGCTGCCGGCAGAGGGCGCTGATCGAGGTACGGATGCTGGTCGCCGCCAGGTCGAGACGCTCGGTGGAGCGACTCTGCCCGACCGCGGCCACGGTGGCACCGACGAAGAAGGCACCCAGCAGGACCGGCCCGAGCACGACCGAGAGGAATGCAGTGGTCAATCGTCCACGCAGGGTCACTCTTCCCCCAGAGGCTTCTTCACCTGATGGTGCGATGCTGACACAACCCAGATATTTCGCAGCACGTGCCACAGGAGTGTTGGGTGTCGGATTTTCCCGATGGAGCTAATGCCTACTCGTTGCCCAAGGACAGACTCCGAACCGCCATTCTCGCCCGCCGCCGCAACCTGACCGCCGCCGACCTCATTGCCGCCCGCCAGTGCATACATGCTGAGCTGCGCAAACTGGTTCGTCGGTACGCACCGGGCCTGGTGGCCGGGTACGTCCCGATCGGCCGTGAGCCGGGCGGGGCCGACCTGCCGGACCTGCTGGCGGACGCGGTCGGCCCGGCGGGTCGGATCCTGCTGCCGGTCACCCTGCCCGATGGCGACCTGGACTGGGCACCCTACCGGGGAGCGGAGCGGCTCCGACCGGTCGGCCGTGGTCTGGTCGAGCCGGTCGGCGACCGGCTGGGTCCGGCTGTGGTCGCCGACGCCGCGCTCATCGTCGTACCGGCGCTCGCGGTCGACCGGCGTGGCGTCCGGCTGGGTAGGGGTGGCGGTTCCTACGACCGGGCGTTGGCGCGGGCCCGCGCCGACACCCCACTCGTCGCCCTGCTACACGACGGCGAGTTGCTGCCGGAGCTGCCCGCCGAGGCCCACGACCGACGGGTCACCGAGGTGATCACCCCGGCCGGCTGGCGGCCGGTGCCGGCGGCCGAATGAGCTACGGCACACTTTCGCTGGACGAAAACAGGTCCGATGACGCACCATTGGCACTCGAATAGGTCGAGTGCCAATGGCCAGCCACGTTCGGAGGAGACCGTGCCCACCTACCAGTACGCCTGCACCGCGTGCGGACACCAACTCGAGGCGGTGCAGTCCTTCACCGACGACCCGCTGAGCGAGTGCCCGGACTGCGCCGGGCGGCTACGTAAGGTCTTCAACTCGGTCGGCATCGTCTTCAAGGGCTCGGGCTTCTACCGGACCGACTCCCGTGGCGCCGACGGCAAGAACGCTGGCGGCGCGAACGCCTCGCCCACCGACAAGCCGTCGACCGGGAAGAAGGACTCCGCCACGTCGGCCGACGGCGCGGCCACGTCTGGTTCCGGCGGCTCCAGCTCCGGCGGCGGCGCGGGGGCGGCGGCGAGCTCGGGGGCGGGCGGTTCGGCCTCGCCCGGCGGTACGGGCAAGGCGCCGGCAGCGGCCAGTTCGACCACCACCTGACCTGGTACGGCTACCTCGCCGCCCGCAGGGCCAGCACGCTCAGCCCCAGTGCGGAGGGCGCTCGGCGAGCAGCCGTTCGTCGTTGGAGCCGATCTGGTCACCCCAACCATGGTCGGTGTCGTCGACGCTCCGCTCCGGCGGCAGCGGAAGATCGTCATCGCTCAGATCCACCAGGCGGTCGGCGTCCCCGCTACGCCTCTCGGGTACGGACTCGTCGAGATCACGCACGGGTCACAGGATACCCGTACCGGTCGGCCGGCTCGGCCCCCCGCGCCGGCCACGGCGATCCGGTACGCCGTCATTGGTAGCGTCGCCACTGTGAGCACAGATCGCGGCGAGCCCGACGACGGCTTCTGGCGGCGTCCCGCGTCGGCCCCACCGGGTGTCGGTCCTGACCCGGGCACCGGCTCTGGACCGGCGACCGGCCTCGGACCGACCGGCACCGGCGGTGGTCCGGCCGCGCCGACCTATCCCGGACCGCCCGCTGCCGCGCCTCCCCCACCTGGCTGGCGGCCGCCGTTGGTCGTTCGGCCGGCACCGCCGCGATCGTTGCCGCCCCAGGACATCGAGGCGGTGGAAAACGATGAACGCAACGCCCGGACGGTCACCTATGGCGTCGGGATGATCGCTGCCGCGGTACTGGTCATCGTGATCTGTCTGCTCTGCTCGCGGGTGCTGTTCTGAGCCACGTGCTGTGCCGAGCCACACCTGCTGGTCGGAGCCCGGCGGTCAGAAGTTCCCCCACACCGCCTGGGCACCGCTGTCGCCGGCCAGATAGGTGTAGACGGCGGTCATCCCGGCCAGGGCCACGACCACGACCACCAAGGCGATGGTCAGCCAGCCCGGTGCCTTGGTCGCCCGGCCCCGGGCACTGGTCAGGAAGATCAGCAGACCGGTGGCCAGCGCCAGGCCCAGGCTGAACCAGAACGTCAGGTCGCCGTACCGCTGATGCTCGGCGACCTGGTCCAGGATCTGCGCCGGATACCCTCGCTCCACGAGATCCTGCTGGAGTGCCTCACCGGTGGTGGTCGCCAGGCCGGCGGCGATCGGGGCGACGACCGCGAGCAGGGCGACCGCCCAGCCGATCCGGCGCCGTAGCCGGGGCACGAGCCCGTAGACGAGCGCACCGAGGACGAGCAGCGGCACGAACACCACGGCGGCATGCACCACCAGCGGATGGGCAGGAATGCCCTGGATCTCCTCGATCACCGGTCCTCCTCGGATCGTGCCGTGACCACGATAGTCGCCGACTCTATCTTGAACCCCGCTCACCTGCGTGTTTCGATGAAAGGATGTCGGCGGCGGAGCAACTGCGCAGCAGGGGTCTTCGGGTGACCCGGCCGCGCACCGCCGTGCTCGACGTGCTTGCCCAGGGTGGCCACCTGGGCGTCGCCGAGATCGCCCGGCAGGTACGCGGTCGGATCGATTCGGTCTCCACCCAGGCCGTCTACGACGTGCTCGACGCGCTGACCCGGGCCGGTCTGGCCCGACGCATCGAACCGGCCGGCGGCGCGGCCCGTTACGAGGCCCGCACCGGCGACAACCATCACCACCTGGTCTGCCGACGCTGCGGGGAGGTCAGCGACGTCGACTGTACGGTCGGTTCCGCGCCCTGTCTGGAGCCTGGCACCACCCACGGCTTCGACATCGACGAGGCGGAGGTCACCTTCTGGGGCCTCTGCCCGGCCTGCCAGGCCACCGGCGTGGAACGGCTGCCGACGGCGACCAGCAGCGCATGACGGCCAGCGGTACGTGACGGCCACCCGCCACCGGCCGGACCGGTCGGCCGCCACCAGCGAAGACCTCGGGCTGTTCGGGCCGGACTCGGTCACCTGGCGGGTCCACGACGAGCCGATCCTCATCGTCGCCGGCCTCCGCTCGCTCTACCTGCAGGCGCTGCACCCGCGCGCCATCGCCGGCGTCGCACAGAATTCCAGCTACCGGGCGGACCCGTTCGGCCGGCTGACGCGGACCTCGATCTACGTCGCGACCACGGTCTGGGGCACCACCGCCGAAGCGACCGCGGCCGGAGCACGAATCCGCCGGTTGCATTCCCGGCTACGGGCGACCGATCCGGATACGGGGACCGAGTTCCGCGTCGACGAACCCGAGCTGCTGCGCTGGGTGCACGTCGCCGAGGTCGAATCGTTCCTGACCACCGCCACCCGGGCCGGGCTGCGGCTGAGTCCGGACGAGGTGGACCGCTACTACGCCGAACAGCGACGGAGCGCGGCCCTGGTCGGCCTGGACCCGGACAGCGTGCCGGGCAGCGCCGCCGAGATCGCCGCCTACTACCGGCACATCCGGCCCCAGCTGAGGATCACCAAGGACGCCGCTGACACCGCGCTGTTCCTCACCGCTCCGCCCGTGCCCGCCGGGCTGAGCCTGCCGTGGCGGCTCGGCCTCGGGCTTGGCCCGCCACGGCTGGCGTACCTCGGCGTCGCGGCCACCGCCGCCGGGCTGCTGCCGTCCTGGGCCCGGCGCATGTACGGCGGGCTGGGTCTGCCGACCACCGACGTGTGCGCCGCGCTCTCGGCGCGCGGTCTGCGGCTGGCCCTGCGGGCTGTACCGCGCGATCTGGTGGAGGGCCCGCTCCGCAAGGCCGCCCGAGACCGGGCCGGCCGGCTCGACCCGTAGCCGGGCCCGGCCGGCAGCCCGAAGCAGGGGCCCGGCCGGCAGCCCGAAGCAGGACCAGCCGCTCACTCCGGAGCCGGACGCGGTCCCGGCGGATCGTCGACCGGAACCACCGCCGCCGGCCGATCGGCCGGTTCCGCCAGCATCCGTTCCACCGCCGCCCACTGTGGCTGCTCAGGCACCTGCCGGCCGGCGGGGCAGGTACGTCGGTAGTCGCACCAGCCGCAGAGGGTGCTCGGGGTGGTGGGAAACGCGGTGTCGGGATCGGCACCACGCGCGACCGCCTGCTCCGCCGTACCAATGTCCGCAGCGGTCGCCTCGGCCCGGGAAACCTGCCGGGCCAGTGAGTCCTCGGTGTGTTCGAAGGCGCTGACCGTACCGGTCGGCAGGTGGTGCAGCTCCACCCGGCGACACGGGCGGCGGAACACGCGCTGCGCGGCGAAGGCGTAGAGGGCGAGCGCCGACGACCCTCGGGCGTCGTCGTCGGTCAAGGTCGCCCGGCCGGTCTTGTAGTCGACGATGACCGCTTCCGGGCCGCGCGGGCCCGGCCGGGAGTCGATCCGGTCGGCCCGTCCGTTGAAGGCCAGAACGGCGGTCTTCACCGCGACCACCCGTTCGACACCGAGCGGCTCGTCGGTGGGGTCGATCGCCGACAGGTACGCCTCCAGCCACCGCGACGCCTGCCGGAACGCCGCTCGTTCCTGGGTTTCGTCGCGGTAGCCCTCCCGTACCCAACTGCCCTTGAGCAGGGTGGCCGCGCTCTCCGGCCGGCGGTTGCCCGGCGCGGCCGTGAACCAGCCACGTAGCGCGGTGTGCACGCTGGCCCCCAGCGAGTTGTGGGCCCAGGGCGGCCCTTTCGGCGGAGCCGGCCGATCCAGGTAGGTGTATCGGTATCGGCGGGGGCAATCGGTATAGGCCGACAGCTTGCTCGGGGTGCACACGAACAGCCGTTGCGGCATGCCGTCGAACCCGAGTTGCTCAGCCTGGGCCGGTCCGCGGTCGGTTCGGCGTCCAGTAGCGGCAGCGGGCCGGGCGGCGGCCCGGGCGGCGCCGGCCGGCCGCCACGATGCCGGATCGCCTGGGGAGGGAAGGCTTGGCACGAACCGATCCTGCCATCCCGGTCGGACATCGTCGCGGACGGCACCCGACGACGCGATCACCCGGCCGCCAGATAGGACCGGACGAACGCGGCGATCGCGTCGGCGATGAGCTGCACCGCGATCGCGGCGAGCAGCAGGCCGGCGATCCTGGTCAGGACTTCGATTCCGCCCGGGCGCAGTACCTTGACGATGACGCCGGAGAACTGCAATGTCAGCCAGACGACCACCATGACCGCGACGATGCCGAGCGCGATCGCCAGATAGTCGGGTGGGTCCGCCGCACGCTGCACGAACAGCATGGTCGCCACGATCGCGCCGGGCCCGGCCAGCAGCGGGGTGCCCAACGGCACCAACGCGATGTTCGACGTGGACTGTCGGCTCGGGTCGTCGGCCTTGCCGGTGAGCAGTTCCAGCGCCACCAGGATCAGCAGCAGCCCGCCCGCCGCCTGCAGGGCGGGCAACTCGACGTGCAGGTAGGCCAGCAGCGTCCGGCCGGCGACCGCGAACACCACGATCACGCCGAGCGCGAGCGCCACCGCCTGCCAGGCGGCGCGGCGGCGGTCGCGCACCGGCAGCGCACCAGTCAACGCGAGGAAGATCGGCACCATCCCGGGCGGGTCGGTGATCACCAGCAGGGTCACGAAGACCTCGCCGAACAGCGTGACGTTCACCTGGTCAACCTAGCGGCCGGCGGATGACCGGTTCCGGGGCGGGGACGATCGCGCGCCGCCGCCGGGTTGGACGCGGCGACCAGGATCAGAGCGGGGGTACGCCGTACGCCGCGTCGACGATTCGCTCGTACATCTGCGGACCGGTGGTGTACGCGCCCAGCCGGACGGTCTTGTGCGTGCCGTGGAAGTCGGACGATCCGGTCACCAGCAGATCGAGCTCGGCTGCCAGCCGCCGCACGTGCGCACGCTCGTCCGGCGAGTGATCCGGGTGGTCGGCTTCGAGGCCGGCGAGTCCGGCCGCGGCCAGCTCGACGATCAGCGAGTCGGGTACGGTCCGGCCGCGCCGGGTGGCTCGTGGATGCGCGAACACCGGGACGCCGCCGGCGTCTCGGACCAGCCGGACGGCGGTGAAGACGTCGATGTCGTCCTTGGGCAGCCGGTAGCGTTCGCCCAGCCAGTGCGGGGCGAACGCCTCGGTCGTGCTGCCGACCAGGCCGGCCCGGATCAGTGCCTGGGCGATGTGCGGCCGGCCGACGGTGCCGCCGGCCGCGTAGCCGAGGACCTCGTCCCAGCTGATGTCTACGCCATCGGCGCGCAGCAGGTCGACGATCCGCTCGCCGCGTACGACGCGTGCGGCCCGGACCCTGGCCAGTTCCGCCACCAGCGGCGGGTCTTCCGGGTCGAACAGGTAGCCGAGCAGGTGCAACGGGATCGATGGTTCGATGCCGTACCAGCGGCAGGAGATCTCGGCGCCCCGGATCAGGGTGAGCCCGGCCGGCCGGGCCCGGGCCGCGTCGGCCCAACCGCCGGTGGTGTCGTGGTCGGTGATCGCCACGACCCGCAGGCCGGTCTCGGCGGCGGCTCGGACCAGGGCCTGCGGCGTCGACGTGCCGTCACTGGCGGTCGAGTGGGTGTGGAGATCGATCTGTCCGGCACCGTCGTTGTCGGCGGCGGATGTCATCGGAAGTCCGTCAGGGCGCCGTCCACCAGAACCGGATGAGCATCGGACAGGTCGAACATATCGGTCGGGAGCTCGTACCGCTCGACCGCGCCGTCCTGCCCGGTGCTGATCCGGTCGACGTTGATCCGGACCAGTTGCTCGTCGTCGGCCACGTGCACCACCGTCTCCGCGTCGGCCCAGACCGCGGTTCCGGTCAGCCGCGGACCCGCCTCACGAATCGCCGCCGGCTCCTGATCGAACACCTCGCCGAGGTCGACCAGCATGGCGAGTTCGGTTTCGGTCGTGGACCGGGTGTCGGCCGTGCCATTGGCCATCAGCCACCGGCCGTCATGGGACACCGCGCCACGGCCGTCGCTGGTCAACGGCAGGGCGCAGACCGTCTTCGAGGCGGCCAGTTCACGTCGGACGTCGAGCAGGGCCAGGCAGGATCGTCCCGCGACGTCGTTGATCTGGGCGACGATGCTCTGTCCGTCCGGTAGGGAGCCGTAGACGGCGGTTGCCGTCTCGTTCCAGGTCGGCTGGAACTGGCCGCGTCCCGGCCACCAGACGTCGTACCCGGCGGGGTTGTCTTCGCCGTCCGCGCGGGCCATCAGCACCGCGTCCCCGGCGAAGCCGACCGGTCGGGTTTCCGGGGAGACAGCGGTGTGTTCCAGGTCGGCGAGTTCGCCGTCGACGAGCCTGGCGACGGCGACTTCGGCTCCGGTCCGCCAGGCGATCCGGGTGCCGGCCGGGTCGAACACGACTCCGTCGACGCCCGGGAGGACGACCCTGGGGGCGGCCGTGGCGGTGACGAACCAGACGCCGGTCTCGCCGGACGGCTGTTCCTCGACGAGCAGCCATCCGTCCGGGATCCGGCTGGCTTGGGAGACCGCGGCGATCGGCCCGAGGTCGATCCGCCGGCCGTCGCTGGTGTGCAGTCCGTCGGCCAGTACGACGTCGACCGGCGGTACCTGCGCCGCCGCCAAGGGTTGCCGGCGCAGGTCGTCGCTCAATGGCAGCGGAGCCGCTTGGGCGGCTGGTCCGGTGGTGGTGGCGCCGCTGGGCGTGACCATCAGCACCGGTGCTTCGGCGAGGAGCGCGGGAGCGGGAGTGGCCGCTGGCGCCAGCCCGGCCGCCAGTGCGCTCGTCGATCCCGCCAGGCAGACACCGGCCAACGTGGCGGCACCGATCCGGTTGCGGCGGACCCGTCGAGCGCGGCGGATGGCCCGCTCCGCTGGATCGACAAGGCTCGGTGCGCGGACCGTCTGGTCGACGAGACAGTCCCGCAGGGCTCGTTCGAGGTCGTCGGTGGCCACGACAGGTGGACGCCGCCGCAGGGCAGGATGGTTGTCGCGGGTCGGCCGCGAGACAGGCGTCACGGCTGCTCCGAACTGGTGCCCGCGTAGACGGGGAGCGGCAGGACGCATCCGGCGGGCAGGGCCGCCGGCGGTGCGTCGGCGCGACCGTCCATGGTCGCTGGTCTCGCGTTCGGGACCGGGGTCGTACCGCCGTCCGGTGCGGTGGTCGTCGCCGCCATGGCCGGTGCCGCCATGGCCGGCCCGGCAGGCGAGGTGGCAGGTGTCGCGGGGCTCGGTCTGATCGGGACATCCGGCCTGACTGCTACCGGCCTGACTGCTCCCGACCTGGTACGGGTGCTCGGCAGGGGCCCCGTGGTGGTGGCCGAGGCACCCGTCCCGGCGTCGCGGCGGAGCCGGGCGGCGGGGATGGTACGCCGGGCCGCGCCGGACGCCGACGCCCCGGCCGATTCGGCGACCCGCCGACGAACCTCGCCACCCTCGGCGGTCAGCTTCTTGCGTAGCGTCGTGAGAGCCCGCGAGGTCTGGCTCTTCACCGTTCCCGGCGAGATGTTCAGCAGCGCGGCGGTCTGCGCTTCGGACAGATCCTCGTAGAAGCGCAGCACCAGGACCGCCCGCTGTCGAGCAGGCAGGGCCTTGACGTGGCGCCAGAGGACGTCGCGGTCGAGCTGTTCCTGGATCATGTCGGGACCGGCCTGCTCCGGCAGGTTCTCGGTCGGGCGTTCGCCGTGCCAGCGGCGACGCCACCAGCTGGTCGCGGTGTTCACGAGCACCCGGCGGGCGTACGGCTCCACCGCTTCGATCTCACCGAGCCGTTTCCACGCCAGGTACGTCTTGGTCAGCGCGGTCTGCAGAAGGTCCTCTGCGGTCGCCCAGTCCCCAGCGAGCAGGTACGCGGTGCGGAGCAACGCTCCGGAGCGGGACGCGACGAAGTCGCGGAAATCGTCCTCCACCGACCTTTTGGGCGTCACCAGCGGCCTCCCCCGTCACCTGTGGATACCGTACGCCGGGCGGTCCACCGGCAGGAGCCCGCTCGCGGCACGCGTGGTGTGGTGTACAGCATCCGACATCGGACGGATCCGGCTGCGGTGATCGTCCCCGGCTGGTGCGGTCGTCTCCGGTCGGGGCGGTCTCATCCCCCGTCGTCTTTGGCCGCGGCTTCTTCCTTGCTCAGCCGTGCCTCGACAGCCTGCGGCTCGTACATCTCCTCGACGACCCGCAGGTAGAGCTCGTTGGGGTTGGGCAGGTTCTTGACCTCGCGCAGCGCCTGTTCCTGACCGGCGGACTCCAGGATGAACGTCCCGTAGTTGAGGAAGCGACCAAGCGGAGACTGTTCGTATTTCATGTCGGTGACCCGCAGCAGCGGCATCATCGCGACGTTACGGGTGATGATGCCGTTGACCACCATCACCCGTTTGTTGGTCAGGATGAAGCGGTCGAACCACCAGTCCGCGATCTTCCAGCCGACCCAACCGAGCACCCCGAGCCAGATCAGCACGGCCACCGTGGTCAGACCGCCGACGTCCTGACCGGCCAGGAACCCGGACAGGTAGCCCAGGACGAACGTGGCGACCACGCCGACCAGCAGCGGGGTAATCAGATGGATCCAGTGTCGCTTCCACTCGCCCCGGTAGCGTTCGGTCGGGAAGAGGTAGCGCGCCACCAGCGGGGTCGGCTCGTCTTCCAGCGGGAGAACCCGGCGCGGTTGCACCGGCATGCCGGAGGCGTCGGCCTGCAGTCCAGCGATCTCGTCGGCCGAGATGTCCGGCGGCGAGTAGCTGATGATCGGCTCTTCGCGCACCCGGCGGGTGCCGCCGCCAGGATCACCGGCGTAACCGGCGCCTCGCGAGTAGGACGGCCCGTCGGAGTACGCGGGACCGTCGGAGTAGGACGGCCCGTCACCGAAGTGTGGGCCGTCCTCTGGGCGAATCTGCGGAATCGGTTCGGTGTCACGCTGGCGGCGCCGACGTGCAGCTTCGTCGTCAGCGTCGAAGGGCTCAGAGGGGTTGCCCATGGGCGGCTAAGCGACGAGGCTGGTGAAGAAGTCGCCGAAGCCTTGCGCGATGTCGACGATGCCGCCGCCAACCGACTTGAAGACGTCGGCCGCCGAGTCGGGCCGGAACGCGACGAAGAAAATCAAGAACGCGATTCCGCCCCAGGTGAGGACCTTCTTGACCATTGCGGGCCATCCCCCTCCGTGTGGCGCGCCGCGACCCTCGTCCCGGCGATACTAGAATATCAGTCCTTCGTCCCGCAGTGGTGTAGTTGATCGTGGGAAAAGGTGTTCACGCTTTCCCGTGCAGGTACGGCGATGGTGCACCGTACACCAGAGCGGTCGGTGCCTCCTCGGCCAGGTCCCGCAACACCAGGTCCTCCGCCAACAGGTATCCGGCGCTGGCCGGCCACGCCACGGCGCACAACCACAGTCCACGTGCCTCGCCCGCGTACGCGCTGCGGTCCGGATCGGACCCGACCGACCACAGAGGAGTCGGGTGGCCACCGGCCCGTACCTTGGCATGCGGACCGGCACCGGCGAATCTCTCGCCGGTGAGGACCCCGGCCAGTACGTCACCCGGGTCCGGGCCGGGCAAGCCCGCGAAGCGGGTACCCAACCCGATCCCGGGTTCCTCGGCGACCAGCACCAGATCCGCCGGACCGCCGCTGACCGGCGCGGGACCGCTGAACGCGGTCACCGTCGCGCGGACCGCCCCGCGCTCCTCGCCGACCCAGCCGACCCCGGTCACCGTCCAACCCGGCAGCGGCGGCCAGATCGCCCACAGCGGCACCGGTACGGCATCGGTGGTCGCGCCGATCCGGGTCACCACGCTGGTCACGATGTCGGGTCCGATGTGTTCGGGGACGTGCAGCGGTGACACCGGGCCGCAGTCGTCGCACCGCGACTCGGTGTGCATCAGGTCGGGTGCCCGCACCGGACCACCACACCGGGGACAACTCACCATCACGCCCACCTCACCTACGGTGCTCGGCCACGGCCGAGCCGTCAAGCGAACCGGCTTTTTCGGTCTAAATTAGCTACGGGCGCTCCGCGCGCACCGCGTCGGGAGGTGGACCGGCGTGCGTCCGGATCCACGCGTGCATCGCGATACCGCTCGCGACGCCAGCGTTGATCGACCGGGTGGAGCCGTACTGCGCGATCGAGAACAGCAGGTCACAGCCGGTACGGGCGACGTCGGACAGCCCGGGGCCTTCCTGCCCGAACAGCAGGACGCACCGGCGGGGCAACTCGACGCTCTCCAGCGGCCGGGAGCCGGCGAGGTTGTCGATTCCGATCACCGGCAGCCCGGCGGCAGCCGCCCAGTCCAGCAATTGATCAATCGTGTCATGGTGCCGAACGTGCTGGTAGCGATCGGTGACCATAGCGCCACGACGGTTCCAGCGCCGCCGTCCCACGATGTGCACCTCAGCGGCGAGGAAGGCGTTGGCGTTGCGTACCACGGTGCCGATGTTGAGGTCGTGCTGCCAGTTCTCGATGGCGACGTGGAAGTCGTGCCGGCGCTGGTCGAGATCGGCGACGATCGCCTCTCGCCGCCAGTAGCGGTAGCGGTCGACGACATTGCGACGGTCCCCGTCCGCCAACAGATCGGGGTCGTACCGCGGGTCGATGGGCCAGTCGCCGGCCCACGACCCCACCCCGACAGGGTCGACCGCCGGTACGCCCGGACCTTCCGGTCGTCCCGGCGGGTGGGGTGCGCTGCGCTGGTCGTCCACGCTCTGCAGACAGTACGGCCAACGGGTCGGCCCGGTGTCGACCGGGTGCGGGGACCGGATCCCGCCAAGGCGCGATCCCGACAAGGCGCGCACTGAAGACGAAGTCCGGAGCCGGACGGACCCGACGAAAGGGCGTTTCCGAGCCTGGACGCAATGAACGGCGGGGCCCTCCCCGGCACCCGCCGTCCACGCTCTGATGCAGAGAATTCTGCCGGACCGACCATGGTGACAGGAAGACCAGAGACCGAGACGGAAGTCACAGTTATCCTTTTGTGACTTTACTCTACGTGACGACGCCGATCGCTCGGGCATTCGATGACGGCACGTGTTTGCCCTTTTCACCTGGGCACCGAGCAGGGCAGGCCGAGCCCACCCCGCAAATCGACTGGAAACGCTCCCATCACTGTCCGCAGCAGGCACGCAGCAGGCACAACGTGGGTTTTCGCGAACGCCAGACGGGAATGCAGGAGCGCGCCGAACCGTTTCCCCAGCAGGTACCCGAATCACGGACCCGAATCTGGCGATCGGAGACATCGATGGCAACCGTTGAGCTAACCGCGCAGAACTTCGACGAGACGACCACCGGCGACGGCATCGTGCTGGTGGACTTCTGGGCGAGCTGGTGCGGGCCGTGCGTTCGCTTCGCTCCGGTCTACGAACGCTCCTCCGGCAAGCACACGGACATCGTCTTCGGCAAGGTGGACACCGAGGCACAGCAGGAGCTGGCCGCCAAGTTCGACATCAGGTCGATCCCGACCATCATGGCGATCCGCGACGGTGTCGTGGTCTTCGCACAGCCGGGCGCTCTCCCGGAGTCCGCGTTGGAGTCCCTGATCGAGCAGGTACGAGCGCTGAACATGGACGACGTCCGCCAGCAGCTCGCCAGCCACAACCACTAGGTCGCACCGAGACCCGCATCCGGGCCGGCGGGTGAACCCGCCGGCCCGATCGATGTGGACCGACCCCCGATCCATGCGGACCGACCCTGGCGACGGACGCTCGCGTCACGCCGCCGACTCGTACCGCCGACTCGTACCGCCGACTCGTACCGCCGACTCGTCGCCCGTCGCTGGTATCCCTACCGCTCTCCGACCGAGGCCCGGTAGCCGGCGATCGTGGCGGCCAGTACATCCGGGCCGGGACGCGACCAGACCGCCTCGTGGAACACCTCGACCTCGATCGGGCCGGTGTACCCGGCGGCGTCCACCGCCACCGCGAACCGGTCCAACTCGACACAGCCCGAACCCGGGAGCCCCCGGCCCAGCAGGACACCCTCGGGCAAGGGCGTGATCCAGTCGGCGAGCTGGAAGCACGCGATCCGGCCGCTCGCGCCGGCCCGCCCGATCTGAGTCCACACCTGGTCGTCCCACCACACGTGATAGGTGTCGATCACCACGCCGACCGCCGCAGGCGGATACGGATCGGCCAGGTCCAAGGCCTGGCCGAGGGTCGCGACCACGCAACGATCCGCGCAGAACATCGGGTGCAGCGGCTCGATGGCCAGGGTGACCCCGACCTCAAGCGCGTGGGGCACCAGACGCCCGATCGCCTCGCCGACCCACGACCGGGCGGCGTCCACGTCGCGGCCGCTCGATCTGGTCGGCAGACCCGTCGGCCCGACCGGCAGACCACCGGAGACCAGTACCAGCACCGGAGCGCCCAGTTCGGCCGCTTCGTCGATGGCGCGCCGGTTGTCGTCGTACCAGTCCGGCGCGGAGAAGAAGCCACCTCGGCACAGCGACGTCACCGACAAGCCGGCACCACGGACGAGATCGGCGGTCTTCGCCACGCCGTGCGCCGTGGTCTCCTCCCGCCAGAGCCCGAGTCCGGTCACCCCGGCCGCCAGGCATCCCTCGACCAGCTCCGCCATCGGCCACCGCTTGGTGGTGGCGGCGTTGAGCGCGAACCGGGGCGGTGCCGGCGACGCCCGCCCGGTCGCCAGGTCGATCCCGGCGAACGGGTCACTCACCGGTCAGCTCCGGAATGTCGATCCGCCGGCCCTCGCGCGCCGACCGCAGGCCGAGTTCGGCCAGTTGCACGCCGCGAGCACCAGCCCAAAGGTCCCAACTGTACGGTGCGTCCTCGACGACGTGCCGCAGGAACAGCTCCCACTGGGCCTTGAACCCGTTGTCGAACTCCTCGTTGTCCGGCACCGGCTGCCACTGGTCGCGGAACAGCTCGGTCGCCGGAAGGTCGGGGTTCCACACCGGCTTGGGCGTGGTGGACCGGTGTTGGACGCGGCACTCGCGCAACCCGGCGACCGCGCTGCCTTCGGTGCCGTCGACCTGGAACTCGACCAGTTCGTCGCGGTAGACCCGGACCGCCCAGGACGAGTTGATCTGCGCCACGATCCGGCCGCCGCCCGGTCCGGGACGGTCGATCTCGAAGATGCCGTACGCGGCGTCGTCGGCGGTGGCGTCGTAGGGCTGACCCGCCTCGTCCCAGCGGCGGTCTATGTGGGTGGCCACGTGCGCGGTGACGGACGCGACCCGGCCGAAGATCTGTTCCAGTACGTAGTGCCAGTGCGGGAACATGTCGACGGTGATCCCCCCGCCGTCGGCCGCCCGGTAGTTCCAGGAGGGCCGCTGGGCGCCCTGCCAGTCACCTTCGAAGACCCAGTAGCCGAACTCGCCACGCACCGAGAGAATCCGACCGAAGAAACCCCCCTTGACCAGCCGGTCCAGCTTGCGCAGCCCGGGCAGGAAGAGTTTGTCCTGAACGACGCCGTGCTTGATTCCGGCGGCGTCGGCCAGCCGGGCCAGGTCGACCGCTCCGGCCAGGTCCTCGGCGGTGGGCTTCTCGGTGTAGATGTGCTTCCCCGCGTCGATCGCCAGCCGCAGCGCCTTCTCCCGCTGGGCGGTGACTTGCGCGTCGAAATAGATCCGTACGTCGGGGCGGGCGAGCGCCGCGGCAAGGTCGGTGGTCCACTCGGTGAGTCCGTGCCGCTGCGCGACCTCGCGCAGCTTGTTCTCGTTTCTCCCGACGAGTACCAGCTCCGGCCAGAGCCGGGTGCCGTCCCGCAGCGCGAGTCCACCTTGGTCACGGATGGCGAGCAGAGACCGGACCAGGTGTTGCCGGTAGCCCATCCGGCCGGTGACGCCGTTGAGGACGATCCCGATCGTGGTGCGGGACATGCCTCGCCTCCTTGGGTGCTGGTGCTCTCGCACGTTCCGCGCCGTCCGGCGGATTCGGCCAGGTAAGCGCTTTCCCGGCTACGGTACTGGCTATCGCCAATCGTCGGCAAGGGCTTTCCACCGGTTGGCCGGCCGCCACGGTATCCTCACCGCAAGCATCCGGACACCACGCGCGACGTCGCACGGGTTCCGGCCCTGGCAGGCCTCCGGCACCAGATCCCGCCGGGGAAGGAGCGGGAACGTGGCCACTCTGGCGGACGTCGCGAAACGGGCCGGCGTGTCCCCGGCCACCGCGTCCCGGATCATCAACGGCAGCAGCAAACCGGTCACCGAGGCGCTCCGGGAACGGGTCCTCGCCGCCGTCGAGGAACTGCAGTACGTGCCGAACGCACACGCCCAGTCGCTGGCCCGCGCCCACCGCAGCGCGATCGGGGTGATCGTGCACGACGTCTCCGACCCGTACTTCGCCGAGATCACCCGGGGCCTGCAAAGGGTGGCCACCGAAAACGGCCGCCTGGTCATCATCTGCAACAGCTACCGGGATCCGGACAAGGAACTGCAGTACGTCGAACTGCTCCGCGCCCACCAGGTGGCGGCGATCGTGCTCGCCGGATCCGGCTACCACGACGACGCGTTCACCGTCCTGCTGGAAAGCAAGCTCCGGGTCTACGAACGCACCGGTGGTCGGGTGGCGGTGATCGGCCGACACGAACACGCCGGCGACGCCGTGGTGCCGGACAACGAGATGGGCGGCTACCTGCTCGGGGCCGAGTTGTACTCGCTCGGACACACCGACATCGGCGTGGTGGCCGGCCCGAAGCTGCTCACCACCACCACCGACCGGTTGACCGGACTACGCCGGGCAGCCCGGGAACACGGCCAGAAGTTGCCGGCCCGCCGGGTGGCATACGGCGATTTCGACAGGTCCAGCGGAGCCGCCGCCGCCGCGAACCTCCTCGACGCCGAACCCGGCCTGACCGCGATCGCCGCGCTCAACGACTCGATGGCGATCGGGGTGCTCGCCCTGCTGCGGTCCCGGGGCATCGCCGTGCCGGACCAGGTCAGCGTGGTCGGCTTCGACGACATGCCGGTCGCCCGGGACGTGACACCCGCCCTGACCACCGTACGGTTGCCGTTGGCCGAGATGGGCGCCAGGGCGATGACCATGGCGTTGCAGCCCGCCTCCCCGCGACGAGCGGCGCTCGTCGAAGAGGTCGGCGCCGAACTCGTCCGCCGGGACAGCGCCGGCCCCGTCCCGTCCGGAAGATGACGATCGCGCGACCCGACCGCGCGCCACACCTTGCCAACGACTAGAACATGTGTTCGAATAAGACCCATGCGTTGGGACACTCTGGCGGCTCCCCACGACCAGGGCGTCCCTGGCCGGGCAGCGCCAGCGGCTCCACCCCTGCCGCTGGCGCTGCCCCATGCTGTGACCCGCACCTTCGACACCCCCGGCTTCGCCGGGATGACCTTCTACGAGATCCACGCCAAGTCGATCATCAACCAGGTGCGCGGCTCGTCCCGAGTGCCGTTCGAGTGGACGATCAATCCGTACCGCGGTTGCGGTCACGCCTGCTCGTACTGCTTCGCCCGCAACACCCACACCTACCTCGACCTCGACCCGGGGCGCGACTTCGACACCAAGGTCGTGGTGAAGGTCAACGCCGCCGCCCTGCTCCGCCGCGAACTGGCCGCACCCGGCTGGGCCGGCAACCCGATCGCGATGGGCACCAACGTCGACTGCTACCAGCGGGCGGAGGGTCGCTACCGGCTGATGCCGGAGATCATCCAAGCCCTGCGCGACGCCGCCAACCCGTTCTCGATCCTGACCAAAGGCACCTTGATCCTGCGTGACCTAACACCGCTACGGCAGGCCGCCGAGGTGACCCGGGTCAGTCTCGCGATGTCCGTGGGATTCGTCGACGAACCACTGTGGCGGGCGGTCGAGTCCGGTGCCCCGAGCCCGGCCCGCCGCCTGGACGCGGTCCGCGTCCTCACCGACGCCGGCTTCGCCGTCGGCGTACTCATGGCGCCGATCCTGCCCGGGTTGACCGACGGCGAGGAGGCGATCGACGAGACCGTCGCCGCCATCGCACGGGCCGGCGCGGCCAGCGTGACACCGTTGCCACTGCACCTGCGGACCGGCGCGCGGCAGTGGTACGCCGCCTGGCTGGACCGGACCTTCCCGGAGCTCGTACCGAGATACCGGGCCTTGTTCGGCGCGGGAGCCTACCTACCCCAGGCATACCAGCGCGAGGTCGTCGCGCGGGTCCGGCGCGCCGCCCGACGGCACGGCATCCCCACCGGCGGCGACGGCGACACCCGCCAGCCCGGCGACAGTGGCGACACCCGCCAGCCCAGCGGCGACGGTGCCGGGCGGCGCCCCACCGAGGCGACGGCCCGGCGGGCCGACCGGACGGACGGCCGTTCGTCGGCCCCCGCCACCGAGCAACTCGCCCTGCTCTGACGGCCGCCGGTCCACGAAAGCCCGGAACACCGGACTACTCTCGACGGGTGAGGACTCCACAGCAGATCCTGTCCGAGGCACGGACGATCGCGGTGGTCGGCGCGTCTCGTGACCCGGCCAAGCCGGCACACGCCGTACCGGCGCAACTGATCAGCCACGGATGGCGGGTGATCCCGGTCAACCCGTACGTCGACATGATCTTCGGCACGCGCTCCTACCCCAGCCTGGCCGACCTGCCCGAGGCGGTGGACCTGGTCAACGTGTTCCGGCCGGTCCCGGAAGCGATCGAGGTGGTCCGAGCCGCAGTCGCCATCGGCACCCCGGCGGTGTGGTTGCAGAGCGGCATCGCCTCCACCGAAGCCCGTGAGATCGCGACCGCCGCCGGCCTCGACTACGTCGAGGACCACTGCATCGCCGTCGAGCGCGCCCTCGGCGGACTCAGCGCGTAACCTGATCGGGTCGATCACCCGACGGAGGCCAAGTATGAGTCAGCCACAGCAGCCCTATCCCGGCTCGCCCGCCCGGGGCACGAACGTCATGGCGATCCTGTCGCTGGTCTTCGCGTTCGTCTTCGCGCCCGCCGGCATCGTCCTCGGCCACCTCGCCAAACGTCAGATCCAGCAGACCGGCGAGGACGGTGCGGCACTGGCCCAGTGGGGGATGATCCTCAGCTACATCTTCACCGCGCTCGGACTGCTGGCCTGCTGCGGTGGCATCGCCATCGCCGTCTGGGGTGCGGGCGCGAGCACCACGACGTACTGAGGACCGCCCGTCGCCCGGACCCGCACGGGTCCGGTCGGCGATCCCCGAAGCCAGCCAGCACCCGCGACGCGGACGACCGACCGACCAGTCAATGGTCGGCCGTCACCGGTACTGGGCCTCCCGGACGCTGTTGCCGCCGTCCACCACCAGCATCTGCCCGGTGATGTAGGACGCCGCAGGCGAGCAGAAAAACGAGATCGCCGCCGCCACTTCGTCCGGTGTGCCGGGTCGGCCGATCGGCGTACCCATGCCTTGTTTGAGCTCGGTGACCGTCGACGCGGCGGTGTAGATCGTGCCGGGAGCGACCGCGTTGACCGTCACCCCGTCGGCGACCATTTCCATGGCCAACGCCCGGGTCAGACCCACCACACCGGCCTTCGCCGCGGCATAGGCCGCCTCCGTCGGCAAGGCGTTGACCGGGCCGGCGGTAGCGGCGAGGTTGACGATCCGACCCCAGCCCCGCTCCGCCATCCCGCCGATGAAGGCCCGGCTGCACAGGAAGGCGGTGGTGAGGTTACGGTCGATCTCCGCACGCCACTCGTCGAAGCTGAGCTGCGCGACCGGGCGGAGCACCTCCGGACTCGCCCGGCTGGCGAGGCCGGCGTTGTTGACCAGCACCTGTACGTCGCCGAGCTGCTCGCTGATCGCGTCAGCCAACGCGGCCACCTCTGCCTCGTCGGTCAGATCGGCCACGAACCCGGTCGCGCCCAGTTCGGTGGCCCGGTCGTGAATCCGGCGGGTGGTCGACACGATCGCCACCCGCGCCCCGAGTTCACCCAGCCGGCGTGCGGTGGCGTAACCGATGCCGTCTGAGCTGCCGGCCCCGGTGACCAGCGCCACCCGGCCGTCGAGACGCAGCGTCACCGGGTCCGTCACCGGCCCGGCCGACATCCCGGGCGGGTCCGCCGCACCCGGCGCAGCGCCGTCCAGGGCGATCGATCCGCTCGGTACGCCACCCGACGAACCGTCGACGGTGGGATCCGGCGCGGCACCGACACCGGACCGGTCAGTGGCGCGTACGACATAAGCCATGTCCTGATCCTGCCCCTTGTCCGCGCTGCGGGCAATGACACACCGTTGATCGGCCAACCGTCGCCCTCGGGCCATGCACCGGCGGCCGTGGTGACCCCCCGCCGCAGCCGATCGAACGCCCGTCCCGGCCGATCGGGGGGTCCCAGCCGGTCCCAGCCGGTCGAGCCCTACTCGGGCCGGCGGCTCCTGGCAGCGAGCGACTACCCTGATCGCGCAACCCGCCGCTCCGACGGAGAGAGCGCCCATGAGCAACCCCCCACCGCCTGGCAATTGGAGCGATCCGTCCTGGCCAGGTCAGCCCGCCTCCGGTCAGCCCGACCCGGCCGGACCGGTCAGCGGCCAGCCCGGCTACGGCTACGGCTACCCGGATCCTGGCTACTCGCAGTCCGGCGCACCGGAGGCGTACCCCGGTTACCCGCCCGCCTATCCGGGTCAGCCCGGCCCTGGTTACCCGCCCCCCTACCCAGGCCATCCCGGCGGGTACGGCTACCCGATGCCGCCGCCCATGCCGATGAACGGTCGGGCGATCGCGGCCATGGTGATGGGCATCATCGGCATCCTCGCGCTCTGTGGCTATCTGGCGCCCGGCTTGATCGGCATCGTCGGAGCCCTGCTCGGGCACTCGGCCCGCCGGCAGATCCGGGACCGCGCCGCGCAGGGTCGTCCGGAACAGGGCGAGGGATTGGCTCTCGCCGGCATGATCACCGGCTGGATCGCGTTCGGGATCGGGCTCGCCGGGACCGTCGTCATCGCCATCGCCATCGCCATCAGCGTCAGCCAGAGCTGAGCACGCCTCGTACGGACAGGAGCAGGTCACGTGACAGATCCAGACGCCGACAAGGACGCCTCGCCGTCGACGTGGGCGGCATCGGGATCGACCGCCGGTGATGGTGGGTCTCTGCCGTCCGGGGCCGGCGCGGGCCAGCCGCCGGCCGGATACCCGCCGGCCGGCTATCCACCGGCGGGTTACGGCGGATACCCACCGTCTCGGCACACGAACAGCATGGCGCTCGCCTCGTTCATCGTGGCCCTGGTGAGTCTGTTCAGCTGTCCGCTGCTCGGTGCCGTCTCGATTTACCTCGGTCGGCGGGCCCGGCTGGAAATCAGTGGCTCCGGTGAGCAGGGCGACGGCCTGGCCCAGGCCGGGGTGATCATCGGCTGGTGCGCGGTCGGCCTTGCCGTGCTGTCGGTGCTGGTCATGATCGCCTACTTCGCGTTCTTCTTCATGGTCGTCGGAACCACCGCCAGCGCTTACTGACCGTCCGGATGAGGCCGGCCTCAGGCGGGCCGGCCTCAGGCGGGATCGACGGGGTGCGGGTCCGGGTGCCGCCGAGCACCACGATGGCGACGCCGAGCAGCAACAAACCGAGTCCGGGCAGTGCCGCCATCCTGGGTACCTGGCCGAGCCACCACCACGCGATCAGCGCGGCACCCGGCACCTCCAGCAGAATCAACACGCTGACGGTCGTCGCCGGGATCTTGTGCAACGCGTAACTGAACATCGAGTGCCCGAGCAGTTGTGCTCCGACCACCAGACCGATCACGGCCAGCCAGGTCGAGCTGGTGAACCCGGTGAGCGGAGTACGGCTCGCCAGGCAGACGACGAGCAGGACCAGCGCACACACGCCGTAGCAGATGGTCGTGTAGGTGGTGGTGCTGATCGTTCGTCGGGCCTGCTCGCCCAGCGCCGTGTAGGCCGCCGCGAAGACCGCACCGGCCAGCGCCAACAGGTCGCCGGCCACGGCACGGGCGTCGAAGCCGACGTCCGCGCCGGTCGCCAGCGCCGCCCCGAGCACCGCCACGGCGATGCCGATCCAGGTGAGCGCCGGCAACCGCCGTCCCTGGCCGAGAGCGATGAAGCCCTGCCAGACCGGCTGGGTGGCGACCAGTGCGGTGGCGGTCGCCACCGAGGTGAGCTGGGCGCTCGGCATCCAGGTGCCGAAGTGCGCGGCCAGCGCGAGCCCGGCGAGCACGCACCAGAGGGCCCGCCGTCGTCCCTCGGGCCGGGCCAGTGTCCGTAGCTCGGTGCGGCGTCGGACCAGTACGAACGGAGCGACCGCACCGGTGGCCAGCAGGTTTCGCCAGCAGGCGATCGCCAGTGCCGGTGCGGCGGCGTACGCGATCAACGGTGCGGAGGTGGCGACGGCCAGCACCGCCACGGCCGCCGCGCCGCTGGCGAGCAGTTCGGCCCGGCCCGAATGGCCGGGCGGTCTCGGGACGTGCTGGTCAGCGGAGGGCACGGGAAACGATCCTTACAGACCGGCGGTACGGGTCGGACGGCGGTGCGCCTCGGCCGGGGTCGCCGCGTCGGGTCGGGTCGGCCGTCGCGGCGCGAGTCCGGTGACCGGCCGGTCCGCGATCAGGCAGGATGGCAACGTGGCCGATGACTCCTCGACGCCTGCCTCGCCGACGCCTGCCTCCCCGATGCCGGTCTCCTCGACGCCCGCCTCGCCGACGCCGCTGATCGACGAGGCGATGAAAAAGGCAGCGGTGGCGTGGGTGTCGGTCGACCGGGCACCCGCCCGGGTGATGTGGTGCGTACCCGTCGACGGCGCGCTTCATCTCGTCACCGGACCAGGAGAACAACCGGCAGCCGGCCTGGCCCCCGGCGTCCCGACGACGGTCACCTTCCGGGGCGACCACGGCGGCCAGATCGTGACCTGGCCGGCGACCGTGGTCCAGGTCGATCCGAACAGCCCCGACTGGGAACCGATCGCCACGCAGGTGGCCGGCAAGCGACTCAACGCGACCAGCGCAGCGGCAGACCTGGTCGCCCGATGGGCCACCGAATGCGTGCTGTACCGGTTGAGCCCCGCCGGCCCACCGATCGCCGCCGGACCAGACCTGCCGGATGGCTCACTAGTCGCACCGCCGAGACCCACGACGGCCATCCGACCGGTCCGACGGCCGTTCCGGCTGCATCGGGTGCGCCGCCGCTGATCCGGGCTCCGGCGCGACGAGCCGAGGGACCAGCCGAGTCGACAGGTCAGCCGAGTCGACAGGTCAGCCGACGAAGGGCGGTACCGCGATCTGCCCGGCCGCAATCTGGACCACGTGGCCGCCGACGGTGGCCGTCCGGGCCCGGCCACCCAACGCGGTCACCGTACAGTCCAACGTCGACGGCCGACGAAGTTCGGAGCCCTGGCGGACCACGTACCGGGACTGACCGTTCGCCGGCAGTAGGCCACCCGCCACCGCCCACACCCCGAGTCCGAGCGCGGCCGACCCGGTGGCCGGATCCTCGCCCACCCCGGCACCCGGGCAGAAGACGCGGGCCTGCGCCACCGGGCCGTCCGGCTCCCAGGAGAAGACACTAATCTGCTCGATGCCGGCCCGCTGCGCCGCCGACCAGTCGAGCACCGCGCGCGACACCGCCGCCGGCCGTACGGCGAGGTAGTGGAACTCCAGCCCGCAGCCGGCGACGCGGGGCGCAGGACCGGTGTGGTCCGCCGCCGTCAGGCCGGTCGCGGCGAGCAGTCCGGTCGGGTCGACCGGATCACCGAGCGTCGGTTGACCGCCGGCGAGGATCGCGTACCCCGGCTCGGTGAGCCGGACCGGCAGCAACCCGGCGCCGCACTCCTGCACCACCTCGTCGCCGGTCAGCAGCCCGCGACGGGCGGCGGTCACGGCGGCTCCGATACTCGGGTGACCGGCGAACGGCAGCTCCTGCAACGGTGTGAAGATCCTCACCCGGTAGTCGGCGGTCACGTCGCGCGGCGGGAGGAGGAACACGGTCTCGGAGAGGTTGAACTCGCGCGCGATCGCCTGCAACTGGTCGCTGGCGAGGTGCTCCGCGCCGAAGACCACGGCGAGCGGGTTGCCGGCGAAGGGCCGATCGGTGAAGACGTCGACGATCTCGTAACCGAGGCTGGTCATGCCTCGAACCCTACGGGCCGTAGGCTGAACTGGTGACGACGGCGACCAGGGTGTACATCGCCCGGCTCGCCGGGCTCGCCGTCTTCGACCCCAACGGCGACCAGGTCGGGCGGATTCGCGACGCGGTGGTACGGCTGCGTACGACCAACCGCCCGCCCCAGGTGGTTGGACTGGTCGCGGAGATGCCGATGCGCCGGCGGATCTTCCTACCCATGGGCCGGGTGACCGCGATCGATCCGGAGTCGGTGCTGCTGAGTACCGGCACCCTCAACCTGCGACGTTTCGAGAAACGGCCCAACGAACTACTGGTCCTCGAAGACCTGCTGGATCGCCGGGTCCGGGTCGATCCGGGCGATCGACCCGGCACCGTGGTCGACGTCGCGATGGAAGCCAACCGCAACGGCGAGTGGTCGTTGTCGCGGGTGGCAGTACGGGAGATCACCGGGCGGCTGACCCGACGCGGTCAGGTGCATCAGCTCGACTGGCACCGGGTCCGGGATCTGATCGTCCTGCCGGACACGCAGGGCACCGCCGGGCTGCTCGCCGTACTCGATCAGATGCGGGCGGCGGACCTCGCCAACGCGTTGCAGGATCTGCCGGACAGCCGCCGGCACGAGATCGCCGCAGCGCTGGAGGACGAGCGTCTCGCCGACGTGTTGGAGGAGCTCCCCGAGAGCGATCAGGTGGCGATCCTCACCGCGCTCGACCGGGAACGCGCCGCCGACGTGTTGGAGGAGATGGATCCGGACGACGCCGCCGACCTGCTGGCCGAGTTGCCGCCGCCGGAACAGGACGTGCTGCTCGACCTGATGCAGCCCGACGAGGCGGACTCGGTCCGTCAACTCCTGCAGTACCAGGCGGGTACGGCCGGCAGCGTGATGACCTCGGAGCCGGTGATCCTCACCCCGGACGCCACCGTGGCCGAGGCGCTGGCCCGGATCCGGCAACCGCAGTTGCCACCGGCGGTCGCCGCCCAGGTCTACGTGGCCCGTGCGCCGATGGCGACACCCACCGGGAAGTACCTCGGGGTGGTGCACTTCCAGCGGCTGCTCCGCGAGCCGCCGGCGCAGCTGCTCGGCGGCGTGTTGGACAACGGCGTCGATCCGCTGCAGCCCGAGACACCCCTGCTGGAAATCACCCGCCGGATGGCAACCTACGACCTGGTGGCGATGCCGGTGGTCGACGCGGCGTACCGGCTGGTGGGGGCGGTGACGGTGGACGACGTGTTGGACCAGTCGCTGCCTCCGGACTGGCGGGATCGGGACAGCGCCCTCGGCAACGGCAGATCCGCAGGGAACGGGAACATGACAAGCAACGGGAACATGACAAGCAACGGGAACATCACCGGCGACGGAGACCGGAACGCCGATGGCTGACCAGCGCCGTACCGGCCGACTCGACCAACCGCGCGAGACCAGCCGCATCTCACTGCCCCGCTACGACGCCGAGGCGTTCGGCCGGTGGGCCGAGGCGATCGCCCGGTTCATGGGGACCGCCCGCTTCCTGGTCTACATGACCGTGGTGGTGCTCGGCTGGATCGCCTGGAACACCCTCGCTCCGGCCCATCTACGGTTCGACCCGTACACGTTCACCTTCCTCACGCTGATGCTCTCGGTGCAGGCGTCGTACGCCGCGCCGCTGATCCTGCTGGCGCAGAACCGTCAGGCAGACCGGGACCGGGTGTCGTTGGACGAGGATCGGCGTCGGGCCGCGATGCAGAAGGCGGACACCGAGTACCTGGCCCGGGAGATCGCCTCGTTGCGGGTCGCGGTGGGCGAGGTCGCCACCCGCGACTTCCTCCGTTCGGAGCTGAGCAGGTTGGCCGAGGAGCTCGACGAACAGGCGCACCGCCGACACAAGTTGGAACGCCGGTCCGGTAAACAGGCGAAGGCCGGTGACGGGGAGCGGCGACCGTCGGCGAGCGCGACGTAGCATGGCGGTCATGTCCGCGCCTACCAGTACCGTCAGTGAAGCCGTCACCGCAGCCCTGGCGACGGTCGACGATCCGGAGATCCGCCGCCCCATCACCGAACTCGGCATGGTGCGCGCCGCTACGGTCGACCCGGACGGCCGGGTACGGGTGGAGCTGCTGTTGACGGTGGCGGGTTGTCCGCTCAAGGACAAGTTGCGTACCGACATCACCGCTGCGGTCACCGCCGTCGCCGGAGTCACCGGTGTCGAGATCGAGTTCGGCGTGATGAGCCAGCAGCAACGCCAGTCCCTGCAGTCCCAACTGCGGGGCGGCAACGCCGGCGCCGAGCCGGTGATCCCGTTCGCCCAGCCCGGCTCGCGGACCCGGGTGTACGCGGTGGCCAGCGGCAAGGGCGGCGTGGGCAAGTCGAGCGTGACGGTCAACCTGGCCGCCGCGCTGGCGGCGCGGGGACTCGCGGTCGGGGTGATCGACGCGGACATCTACGGCCACTCGGTGCCCCGGATGCTCGGTGTGGACGCCCGTCCGACCCGGGTCGAGGAGATGATCATGCCGCCGCAGGCGCACGGCGTGAAGGTCATCTCGATCGGCATGTTCACCGCCGGCAACGCTGCGGTGGTGTGGCGTGGTCCGATGCTGCACCGGGCGTTGCAACAGTTCCTCGCCGACGTCTACTGGGGCGACCTGGACGTGCTCCTGCTCGACCTGCCGCCGGGCACCGGCGACGTGGCGATCTCGCTGGCCCAGCTGCTCCCCAACGCCGAGATCCTGGTGGTGACCACTCCGCAGGCGGCGGCGGCGGAGGTCGCGGAGCGGGCCGGGGCCATCGCGTTGCAGACCCACCAGCGGCTGGTCGGTGTGGTGGAGAACATGTCCTGGCTGGAGCTGCCGACCGGGGAACGGATGGAAATCTTCGGCACCGGCGGCGGGGCGACCGTCGCCGAGTCGCTCACCCGGACGATCGGTGCACAGGTACCGCTACTCGGACAGATTCCGTTGGACACCCGGGTACGGGAGACCGGCGACAGCGGACAGCCGATCGTGCTCGCTGAGCCGGCGGCGCCAGCGGCGAAGGCGCTCGGCGCGGTGGCCGACCGGCTTGCCGTACGCCGTGAGTCGCTACTCGGCAAGCCACTCGGCCTACGGCCCGCCGGCCGCTGATCTCGCCCGGCCGCTGATCTCGCCCGACTGCTGATCTCGCCCGGCCGCTGATCTCGCCCGGCTGCTGATCTCGCCCGGCTGCTGATCTCGGGCCGGGGTCGCACCGCGCCGAAGGCGGCACCGCGCCGAGGCCGGACCTGGCAGACGGACCGACTCGGATCGCCTCAGGTCGCGTCGATGTCGACCGCGTCCGGCTTGGCCGCGCCGGTCGCACCCGTCGCACCGACGCCCGCCGGCGAGCTCTTCGCCGGGGTCGGCTGCGGCGCGACCGCCGGCACCGAGGCGCTGGAAGAACGCAGATCGGCGGCTGCCGCCACGTCGCGCAGTTCCTCCCGGACGCCGCCGACGTCCTTGCGCAGATCGTCGTAGACCCCTTGGAGTGGCTTGCGCAGCGCCTCCTCCTCGTCCTCGCTGAGCAGATGCTTGCGGATGAACGCCTTGGGGTGCAGGTCTTCGAGCTGGATGTCGGTGCCGAGTTCCCGGCTGAGGTCGCTGGTGGCGCTACGGGCCATGTTGCGCAGGTTGCGCACCATCCGCAAACCGTCCGAGATCACCTGCGGTAGCCGGTCGCCAAAGATGAGCAGGGCGAGCAGCAGGATCAGACCGATCTCCCACCAGTTGAGGTTGTCGAACATGCTCCAAGCCTCCCTGCGCTGCCGTCGAAGGCAAGAGTACGCACGTCGCGGGCCCATCGGGAGGGCCGACCGGATGGTACTTACTTGGCGTCGGCGGCCAACGTCACCGAGGCGGAGCGGGTCTCGTTGCCCCGGCGGTACTCCACCGTCACCACCGAACCCGGGGCGTACTTGCGTACCAGCGCGATCAGGTCGGTCGCCTGGTCCAACGGTCGGCCGTCGATCCGCAACACGACGTCGCCGGCCCGCAGGCCGGCCGCGGCGGCCGGACCGTCGCCGTCCACCGCGGAAAGGCGTACCCCGGCGCCGGGGGTCCGGGCGACATCGGTCACCTGCGCACCGAAGATCGTCCGCCGGGCCGACCCGGTGTCGATGATCTCCTGGGTGAGGCGTTTGGCATGGTTGATCGGAATCGCGAAGGCCAGCCCGATGTTGCCGGCGGTCTCCTCGTCGGCGGCGAGCGACTTGATCACCGAGTTGACGCCCACCACCCGCCCCGCGCCGTCGACCAGCGGGCCTCCCGAATTACCCTGGTTGACGGCGGCATCGGTCTGGATGGCCGCATAGTAGCGCACCTGACCGCCCGGCTCGCCAGCCTGAATGGTCCGGTCGAGCGCGCTGACGATACCCGAGGTGACCGTGTTGGTCAGGGCGAGCGGTGATCCGAAGGCGAGGACGGGATCACCGACCGCGATCGCGTCGGAATCGCCGAACTCGACCGGTGTGAGCCCGGTCTGGTTGACCTTGAGCACCGCGATGTCCGACTCCGGCTCCTGGCCGACGACAGTGGCCTCGGCGGTGGTCCCGTCGCTGAACAACACCGTGGCCCGCGTGGCACCCACACCCACCACGTGATCGTTGGTGATCACGTAACCATCGGCGGTGGCCACGAACCCCGAACCGACGCTCTGCCCTCCCGAGCTGCTCACCTGGACCGTCACCACGCTGGGCAACACCCGGGCGGCGACCCCGGCGAAAGAGTCGGCGGGGCGTTGGACCGGACCCGGCGGGCCGCCGGGTGCCGCACCCAGCGTGGTGCCGACTCCCCCACCGCGTACGGCGAAGGCGAAGCCGAGCGCGCCGCCTAGACTGCCGGCCAGCAGGGCGGTGATGACCGACACCAGTAGTACGGGCGTGAGGCCCCGCCGAGGTGCCTGGTCCGGATCGCTCACCGGTTCGGGCGCGACACCAGAGGCCGGTCCGGCCGTGGGGACGTCGACCACCACCGCCGCCGGCGCGTACGGATCCCGCCACGGGTCGCGCAGGGCGTCCGACCACCAGGGCGACGGGTACGGCGGGCCGCCCGGTGGGGCCCAGGGGCGGTTCGGGGCCGCCACTGGTACGGGCTGTCCCGGTGTGGGGCTCCCGCCGGCCTGGCGCCAGTTCCCGCCGTCGGTCACGATTGCCTCCCTGTCCTTGCCTCAGCGCGAGGGTGCCAACCCGTACGGCGACATCGCTCCGAGTCCAGGATTACACGGATAATCGAAGAACATTCAGCGGTCGCCCGACGGCCGCCCGGTACGGTGCCCGACCGGTCCGCTCCGAACCGGCGCTCTAGGCTCATACCGGCAACCGCCACCGCCCGATCCCCCGCTGGAGGTGCACCATCACCCCGGTCACCCGACCCGTTGCCGCGAACACCGCCCAGAACGCTCAGTTCATCGCCGCCTACGCCACCGAGGACCTGGTGCTGCGCACCGCCCGCAGCCTGGCCGAAGAGGTCGGCCTGCGCGCGGTCAGCCCGGACACCGGTGCGGCGCTGCGGCTGCTCGCCGCCGCCGGGAGTGCTCGCGCGGTCGTCGAAATCGGCACCGGCACCGGCGTGAGCGGGGTGTGGCTGCTGCGGGGGATGCGTCCGGACGGTGTCCTGACCACGATCGATCTGGAGAACGAGCACCAGCGGATGGCCAAGCGGATCTTCGTCGAAGCAGGATTCGCCACATCCCGTACCCGGATCATCACTGGCCGGGCGTTGGACGTGCTGCCCCGGCTCGCGGACGCGGCGTACGACATGGTGTTCGTCGACGGCGACCACGCCGAGTCGGGCGCGATCGTGGAGGCCGCGCTCCGTCTGTTGCGGCCCGGCGGGATCCTGGCGATCAACGGCACCCTGGCCGGTGGCCGGATCGGTGACCCGGCGGCACGCGACGCCGAGACCGTCACCATCCGGGAGTTGCTCAAAGCCGTCCGGGAGTCCGAAGACTGGGTACCGGCGCTGTTGCCGGCTGGCGACGGCCTCCTGGCGGCCGTACGGCGCTGAACCACCCGGGCCGGCGCCGTACGGCGCTGAACCACCCGAACACGCGCCGTACGGCTCGGCGGCGGTCATGCCGCCGGCGCGGCGGTCACCGACGGATCGACGGCGGACAGCCACCGCAGCAACGTGCGAACACCCCAGCCGGTGGCACCCTTGACCAGATCGCCGTCGTCCTCGTCGGACCAGGCGGGCGCGGACATGTCGTAGTGTGCCCAGCGACCCCGCCCCGCCTGAGCGAACTCACGCAGGAACAGCGCGGCCACCACCGAACTCGCGCCCCGGTCCGGGGCGCTGAACAGATCCGCGATCTCACTGCCCAGATATTCGACGTAGTCGGCGGCCAGCGGCATGCGCCAAGCGCCTTCGCCGGCCGCCGCCGAGGCAGCCAGCAGCTCGGCGGCAAGCGCGTCGTCGTCGCTGTAGAGCGCGGCGGTCCGGCGACCCAGCGCCACCGCGTTGGCACCGGTGAGCGTGGCCAGATCGATCAGATAGTCCGGATCCAGCTGGGCCACCGCGTAGCTGATCGCGTCGGCGAGCACCAATCGGCCCTCGGCGTCCGAATTAGTGGTCTCACTGGTCAACCCGCCGTAGTGGCGGACCACGTCGCCGGGGCGGAACGCCGTACCGCTGACCATGTTCTCGGCGAGCGGGACCAGGACCGTCAACGTGACAGGTAGTCGTAATGCCGCCGCGCCCAGTGCGGTCGCCACCACCGCTGCCGCTCCGCCCATGTCCTTGCGCATCAGCCGCATTCCGTCCACCGGCTTGATGGAGATCCCGCCGGTGTCGAAGGTGATGCCTTTGCCGACCAGCACGACGTGCTGGCGGGCCTGCGGCGGCGCCCATCGCATTTCCACCAGTCGCGGACCGGCCGGCGAGCCGGTGCCGACCGCGAGCAGCCCGCCGAAGCCCTCGTCCGCGAGCTGATCAGGCTCGCGGACCGTGAGACTGAGGCCCGGGTACGCGGCCACGGCGGCTCGGACCTGCGCGGCGAACCAGGCCGGGTTCTTGATCGACGACGGGGCGTTCGTCAGATCCCGGGCGAACCAGGTCGCCGCCGTGGTGGTCCACGCCACCCGGAGCGCGTGCCGCGCCGCTTCCGTAGGCGGGTGATCCAGCACCAGCAGTGGGACGTCGGGCTGACCGGCGTGACGGTCCCCGGACTCCGCCGACTCACCCGCCGTCACACCGGTTGTCTCACCGGTTTTCTCACCGGCCCAGGCGGTCCGGAGCTGGTCGTCCGGGTCGAAGCTGTCGGTGGCGGTGAACCGGTAGCTGGCCAACCAGCAGCCCTCAGCGAACCCGCGAACCGCCGTCGGGCCGGCCGAGGTGAGCGCGACCAGACAGGTGCCGGCGGTGGTGCCCGCCGACGCGTCGTCGCGCAGGATCCGGCCGACCGCCGCGCCGGCGGCCCGCCAGCCGGCCTCGTCGCCGGACCCGATCCCGACCAGGATCACCCGGTACGGGGCCTGCCGTGGCCGGTGTAGCAGGACCACTGTGCCGGCACGTCCATCGTGGTTGGACCGGTGGAGCATCGCCGTGGCGTCCGCGCCGAGTTCGGTCGGGCCGCCCTCGACGGTCAGCGCGGGTGGGGTCGGTGCGGGTCGGACGCCAGCGGCACCGGCGACGTGCTCGACCGGCAGGACAAGGGTGTCGGCGGTGACGGGTGCGTCCACCAGCAGACGGATGACGAACACGCCGGGGTTACCTCCGGGTACGAGATGGTTGCTGCCCACGGGTTGCTGCCCACGGCGTACCGGGTCCGCCGATCCGGAACCACCGGACCGACGGACCCGTCAACCGTCGCTATGTCGACCCGTGGTCCGGCAGGGGCCCCGGGTCCGGCTCAGATCAGCCTGCGGCGGCCTTCAGCGCCTCACCGAGCGCGTTGGCCTCGTCCGGCGTCATCTCGACGACGAGTCGGCCACCACCCTCCAGCGGAACCCGCATGACGATGCCCCGGCCCTCCTTGGTGACCTCCAGCGGACCGTCGCCCGTCCGCGGCTTCATCGCCGCCATGTTGTCTCCCCTCAGACTTGCCCCAGGGCCGCTGGGTCTGCCCCAGCCACCTCGTCAGTCTCACCGCTTGCCACTGCCACGGTGCCGAGCAACGATTTTCCCTGATGAACACCGCCGGACCCAAACTGAGCCCACAATGCTGTGACAGCATCTAGCTTATCTTGAAGTGGGCTGTCACAATGTGCGGTCATGCAGGCACGGTCGGCTCTCTTCGACCTGTTCGGTGACCACATCCGCCCGCGAGGTGGTCGCGCGCCCGTCGCTGCGCTGGTCAAGCTCCTCGCCCCGCTCGGCATCGCGGCACCCGCGGTGCGCACCGCAGTGTCCCGGATGGTCCGGCAGGGTTGGCTGCATCCGCTGCGCCTGTCGGCTGGACCAGGCTATCTACTCACCCCGAAAGCCGCCCGCAGATTGGACGAGGCGGCAGCCCGGATCTACCGCACCAGCAAGGTTTCCTGGGACGGCAAGTTCGACCTGCTGGTGCTCGACCCGCCCGGTGGGCGGCGGGATCGACAGCGGCTCTGCGCCAATCTCACCTATCTCGGGTACGGCATGCTCGACGAGCGCACGTGGGTGGCGACCCGGACCGCTGACGAGGTCGACGGGCTGCTGATCGATTACGACGTCCGGTACGAACGATTCACCGCGGCGCACGCCGCCGGGACCGCCGGATCCGCCGCGCTGGTCCGCCGGGCCTGGAACCTGGCCGAGATCGGTCAGGCGTACGAGCGGTTCGTCGAGGAACAGCGCCCGCTGCTCGCTCGGGTCACCGTACGCAGCAGCGACGAGGAGGCGTACGCCGCGCGGTTTCGGCTGGTCCACGCCTGGCGCGGTTTCCTGTTCCGCGACCCGCAGCTGCCGCCGGCGCTGCTGCCGGAACGTTGGCCGGGTTCGAGCGCCGCAGCCTTCTTCGACCGGCACGCCGCCCGGCTCCGGCCAGCCGCTGACCGGTACGTCGATCTCTGCCTGGACCACAGCCAGCGAGGCTGATCGGGCGGCCACCGACCGGTCCTCCCCCGCCCCGACGACACCCGTTTCCTCGACCCTGACGAACACCAGCTGAAAGGTCCCGTCCGTGACTGAACCACTGCTCGTCGACCGTGCCGGCGCGGTCGTGACGCTGACGCTGCATCGCCCCGGCGCGTTGAACGCGCTCGACGTGGCGCTGAAGGAAGCCCTGCTGGAGACGCTGACCGAGCTGGACACCGACCCCGGCTGTCGGGCCGTGGTGCTCGCCGGGGCCGGCCGGGCCTTCTGCGTCGGACAGGATCTGCGGGAACACGCGGAGATTCTCGAATCCGGTGACCGGGAACCGCTGGCGACGGTGCGGGACCACTACAACCCGATCGCGGCTCGGCTCGGCGGCCTGTCGAAGCCGGTGGTGGCGGCGGTCCGGGGGATCGCGGCCGGCGCGGGTGCCTCGCTCGCCATGTTGGCCGACTTCCGCGTCGGAGGGCCGGGGACCAGCTTCCTGATGGCGTTCGCCAACATCGGCCTGGCCGCCGACACCGGCGCCTCCTGGTCGTTGCCCCGGCTGGTCGGCTATCCCAAGGCGGTGGAACTGATGCTGCTGGCCGAGCCGGTGCCGGCGGCCGAGGCGCACCGGATCGGCCTGCTCAACCAGCTGCGCGACGACGACGAGCAGATCCTGCCGGCCGCCCACGAACTGGCCGAGCGGCTGGCCGCCGGAGCGACGGTCGCCTACGGGGCGATCAAGCGCTCGCTCGCGGTCGGCGCGTCCGGCACGCTGGCCGACGCGCTCGCCGCCGAGCTGCTGGCCCAGGACACCTGTGGTGGCACCGTCGACCACCGCCAGGCCACCGCCGCGTTCGTCGCCAAGCGACGTCCGGTCTTCGAAGGCCGCTGACCCGACGGACCGGTCGCCTCAGTCGTCCTCCTCGGGATCCTGGTTGGCCTCGGCGCCGAGCACGAACGCCTGCATGGCGAGTTCGTTTCCGGAGGGGTAGACGAACGTGGGCAACTCGCGCGGGCCCAGCTCACGGACGTACGACCAGAACAGGCGAACCGCTTCCGCCGCCGTCGGCGCCTCGATCGGCAGGTCGATGCTCACCAGCCAGTCACGGCGGTCGCCGGCCGGAGCGAGCCGGCCGGCGAACGAACGGTAGGTGGACTCGTCGACCGGCGTCACCGGTCCGGTCAGGGTCAAGGTGGTCGCCGGCACCGGATCGTCGAAGGCCCGGCAGGTGTAGTGCACGACCAACGGTTGCGGGTCGGCGGCCCGGGTCTCGCCGCCTTCGGTGCCGCCGCCTTCGGTGCCGCCGCCTTCGGTGCCGCCGCCGGCGGGACCGACCCGGCCGAGAGCGACGACGAACGGCTGGTCGCCGCCGGTGACGACCAGCACCGGTGCGCCGAACGCCGGCCGTGGACCGGCATCGAGTCCGGTCAGTTCCAGCGTGTCGTGGTGAAACAGCCGCTCGGCCTCAATCCGCTGGGCGGGAATCACCACCGCCCAGGCGCCGACATCGGAGCGGGCCGCACCGACCACGGCCGGCCCGCCATCGAACTGGCTGATATCGCGCATGACACCTATCTCATCACGCCGGGAACCGGCGGCGGCACATGGCAGCCGGCAAGGTGGTCGTCGACCATGCCGGTCGCCTGCATCAGCGCGTACGCGGTCGTGGGGCCGACGAACCGGAACCCGCGCCGTTTGAGTGCCTTGGCCATCGCGACGGATTCGTCGGTCGTCGCCGGTACTTCGGCGACTGTGGCGGGCCGGGCCGCTCTGGACGGCGGGGCGAAGGACCAGAGCAGATCGGCCAGCCCGGTGGGCAGGTCCAGCGCCGCCCGGGCGTTCGCCACGGCGGCTTCGATCTTGGCGCGGTTGCGGACGATTCCGGCGTCGGCCAGGAGTCGGTCGACGTCGGCGGTGCCGTACGCGGCGACCTTGGCGATCCGGAACCCGTCGAACGCGGCCCGGAACGCCGCCCGCTTCCGTAGGATGGTCAGCCAGGACAGCCCGGACTGGAACGCCTCCAGGGTCAGCCGCTCGAACAGCGCGTCGTCACCGCGAACCGGTCGGCCCCACTCCTGGTCGTGGTAGCCGCGGTACTCGGCCGAGCCGGCTCCCCAGCCGCAGCGGGCCACCCCGTCCTCGCACGTGAGCAGCCCGGTCACGGCAGGTCACCCGCCTCGACCAACCGGCCGAACTTCTTCAACGCCTGGGTCAGGCTCACCTTGGAACCTGGCCAGAGCAACGGCCAGGTGATCCGCCCGGCGACGCCGCCGGGCAAGTGGAACCACTCGTGCCAGACGACCTGGGTACGGTCGTGATCCATCTGCGTGCACCGCAGCACCCCCGGTCCGCGCAGCAGGGTCCCGCAGTGCACCACCCGGACCTCGTACGGTGGGTCGAGCCGGACCACCCGCATCTCGTCTCGCAGCGCCATCGGACCGACCGTGGTGACGGCGACGATCAGACTTCCCTCGCCGCCATCGCCGGAGGCCACCTGCACGTCGGTGAACGGAATCCACTCGGACTGCCGTTCCCAGGCTGTGAAGGCGGCGTACACCCGGTGCGCGGGAGCCCGGACGATCACGGTCGCGGTCACCTCACCCGCGCCAGGAGTCGCGGCCCGGGCCTCCTCCGGCGTACTCATTCGGCGTCGCCGCCGGGTCGACGAGCGGGTGGCTCGGAAACACTGGTGTGGTTTCCGGCAGCTTCCGGGGTGGGGCCTTCGGCCTCGACGATGCCCCGAATCGCCGGCGCCTCGGCCGACCGCTGCGAGGCCGACCGCTGCGAGGCCGACCGCTGCGAGGCCGAACCGTCGGCGTCGGGGGTCGGGCGTACCGGCTTGGCGGGGGTGACCGGCTCGGCGGGCGTGACGGTCACGATCGGACCGGCGTCGTCGGCGACGGTGGCCGGCCCGACACCGCTCGACGGCGGGTGGGCCGACGTGGTCGCCGACAGGGCGGCGTCCCGCGCCTGGCGCAGCAGGTCGGCGTCGTGCGTACGGCCGTCCCGCAACGCGGCGACCTCGGCCTGCAACACCTCGATCAGTTCGTCCTTGTAGCCGATGTCGTACGCGGCGCGCCGCAACGCCTGGTCGACCTGCGCCATCCGGTAACCCCGCAGCGCGGTGTCGAACCGGACCTGGGTGACGTCCTGCTCCAGCAGCGGACGGGTCCCGGGCAGCGGCACGGATCGACCGTCCGGCTCCGCCGGCACCAGCCCGGGGTCGCCACCGGTGACCAGGACGGTGACCCCGAAAACGACCGCGGCGACGGTCACCGCGGCGACCAGAACGAGGAGAAACTGATCCATGACCGAATCGTGACATGCCGCGACGGCGAGGGCGACCCCCCATCGGCGAGTCGTGGTCCGCTGTGGCCGTACCGGCGGGCCGGGCAGGATCGGGCGGTCGGCCCGGCGGCCGGGTGCGGATCCGCACGTTAATCTCGGGAGCCGACGAACGGAAGGTACGTGATGGCAGGCGCGCTACGGCTGGGGCCGCGCATCTTCGCCCCCGGGGAACTCGCCGTGATGGCGATCGTCAACCGTACGCCCGATTCGTTCTTCGACCGGGGCGCGACCTTCGCGGCGGACGCCGCGTTGCGCGCGGTCGGGCAGGCGGTCGCCGAGGGTGCCGACATCGTCGACATCGGCGGGGTGAAGGCCGGGCCCGGCGTGGTCGTGGACGTCGCCGAGGAAATCGACCGTACGGTCGGCACGATCGCGGCGGTCCGGGCGGCCTTCCCCGACCTGGTCATCTCGATCGACACCTGGCGGGCGGAGGTCGCCCGGGAGGCGGTGGCCGCCGGTGCCGACCTGCTCAACGACACCTGGGCCGGAGCCGACCCGCGACTCGCGCAGGTCGCGGCGGCGACCGGGACCGGGTTGATCTGCTCGCACACCGGGGGCACCACGCCGCGTACCCGTCCGCACCGGGCCGCTTTCGACGACGTCGTCGCCGATGTGCTGCGGACAGTCACCACGCTCGCCGAGCGGGCCACCCGGCTCGGGGTGCGCCCGGACGGGATCCTGATCGATCCGGCGCACGACTTCGGCAAGAACACCCGGCACTCGCTGGAGGTGACCCGCCGGTTGGGTGAGCTGGTCGAGACGGGGTGGCCGGTGCTCGTCGCGGTCTCCAACAAGGATTTCATCGGCGAGACGCTCGACCTGCCGGTGGATCAACGCCTCGAAGGGACCCTCGCCGCCACCGCCGTATCGGCGTGGCTGGGCGCCCGGGTGTTCCGGGCCCATCAGGTGGCGGCGACCCGGCGGGCGCTGGACATGGTGGCCGCGATCCGAGGTGACCGCCAACCGGCGGTGTCCCGCCGGGCCCTGGCCTGACCGCGCGCACTGCCGCAGTCTGACCGCGCTCAGGTCCAGCGCAGGACGTTCTTGCGCCAGGCGTAGAGGATGCCCAGGGCGAGCACCCCGACGAAGATCCCCATCTCGGCGAGGGTGACCAGGCCGAACCCGGGCCGGTCGAAGATCACCGCCCAGGGAAAGAGGAAGACCGCCTCCACCGCGAACAGGACGTAGAGGAAGGCGTAGACGTAGTAGCGGATCTGCGCTTGGGCCCAGTCGCCGCCGACCGGATCGAGCCCGCACTCGTAGCTCGCCCGCTTACCCGGTGGGTCGGCCGGGCGTGCCGGACGCACCAGCCGGTTCGCGCCGTACGCGACCGCGAAGAACCCGACGCTCACCATCAACAGCAGCCCGAGCGTCGCGTACGAGCCCAGGTAGCCGGTCACGCCGGTCAGCTTATCGTCTCGGTCCTCTCGTCTCGGTCCTCCGGCCGGGGTGATTCGAGTCCCACCGGGCGGACCCGAGCCGGGGATCCACCCCGATCCGACGTAGGCTTTCAGGAAGATGTGGCGTGGACCGGTGGCCGGTACGGTTGCCGCCGGTACGGTTGCCGCCGGTACGGCGATCGCAGCACCCACCGCGCGGCGGCTCCCCCGCACCGGCGGCCGCCGCACGAGCGGGTCACCGGGATCCGCACCGCCAGCAGAACACGAGGAGGTCAGCTCACGTGGCCAAGCAGGTCCGTCAACTGGATCGGGTGGTCATCCGTTTCGCTGGCGACTCCGGTGACGGAATGCAGCTGACCGGCGACCGGTTCACCTCGGAGACCGCGCAACTCGGCAACGACATCTCGACCTTGCCGAACTTCCCGGCCGAGATCCGCGCACCGGCCGGCACCCTCCCCGGCGTGTCCAGCTTCCAGGTGCACTTCGCCGACTACGACATCCTCACCCCCGGTGACTCGCCGAACGTCCTGGTCGCGATGAACCCGGCGGCGTTGAAGGCCAACCTCGGCGACCTGCCACGCGGGGCGGACATCATCGTCAACACCGACGAGTTCACCCGGCGCAACCTGGCCAAGGTCGGCTACGCGGCCAGCCCGCTGGAGGACGGCTCGCTCGACGCGTACGCCGTACACCCGGTGGCGTTGACCTCGATGACGATCGGCGCGTTGGCCGAGCTCGACGTCTCGAAGAAGGACGCCGAGCGGGCCAAGAACATGTTCGCGCTGGGTCTGCTCTCGTGGATGTACTCGCGGCCGTACGAGTCCACCATCCGGTTCCTGGAGCGCAAGTTCGCCAAGCGCCCGGAGCTGGTCGCGGCAAACATCGCCGCGTTCAAGGCCGGCTGGAACTTCGGCGAGACGACCGAGGACTTCTCGGTCCGCTACGAGGTCAACCCGGCCCGGATGCGGCCGGGCACCTATCGCAACATCACCGGCAACGCGGCGCTGTCGCTGGGTCTGGTGGCCGCCGGCGTCCGGGCCAAGCTGCCCGTCTTCCTGGGTGCCTACCCGATCACCCCGGCCTCGGACATCCTGCACGAGTTGAGCAAGCACAAGCGCTTCGGTGTCGTCACGATGCAGGCCGAGGACGAGATCGCCGCGATCGGTGCGGCGCTTGGCGCGTCGTACGGCGGTGCGCTCGGCGTGACCACGACGTCCGGCCCGGGGGTGGCGCTCAAGGGCGAGACGATCTCGCTCGCGGTCGCGCTCGAACTGCCGCTGGTGGTCGTGGACGTGCAGCGCGCCGGACCGTCGACCGGCATGCCGACCAAGACCGAGCAGGCCGACCTCAACATGGCCCTGTTCGGCCGCCACGGCGAGGCACCGGTCGCGGTGATCGCTCCGCGCTCGCCGTCGGACTGCTTCCACGCGGCGATCGAGGCGGCCCGGATCGCGTTGACCTACCGCACGCCGGTGCTGCTGTTGTCAGACAACTACGTGGCCAACGGTTCGGAGCCATGGCTGCTGCCCGACGTCGATTCCCTGCCCGACCTGCGGGTCGAGTTCGCCACCGCGCCGAACGGCCCGGACGGCAAGGCCTTCCTGCCGTACCTGCGCGATCCGCAGACGCTGGCCCGGCCCTGGGCCATCCCGGGTACGCCCGGCCTGGAGCACCGGATCGGCGGCTTGGAGAAGGCCGACAAGACCGGCGACATCTCGTACGATCCGGCCAACCACGACTTCATGGTGCGCACGCGGGCGGCGCGGATCGAGGCGATCCCGGTGCCGGACGTCGAGGTCGAGGACCCGGACGGCGACGCCCGTACGCTGGTGCTGGGCTGGGGTTCGACGTACGGGCCGATCGGTGCCGCCTGCCGGACGCTGCGTCAGCGTGGCCTGTCGGTGGCGCAGGCCCATCTGCGGCACCTGGCTCCGTTGCCGGCCAACCTGGGCGACGTGTTGCGCTCCTACGACCGGGTGGTGATCCCGGAGATGAACCTGGGCCAGTTGGCGCACGTGATCCGGGCCCGTTACCTGGTCGACGCGATCGGATACAACCAGGTCCGTGGCCTGCCGTTCACCGCCACCGAGCTGGAGACCATGCTGGAAGAGGTCGTCAAGAATGTCTGAGTCCGCACCGAACGGACGCGCCGGCGGTACGCCGGTGGCGCTCAAGCTCACCGCCAAGGACTTCAAGTCCGACCAGGAGGTGCGCTGGTGCCCTGGCTGCGGTGACTACGCGATCCTCGCCGCCGTCCAGTCGTTCATGCCGGAGTTGAACATCCCTCGGGAACGGACCGTCTTCGTCTCCGGCATCGGCTGCTCCTCGCGGTTCCCGTACTACATGAACACGTACGGGATGCACTCGATCCACGGTCGGGCCCCGGCGATCGCCACCGGCCTGTCGGTCTCCCGGCCGGATCTGTCGGTGTGGGTGGTCACCGGTGATGGTGACGCGCTGTCGATCGGCGGCAACCATCTGATCCACGCGCTGCGCCGCAACGTCAACCTGAAGATCCTGCTGTTCAACAACCGGATCTACGGTCTGACCAAGGGGCAGTACTCGCCGACGTCCGAGCTCGGCAAGATCACCAAGTCGACGCCGGTCGGGTCGGCCGACTCGCCGTTCAACCCGCTGTCGCTGGCGTTGGGCGCCGAGGCGACGTTCGTCGCCCGGACGATCGACTCCGACCGTAAGCACCTGCAGTCGGTGCTGCGGGCGGCCGCCGAGCACTCCGGTTCGGCGTTCGTGGAGATCTACCAGAACTGCAACATCTTCAACGACGGCGCGTTCGAGCAGCTCAAGGAGCCGGCCACCCGGGACGACTACCTGATCCGGCTCGAACACGGGCAGCCGATCACGTTCGGCGCGCAGAGCCAGTTCTGCGTGGTGCACCCGCCCGGCGGTTTCGGGCTGGAGGTCCGCCCGACCGACTCGGTGCCGGCCGAGCAGATCGTCGTACACGACGCGACGGTCAGCGAGCCGGCGTACGCGTTCGCGCTGTCCCGGCTGCCGGGTGAGGATCTGCGGAACACCCCGATCGGAGTGTTCCGTCAGGTGCGGCGGCCGAGCTACGACAGCCTCATCCAGGGACAGGTGAGCCAGGCGGTGGCCTCGGCGGACGGTACGCCGGAGGAGCAGCTCGCCGGGCTGCTGCGCAGCGGGGATACCTGGTCGATCAGCTGATCGACGTCGGACCCACCGGGTTACGGTCGTCGCGCACGTAGACCAGCAGGTCTCCGGTCTCCACCTCGACGCTGCCCGGATCGGCGAGCGACACCACCCGGCCGCGCCGGATCAGCGCGATCACCAGCGGCTCCAACTGCCGTGGTGAGAGTCCGACCTCCTCGCGGTTGGCCGAGCGCATCGCCAACGCCATGCCCTGACCCGGGGTGAGCAGGTCCTCGACGACGTCGATCAGCGGCGGTGCCGACGTGGACAGACCGAGCAGCCGGCCGGCGGTGGCGGACGAGACGATGACGTGGTGCGCGCCGCTCTGCTTGAGCAGCGGGGCGTTCTCCGCTTCTCGCGCGGCGGCGATGATCCGGACCTTGCCGGCGGTCAGCTGCCGGGCGGTGAGGGTGACCAGGACCGAGGCGTCGTCGCTGTCCGTGGCGATGATCACCGCTTTGGCGTTCTTCACGTGCGCCTCGGCCAGCACCGACGAGCGGGTCGCCGATCCTTCGATGGCGACCAGGCCGGCGGCGGTGGCCTGCCGTAGGGCGATGCCGCTCTTCTCGACCACCACGATGTGCTGCTTGTCGAAGCCGTTTTCCAACAGGGCCGACACCGCGCTGCGGCCTTTGGTGCCGTAGCCGCAGATGATGACGTGGTCCTTCACGTTCTTTCTCCAGCGGCTCAACCGGAGACTGGTCCGGTACTGCTCGGTCAGCACCTCGAGGGTGGTACCGACCAGGATGATCAGGAACACCACCCGGGCGGGGGTGATGACGAGGACGTTGACCAGCCGGGCGGCGTCGGTGACCGGCGCGATGTCGCCGTACCCGGTGGTGGAGAGGCTGACCACAGCGTAGTAGAAGCAGTCGAGCAGCGAGACATCGTCGCCGTTGGCGTCCCGGTAGCCCTCCCGGTCGGCGTAGACGACGCCGACCACCCCGAACACCAGTGCGACCGCGGCCGCGAGGCGCACGCTCAGGGCCTTCAACGGCCCCTGACGTACGGCGGGAAAGTGAATCACCGCCGGTTCGACCTCGCTTTCATGTCCCCGTTCACGCCCACAACATAGCTGTTTGCCGGGCATCCGCCGGCTCGGCCCGGCCAACCTGACCGGTTCCGCCCCCGCGACGGAAAGCCCAACCGATTTCCACGCCTCAAATCTTGCTTAGAGACATTGCATCGGGACTGAGAGTTGTTGATGCTCTCCGGCGAGTCGCCCAACCGCCAGTCCCGGAGCCGCCAGTGAACCCGCCACGCCAGACCGCCCTTGCCCGCCAGACCGCCATTGCCCCTCAGACCGCCGTTGCCCCCCAGACCGCCGTTGCCCGTCCGACCACCATTGCGGATATCGCACCAGGCACCGTGCTGCGGCTCCGAAAGGAGGACTGGAAGTACGGCGGGCAGAACTTGCTCCTCCAGGTGGAACAGCTGCGACCCGACCTGTCGACCTACTACGACGACCAGTGGATATGGATCATCGGCCGATCGCTCGGGTCGGACGGCACCGGCCAGGAGCGAGTGATCGCACTGGTGCGGGTCGACGCTCTGCCAGCGGCGACCTCGGCGGCCCGGTGACCGGCCGCGACCGTCGATGGGCGAGCCGAGGCGGTACGTCTGTTTACGCACCCGTCGACAAAGCACCGGGCACACTAAAGATCGATGACAGATGATTCGATGAGACTGGGGACACGCTTGTGACCCACCGGTAACAAGCTGGCCCGACGCCCTACCACGGACCGTCCCCGGAGGTAACCGCGATGCCCCGTCGCCTGATCACCCTGCTCACCGCCGGACTACTCGGCATGGTCGCCGCCGTCACCGTCAGCGGCCCGGCGGCCGCCGTACCAGCCGACAAGCCAGCCGTGCTGTCGAGCTGGACCCAGACGAGCGCGAGCAGCTACAACGCATGGAACTCGGCCCGCGCCAACCAGGCCGCCTGGGCGGCGTACCGGTTCGACTGGTCGACCGACTACTGCTCGTCGAGCCCCGACAACCCCTTCGGGTTCGACTTCCGGCTCTCCTGCCACCGGCACGACTTCGGTTACCGCAACTACAAGGCCGCCGGGCAGTTCTCCGCGAACAAGGCCCGCGTGGACAGCGCCTTCTACGAGGATCTCAAGCGAGTCTGCGCCCGCTACGGCGGAGCCTCGAACGCGGCGTGTCTGAGTCTCGCCTGGACCTACTACCAGGCGGTACGGATCTTCGGCGCGCCCATCGTCGATCAGGCCGATCTGGACCGGGCGGCGCGCCTGCGCGCCGCCGGGCCGCAACTGGCCGGCTCGGTGTGACCCGCGCCGGCTGACCGGTAGCGACCAGCGACGCCCGGTCGGTACCGTCGTGCCCGGCCCGGGACGGACCACCTCATCCCGCGCCGGGCACTCCGCCCTCGCCCCGAACCGGCACTCCGCCGTCGCCCCGGACCGGCGCGCCACGGCCCTCGACGAGCCTGCCTGACGCCGACCCGCCGGCGAACCAGCGGACACCCGAGGCGAGATCCGGATGCTCCACCGCCAACGCCACCGCCGCCGCCTCCACCAGACTCATCCGACTGCCCTGGGCGTACCCGTCGTCGAAGGCCCGGTCACCGATCACCGACCGAACCCTGGCCTGCTCCGACGCCCAGTAGGGACCGAACATGCCGGCCGTGCTGCGCAGCGCCGAACGGGTGGCCTGCGCCGCGCCGAACAGTCGGGCGGCGGCCAGCGGATCGCCACCGAGCGCACAGCGCACCGCCATCGCGTTCAAGGTGTCGCAGGCGCGACGGTGGAAGCCGTACCGCATCCGGGACCGCAACGCGACCACCAGATGGTCGTGGGCGGCGACCAGGTCCCGCCGGGCCAGCGCCACCATGCCGAGCAGCATGTCGACGGTCCGCCGGCCACGTTCGGCCGGTCGGGCGGCCTCGGCCGGCCGGGCCGCGGCCAACAACTCGGCCGCCTCGTCCAGCGCGCCCCGATGGCAGAGCAACTCGGCGAGACTGTAGACGGCGAAGATCGCGTCGCCGGCCGTACCGTTGGCCGCCGCCCAGTCGATCACCTCCCGGCAGACCTGCTCGGCCTCGGCCAGCTGGCCGAGATCGATGAGGGAGGCCCCGCGGCCGGCCAACACCCGGGTCAGCAGGCCGGCGTCGCCGACCTGCCGGGCGACCGCCTCGGCGCGGTGCGAAAACCGCAGCTCCTCGCCGAACTCGCCGTCCGCGCCAGCGTGCTGCGAGTGCATGTGGTACGCCGCCGCCAGCTCGGCCTGCGGAACCAGCTCACCGGTCTCGGCGATCCGGCCGTACAACCGGAACAGCCACAGCCGTCCCTCCCGGGCCAGGCCGCGCTCGCGCCACCACTGGTCGAGCCCGCTGGCCAACTGCAGGCCCCGCCGCGCGCTACCGCCGGTGGCGCTCCACCGCAGCGCCGCCCGCAGCTCGTCGGCGAGGGGATCGAGGGCGTACAGCGACAGGGTCACCGGCTGGCCGTCCGGACCGAGGTACGCCCGTTGCAGCGCGTGCAGCGCCCAGTCCACGTGCCGACCCCGGGCGGCCTGTTCCTCCCCCGCCTCGGCCAGCCGGCGGGCGGCGTACGCCCGGATCGGATCCAGCATCCGATAGCTGGTACCGCCGCCGGCCGGTTCCGCCTGGATCATCGACTTGTCGACCAGCACGGCCAGCGGACCGAGCGGATCGTCGTCCAACAGCCATTCCACGGTGCCCAGGTCGACCGGGCCGGCGAAGACCGACAACCAGCGCAGCAGCCGGGCCGCCCGGGGAGCCAACGTCCGGTACGACCAGGTGACGGTCGCCTGCAACGTACCGTGTCGGCGGGCAGCCGTCGGGTCACCGCCGTCCCGGCCCGTGTCGCGGCTGTCCCGGCCCACGTCCCGGCTGTCGCCCCGATCGCCGTCAAGCACACCGAGCACGTCGTCGAGTCGTTCGACGAGTTGCTCGACGGAGAGCACCCGCAATCGGGCGGCGGCCAGCTCGATCGCCAACGGCAGGCCGTCCAGCCGGGCGGCCACCCGTTGCAGCTGCGCCGATTCGGCATGACCCGGACGCTGTCCACCACGCGCCGCGATGGTCCGGTCCAGCAGCAGCGCGACCGCGTCACTGGGAGCACCATCCGGCTCCGGCTCGGCCGACAGTGGCGGAATCCGCCAGACCACCTCACCTGGAACGCCGAGCGGCTCCCGGCTCGTGGCCAGCACCCGTACACCGGGCCCGCCCGCCAGTAGCCGCGTGATCACCTCGGCGCACGGTGCCAGCTGGGCATCGCAGGTGTCGAGGACCAACAGCAACTGGCGGGCGGCGGCGTACTCGACGACCGTGTCGAGGATCGGCCGTCCCGGCTCCGGTCGCAGCCCGAACACGGCGGCGATCGCGAAGACGACCAGGCCCGGATCGGTGACCGTGGCGACATCGACGAACCAGACTCCGTCCGGATGCCGGCCCTGCGGAGCGGCGGCGACTGCGGCCACTTCGATCGCCAACCGGGTCTTGCCGGCACCGCCCGCGCCGACCACCGTCACCAGCCGGTGCCCGGTGACCAGCTCGTCCAGTTCCCGCCGCTCGGCCTGTCGGCCGATGAAGGAGCTGATCTGACCGGGCAGGTTGTGGGTGGTGGCGTCGGCCGTACGGGGCCGTGGGAAGTGGCGTTCCAGTCCTGGCCCGATCAGCTGGAACAGTCGCTCCCGGTCGTCGAACCCACGCAGCCGGTGCAGTCCGAGGTCGAGGAGGGACACCGTGGCCGGCAGTGGATCGGCCGCCCGTGCGGTGGCCGCCGAGCAGAGCACCTGGCCGCCGTGGGCAGCGGCGGCGATCCGGGCGGCACGGTGGACCTCGGGGCTGGCGTACTCACCGCCGATCGGCTCGGCATGCCCGGTGTGCAGGCCCATCCGGACCCGGGGTACGGCCTCGGGCACCGGCCACTCGTGTGCGGCCAGCGCCCGTTGGGCGCGCAGGCACGCGTCCAGCGCGGCGGACGCGTCGGCGAACGCGACGAAGAACGAATCCCCCTCGGTGAACAGCTCGGTGCCTTCGCTGCTGGACAGGATCCGCCGCACCAACCGCCGGTGGTCGCTGAGCACCGGGCGGTAGTCGGGGCCCAGCAGCCGGGCGAGTCTGGTGGACCCTTCGATGTCGGTGAACATGAAGGTGACCAGACCACTCGGCAGAGCATTCGGTGCCGACACCCGTGGAACCTCCGCCCCGCTGGGAAGTCGCATTCATGCTGCCGCAGATCCGCGAACCGGCGTATCGGTGAAATGGTCGGAGCTGATCGCGGCACTGTCCGGACAGGTCAGCTCGGGACGCCGGTCAGCACCCGCAGCCGCCGCCGCAGCAACCACCGCCGCCGGTGGGCGGCGCCACCGGCATCGCGCTTGCCGCGCCCGGGCCGCGCCCGGTGAGCGCGACGGTGGAGAGCAGCTTGACCGTGTCGGAGTGGCCCTGCGGACAGGACGCCGGTGCGCTGGCCTCGATCATCGGACGGTTGACCTCGAAGGTGTCGCCGCAGGCGCGACAGCGAAATTCGTACCGGGGCATAGGAACAGGGTACGGCGGGAACCAGCGACGCCGGGTGGATGGGTAATACTCGAGGCATGGTCGAAGACGGGGCAGGTACGCCGGCGACATACCCGCTGCGGCCGGCCGCGCCCGCCAACGCCGGCGGGTCGACCACCAGCGGCCCCGGATCGACCGCTGACGCGACGGTCCCGACGACCGCTCCCGGCGACACCGGGTCGACCGCCGACGCGACGCCTCCCGTTCCGCCCACGGACGCGCCCCGACCTGGCCGACCGGCCGCTGCTCCCGCCCCGCCCACGGACGCGCCCCGACCTGGCCGACCGGCCGCTGCTCCCGCCCCGCCCACGGACGCGCCCCCGTCCGTCGGTGACTCCTCGGCCGCCGTCGTCGGCCGGCACCGTCGGGAGAACGCGCCGTTCGCCGGCGGCCGGGTCGGCCGGTTCCATCCTCGTCGCCTCCGCCCCACCCGGCAGGGCGTACGTCGGGTCGTCCACTCCGCCCAGGCCTGGTCGCGTCGACCAGCCGGCCGGCTGATCGTGCCCGGTGTGCTGATGCTCAGCTTGATCGCCGGCACCGGAACGGCGGGAGCGGTACTTGTCCCCGCGACCGCTGGCAGCCCCGTCCCGACCGCCGCACCGACGACGGCCGTACCGCGCCCGACCGCCGTACCGCAGCCGCCGACGGGCACCGATCCGGATCTGGTGGACCCCTTCGACGGTGAGCCGAACGGCCTGCCCGACGACGGACTCGATCCCGGTGACCAACGGCCCGCCTCGGTGCTGGCCGGCTGGGCCGCGCAGACCGGCGGCCGGTTGGGGATCCCGCCGGTCGCGATGGAGGCCTACGGCTACGCCGAACTCGTGCTCGCCAACACCTCGCCGAACTGCCGGCTGACGTGGACGACGGTGGCCGCGATCGGGATGATCGAGTCCACCCACGGGACCGCCAACGGCTCCAGATTGGACACGTCCGGACGGGCGAATCCGCCGATCGTCGGGCTTCCGCTGGACGGAGCGGGTGGACGGCAACGGATCGCCGATACCGATCGGGGCACGCTCGACAATGACCTGGCGTACGACCGCGCGGTAGGCCCAATGCAGTTCATCCCGACCACGTGGGAGGAATTCGCGGTGGACGCCGACAACGACGGGGTCGCCGATCCACAAGATATCGATGACGCCAGCCTCGCCGCCGCTAACTACTTGTGTCGAAACGGACGCGATCTGTCTACAGCCGAGGATTGGTGGAGTGCCATCCTTTCGTACAACAACGTCCAGCCGTACGCGCAGGCTGTCTTCGACACGGCCAACGAGTACGGCGTCCTCAGCCGTACTTAACGCAATCACATCGGCACGATTTCTCGGCCGAGCACTTCCGCAACAGGCGAGTTGACGGCAAGCTAGACAAGTGATGGTGCGCGAGTGGGACCCTCGAACCGCGTCGTCCGCCGAGATCTCCTCTCTGCTGGACTGTCTCAACCAGGTATTCCGGACGGACCTCCCGGGCGATCCGCTGTGGCGGCCGAACTACCTGCGGGAATACCTGACCGAGACGATGCCCGGGTCACGCCGCGTCTGTTGGCTGGCCGAGGAGCCGGCCGCCGACGGGTCCCCCCGCATCGTCGGCCACGTCAACGTACTACTGATCGGCGACATCGGCGTCCTGGAGGTCCTGGTCCATCCGGAGGTCCGCCGGACCGGGTTGGGCCGGCAACTGCTCGCGTTGGCCGTCCGCCGCGCCTATCACGAAGGCTTCAGCTCGGTCGGGGTCGAGGTGATCGGCGGAACGTCCGCCATCGAGTTCTACGGATCCCTCGGCTTCGACCGGGAGTTCCGCGAGATCCGCAGCGTCCTGCGGCTTTCCACCGTCGACTGGGCGGCGATCGACAAGATGGCCGGTGACGCCGAGCCGGGCTACCGGGTCGAGTTCTTCCCCGGCGGCCCGCCGGACGAGCTGATCGACGCGTACGCGCAGGCCAAGGCCGAGCAGCGGGTCCTGGAAGAAGCCGGCGAGCTGGACCTGCGGCCGAGTTCCTACGAGCCGGAGCGGTTGCGGGAGAGCCTGGACTGTCTGCACCGCCGGGGCATGAAACCGTACATCGTGCTGGCCATCCACGCCGCCACCGGCGAGGTCGCCGGACTGACCGAGGTCGTCGTCCCGGCCCAGCACCCCACGCGGGCCGACCAGTACGACACCATCGTGGTACGGGCGCACCGGGGACGCGGCATCGACCGGGCGATCAAAGCCCGGATGCTGCTGGAACTGCGCTCCGCCGAGCCGGAGCTGGCCGAGGTGCAGACCTGGAACGCCGAGGGCAACGAGACGATGCTCCGGGTCAACTCGGAGATCGGCTTCCAACCGGATCGGGACTGGTGGGACTGCGGCGCGGACATCGCCACCTTGCTGCGCCGCCTGGAGGCGAAGGGCTGACAGCGGGTCCGCTACCGGATCAGTCCAGTTCCCTCAGCGCGTGGGCGGCCTCGACCGCCCAGTAGGTGAGGATGATCTGCGCGCCGGCGCGCCGGATGGCGGTGAGCGACTCCATGATCACCCGATCCCGTTCCACCCAGCCGTTCGCCGCCGCCGCCTCGACCATGGCGTACTCGCCGGAGACCTGGTAGGCCGCGACCGGCACCTGCACCAAATCCCGGACGGCCGAGAGCACGTCCAGGTAGGGCAACGCCGGCTTGACCATCACCACGTCCGCGCCTTCGGCGACGTCGAGCTCGACCTCCCGCAACGACTCCCGCACGTTCGCCGGATCCTGCTGATAGGTACGCCGGTCACCGACCAGCGCGGACTCCACGGCGTCCCGGAACGGACCGTAGAACGACGAGGCGTACTTGACGGCGTAGGCCAGCAGGGCGGTGTCGGTGTGCCCGGCAGCGTCCAGCGCCTGCCGGATCACCCCGATCTGGCCGTCCATCATCCCGGACGGGCCCAGCATGCCGGCTCCGGCGTCCGCCTGGGCGACCGCCATCTCGGCGTACGCGGCGACGGTGGCGTCGTTGTCGACCGACCCGTCGGCGGCGAGCAGCCCACAGTGCCCGTGCGAGGTGAACTCGTCCAGGCAGAGGTCGCTCATCACCACCGTGACGTCACCGACCTCGGCGACCACGTCCCGGATGGCGACGTTGAGGATGCCGTCCGGGTCGAGGCCGCCGGATCCGGTAGCGTCCCGGCTGGCCGGCACCCCGAACAGCATGATCCCGCCGACGCCGGCCCGGACCGCCTCGGCGGCGGCCTTACGCAGCGACTCCCGCGAATGCTGGACCACACCGGGCAGCGAGGCGATCGGCCGGGGCTCGGCGAGCCCTTCCTTGACGAACATCGGTAGGACGAGTTCGGCCGGGGCCAGCCGGGTCTCCGACACCAACCGCCGCAGGGCGGCCGTACGGCGCAGCCGGCGCGGCCGGATCCGTGGGTACGTCATCGGAAGCGCAGCGCGGTCGGGCCCTGCACCTTGGATCCACGGCGCTGCTTGGCCGGCATCGCGACCAGCTTCTCCCGCAGTTCCACCGCGTACCCGGCGAGCGCCTCCACCAGATCCGGCACCGAGGCGTGCGACGGCTGCACGTCGACCCGCAGTCCGAACTCGGTGGCGGTCTCCGAGGTCTTCGGGCCGATCACCGCCACGACGGTCCGCGCGTGCGGCTTGCCGGCGATGCCGACCAGGTTGCGGACGGTGGAGGAAGAGGTGAACAGCACCGCGTCGAATCCGCCGGACTTGATCGCGTCACGGATCTCGGCCGGCGGCGGAGCGGCCCGGACGGTCCGGTAGGCGGTGACGTCGTCGACCTCCCAGCCCCGTTCGGTCAGTCCGGCGGCGAGCGTCTCGGTGGCGATGTCGGCGCGAGGCAGCAGCACCCGACCGACCGGATCGAGGATCTCGTCGTGCGGGGAGAACTCCGCCAGCAGGCCCTCCGAGGACTGCTCGCCGGCCGGCACCAGTTCCGGCTGGATGCCGAACGCCCGGACGGCGTCGGCGGTGGCCTCACCGATGCAGGCGATCTTGACCCCGCCGAAGTGCCGGGCGTCCAGGCCGTGCTCGGCGAACTTCTCCCAGACGGCGCGGACGGCGTTGACCGAGGTGAACACCACCCAGGCGTAGCGGCCGTCGACCAGGCCCTTGACCGCCCGTTCCATCTGCGCCGGGGTACGCGGTGGCTCCACCGCGATGGTCGGCACCTCGCACGGGATCGCGCCGTAGGCGCGCAGCTGGGCGCTCATCACCCCGGCCTGTTCCTTGGTCCGGGGAACGAGCACCTTCCAGCCGTACAGCGGACGGTTCTCCCACCAGCTGAGCTTGTCCCGCTCGGCGACGCCCGCACCGAGGGTGAGGACGACCCGGCCGGTGAAGCCGAGCGCGGCGGCGACGAAGCTGTCCACGGTAGACGAGGTGGTGTACTGCGTCTCCCCGGTACCGTCACCGGTGACCGCGACGGCGGTGGCACCGGACACCCCGGCGGCCAGCAGTCCGTCGCGGATCGCGGCGAGTTCACCGGCGTCCACCGCGAGGGCGAGCGAACCACGGCCGACCGCGCCGGCGAGGGCGTCGAAGTCCAGGCCGGCCGCGTCGTCGACGTCGGCCACCGTACGGACGCCGGGCAGCGGCACGCCCGCGTAGCTGGCCACTCCCTCGGCCTGGCTCACGCCGGGCACCACCTCGAACGGCACCGCGGTCCGGGCGACCGCCTGCACCTCGGTGACCACCGCCAGATGACCGAACGGGTCACCGGTGACCAGCCGCACCGCGGCCTGCCCGGACCGGGCCGCCGAGATCAGCACCTTGGCGACGTCGCCCGGAGCGCCCTCGGCCGGGCTCAACTGGGTGTCCGCCTTCGCGTTGGCGCGCACGACGGAGAGCAACGTCTCCGGAACACCACGGTCATACACCACCTGGTCGGCCTCGACCAGGGCGTCGTGCGCCCGGCGGGTCAGCAGGCCGGGGTCGCCGGGGCCAGCCCCGACGAACGCGATGTGGCCGGCGAGCTTACGGGTGCGAGTCATCTATGCTCCCCATGTTCTGGGTTGTCGCGCCGGACGGAAAAGGCGCTGAAGGTCGCTGGGTCACGACGCCGGCAGGCGCGGAACCCGGAAGTAGTGGGCCACCGGACGCAGCTCCCGGAAGGATGCTGTCGGCACCAGCGTCGAGCAACTCGGCGGCGAGTGCCTTGCCGATCTCCGCGGCGCCGGCCGGCGGACCGGTGCGGGACAGCCGGACCTCCCGGAGACCGTCCGGGCTGATCACCGCCCCGCGCAGGTAGATCTCGTCGCCGTCGTCCCCCTCGGCGACTTCGGCGTACGCCGCGACCGGTGCGCTGCACCCGGCCTCCAGCGTCGCCAACAACGACCGTTCCGCGGTGACCGCGGCCCGAGTCGGTGCGTGATCGAGCACGCTCAGCAACTCGACCAGGTCGGTGTCCTCGGCCCGGCACTCCACCGCCAGGGCACCCTGGGCAGGCGCCGGCAGCATCAGCATCGGGTCGAGCGTCTCGGTGATCTCGTCGGCCCGGCCCAGCCGGACCAGGCCGGCCCGCGCGAGGACGACCGCGTCGAGATCGGCGCGTGGCCCCCGTACCCGGCCGATCCGGGTGTCCACGTTGCCCCGGATCGGGATGACCGTGAACTGGCGGCCCAGGGCGTGCAGTTGGGCGATCCGGCGCAGCGCGCCGGTGCCGATGGTGGCCCCGGGTGACAACTCGGCGAGCATCCGGCCGTCGCGGGTGAGCAGGGCGTCGCGGGGGTCCTCACGGGCCGGGACCGCGGCCACCTGCAGCCCCACCGGGCCGGCGGTCGGCAGATCCTTGTACGAGTGGACCGCCAGGTCGATCCGACGGGCCGTCAGCGCGTCACGCAACGCCGACACGAACACGCCGACCCCGAGCGTGGCCACCGGCGCCGTGGACCGGTCGCCGGCGGTCACGATCTCGACCAGGTCGACCCGCCGTCCGGTCGCGGCCCGCAGCGCGTCGGCGACCCTGCCCGACTGGGCCAGGGCGAGCGCGCTGCCCCGGGTGCCCAGCCGCAGGGCGGTCACCGGTCACCGTCCAGGTCCGGCACCGACGCCACGTCGGCGCTGTTCGGTACGTCGAGATCGAACAGCCGGCGCAGCAGTTCGGTGTACTGGTCGCCGCCCGGCTCGGCGGCGAGCTGACGCACCCGTACGGTCGGCGAGTGCAGCAGCCGTCGCACCACCCGGTGCACCGTGTGCGCGACCTCGGCCCGTTGCGCGTCGGTGAGATCCGGGTTGCGCTGGGCCAGCCGGCGCAGCTCGGCGCCGACCACGTCGTCGGCCCGGCCGCGCAGCGCGGCCACGGTGGGGGCCACCTCGGTCCCCCGCATCCAGGTGCAGAAGGCGTCGACCTCGGCGGCGACGATCTGGTTGACGGCGGCGGTGTCCACCGCCGCCGGCTCGTCGGTGAGCGCTCCGGCCAGCGCGTCGATGTCGATCACCGCCACGCCGGGCAGCTCCCCGGCGGCCGGCTCGACGTCCCGGGGTACGGCCAGGTCCAGCAGGACCAGCGGGCCGGTCCGGTCGGCGGGACGCCGGCGCAGCACGTCGGCGACGGCGGCCCGGGTGAGCACCGGTTCGGCCGACGCGGTGGCGCTGATCACCAGGTCGACGCCGGCGAGGGTCCGTTTCAGTTCGGCGTACGGCACCGCGTCGGCGCCGTAGGTGCCGGCGAGTCGGACCGCCCGGTCGTCCCGGCGGTTGGCCACCATGATCGGGCCGACGCCGAGCCGCGCGAGCGTGGCCACCGCCAGCGCGCCCATCGCCCCGGCCCCCAACACCAGCACCGGCCGGCCGGCCAGGCCGCCGGGGAGCAGGTCCGCGCCCACCCGCAGTGCCGCGCTGACCACGCTCTGCCCGGCCCGGTCGATGCCGGTTTCGGCGTGTGCCCGCTTGCCGACCCGCAGCGCCTGCTGCATGAGTTCGTGCAGCAGGCGGCCGGTGGTGTCGGCTTCGTTCGCGGCGTGGTAGGCGTCCCGTAGCTGACCGAGGATCTGCGCCTCGCCGACGACCATCGAGTCGAGTCCGGCGGCCACCCGGAAGGCGTGTTCGACCGCCGCCTGACCGTGATGCACGTAGAGGTGCTCGGCCAGGTCGTTGGGCGCTCTGCCGGCACGCTCGGCGAGGACGCCGCAGATGTCGGCGAGACCGCCGTGGAAGCCGGTGACGGCGGCGTAGACCTCGACCCGGTTGCAGGTGGACAGAACAACGGCAGCGCCCACGTAAGGCTGGGCCATCAGCCGGCTCAGGATCTCGGCCAGGTCTGCCGGGGCGACCGCGAGTCGTTCCAAGGTGGCGACCGGCGTGGTCCGGTAGGACGCGCCGACGACGAGAAGGTTCATGAACCGACCGCCTCCGCAGGGCCGGCGGGCAGCGTCCCGCCACCGCGACGAAGTCGGGTCGCCGTCGGCGCATCGGCGGTGGCCGGGAAGCCGCCACCCTCGGTGAGTGCGGTGCCGTCGAGTGCGGTCGTGGTCGGCAGCACTGTGCCGTCGCGCCCGCCGGGCAGCGCGGTCAGCGCGGACTTGCGGTGCTCGTGGAACGACAGGATCTGCAGCTCGATCGCCAGGTCGACCTTGCGGACGTCGACGCCGTCGGGAACGGCGAGTACGCAGGGGGCGAAGTTGAGGATGCTGGTGACACCGGCGGCCACCAGTTGGTCGGCGACCTGCTGCGCGGCGATCGCCGGGGTGGCGATCACGCCGATGGCGATCGACTCTTCGGCGGCGACCTGCGGCAGTTCGGTGATGTGTCGGACGACCAGACCGTTGATCTGCTCACCCACCCGGGTGGTGTCGGCGTCGAACAACGCGGCGATTCGGAATCCCCGGCTGGCGAACCCGGCGTAGCCGGCGAGCGCGTGGCCGAGGTTTCCCACGCCGACCAGGGCGACCGCCCGTCGGTGGGTGAGCCCCAACACGTACTCGATCTGTTCGATCAGCAGGGCGATGTCGTAGCCGACGCCGCGGGTGCCGTACGAGCCGAGATGAGACAGGTCCTTGCGCAGTTTCGCGGAGTTGACCCCGGCGGCGGTGGCGAGTCCTTCGCTGGAGACGGTCTCGTGGCCGGCCTCGGCGAGGGCGTGCAGGGAGCGCAGGTACTCAGGAAGTCGGGCGACCGTTGCCTCAGGGAGGTCCGGCAGCGCCGGACCGGCGTCGATCCGGCCGGACACGCCTGGTTGGCGGTGCTGACTCATGTGTCTCCGTGCGGTGCGATCATGGACCCGCCAGATCCGGCCGGTCATACCGGTGCCCCCTGTGGCGACCGCCGTCACCAGTTGTGCTATCAGGGCTCGTGAGGGTTACAGCGTAGGCGCTTGTGAAGGCGTGCACAAATCGCGATCTTGATAGACCGGCGTGGAACGACCCAGTTCGAAGGGTCTGTCGCCGCGCCGCACCCCGGACAACGGCCAACAGGTTGATTATCCCCCAATTCTGCCTTTTCTGTCGGCACGGCGCGCGCGGGCGGTAGGGCCAGCCTCACCCGGCATCGGCACGTCGGCCGTACTGACCCGACGGCCACCCGCGCTCTAGCGTCAACCCATGACCAGCACCGCGACCGCCCGAGCCGGCACGCCGACCGCGTCCGGCATGATCACCCGCCGACTCGGCAGCGACTCGGTGTTCGTGCTCACCGGGCTGCCACTGGCCCTGGCCAACTTCGTGGTCAGCGTCGTCGGACTCGCGCTCGGGTTGGGCCTGCTGGTGACCGTGATCGGCCTACCGATCCTGAGCGGGGCGCTGCACGCCGCCCGGACCTTCGCCGATGTCGAGCGTCGCCGGATCGCCCCGGTGCTCGACACCCCGCAGGTGCAGCCCCGATATCGCGCCGTCGGCCCCGAGGCCGGCGCCTGGCGGCGGATCATGGTGCCCGTCCTGGAACCGCAGTCCTGGCTCGACCTGGCCTTCGGCATGCTGCGTCTGCCGGTGACGCTGATCGCCGTACCGGTGACGCTGGCCTGGTGGGTCGGTGCCGCCGCCGGTTCGCTCTACTGGCTCTACGACTGGCTGCTGCCGGTCGGGCAGGGCGATGGACTGGCGCCGCTGCTCGGCCTCGGCGACGCTCCGGCCGCCCGGATCGCGCTGCACACCGCCATCGGACTGTTCTTCCTGATCACCCTGCCGATCGTGGTTCGCGGTTGTGCCCTGCTCCAGGCGTGGTTCGCCCGTGGTCTGCTCACCGGCGTCGCCGAGATGCACGACCGGATCACGACGTTGGAGGAGCAGCGGCAGGCCGCCGTCTCCGCCGAGGCGATCGCCCTGCGGCGGCTGGAGCGCGACATCCATGACGGTCCTCAGCAACGGCTGGTCCGACTCGCCATGGATCTCGGTCGGGCCAGGGAACAGTTGACGATCGACCCGGAGGCCGCCGGCCGTACCCTGGACGAGGCGTTGAGCCAGACCAGGGAGACCCTCAACGAGCTCCGTACCCTCTCCCGGGGGATCGCGCCGCCGATCCTGGTCGACCGTGGCCTGCCCAGCGCGATCGCTGCCCTGGCCGGCCGAGGGGTGATCCCGGTCGATCTCGCCGTCGACGCGCACCTCGGCACCGCTGCCGGCCGGCCCGCCGCAGGAGTGGAGAGCAGCGTCTACTTCCTCGTCGCCGAGGCACTGACCAACATCGCCAAGCACAGCGGGGCCACCACCTGCTCGGTCACTGTCCGCCAGGACGGCGACCGGTTGATCGTGACGGTGAGCGACGACGGGGTCGGCGGGGCGCACGTCGCCAAGGGGCACGGGCTCGCCGGCATCGCCGACCGGGTTCGCGCACACGGCGGCACGCTCGTCGTCACCAGCCCGGCCGGCGGCGGCACCGCGATCCACGCCGAACTACCGATGTGACGGGCTGATGGTAGACATGGCACCCATGCGGGTAGTGATCGCGGACGACGCGGTGCTCCTTCGGGAAGGCCTGGTCCGTCTGCTCACCGAACACGGCCACCATGTATCGGCCGCGGTCGGCGACGGGCCGTCCCTGGTGGCGGCGGTCGTCGAGCACCGACCGGACGTCTCGATCGTCGATGTCCGGATGCCGCCGTCGCACACCGACGAAGGACTCCGCGCGGCGGTCGAGGCCCGCCGCCTGGTGCCCGGAACACCGGTCCTGATGCTGTCCCAGTACGTGGAGGTCTCCTACGCCGACGACCTGCTGGCCGATCGGGCCGGCGCGGTGGGCTACCTACTCAAGGACCGGGTCGCCGCGATCGCGGAATTCCTGGACTTGCTCGGACGGGTGGCCGCCGGCGGCACCGTGCTCGATCCGGAGGTGGTCAGCCAACTGCTGGTACGGCGCCGTCGCGACGATCCGCTCCGCGATCTGACGCCCCGCGAGCGCGAGGTGCTCGGGCTGATGGCCGAGGGCCGCTCGAACAGCGCCATCGCCCGCCTGTTGGTGGTCAGCGACGGCGCGGTCGAAAAGCACGTGCACAACATCTTCTGCAAGTTGCAGCTGCCGCCTGACACCGAGCAGCACCGGCGGGTGCTGGCCGTCCTCGCCTATCTGCGGAGCTGAGCGCGCTCACCCGCGACGCCGGCCGCTCGGCCCACGAGGGCCGGCCGCTCGCGGTGGTCAGCGGTACGCGGCCAGCCGTACGGCCTCGGTGAGGCTCTCCGCGACCGGCACGCCACGGGCCCGCAGCCGTTCTGAGTCGGTGATACCGCCGGTGTAGAGAACGCACCCGGCACCGACCTCGTCGGCCGCGTCGGCGTCGTCGAGCGTGTCGCCGATCAGAACGGTCTCGACGGGGTCGACGCCCAGTTCGGCGAGGTGCCGGCGCAGGTGACTGGCCTTGCGGTCACCGCCGACTGCGGCCCGCAGCCCGTCGATGCGCCGGAAGGTCGGCGTCAACCCGTAGGTCTCCACCAGCGGCACGAGTTCGTCGTGGAACCACATGGACAGCAGCGATTGAGTTCCTGACCAGCTCCGCAACGCCCGTTCGGCGTCGGCGGCGAGTGCGCAGGTGGTCAGCCCGGCTCGGTACGCGTCGTGAAATATCTGGTCGAGCCGGCCGAACTCCTCGGCGTCCACGATGCGGCCGAGCACCTGGGCGTAATAGTCGGCGACGGGACGCCGGAACGCGACCCGGTGTTGTTCGGAGGTGAGCACCGGTCCGTCGACCGTGGCCATCGCGTGGTTGGTCGAGGTGACCACCAGCGCCAGGTCGTTGAGCAGAGTGCCGTTCCAGTCCCAGACGAGATGGGTGTGCGCCGCGACCACGTCCAGCAGCCTACCGGCCGGCGCGCCGCAGGTCGTCGAGGAGCCGCTGCTCCTCGACCCGCCAGTAACCGTGTTCGCGGCCGTCGAGCAGGACGACCGGGAGCCGTTCGCCATAGTCGCGCTCCAAGGCGATATCAGCGCTGACATCCCATTCGACCCATTGATCACCAGTCTGCAGCGCCACCCGCTCCAGTGCCTCGCGGGCCACCTCGCAGAGGTGACAACCCGGACGGGTGATCAAGGTCAGTCGAGGCTCGCCCATAGTCTCCCCAGCATGCATCCACGCGACGCGAGTCGAATATCCTACGCCACCTTGGACCACCAGGCCAAAGGCGACACGCAGGACGCCACCTACGGCTTACCGACAATCGTTGCGTCAGGTAACCGACAGCGGACAGCGTGTGCGACGCACTCACCCTGCCTGCGGAAATACTTCGTCGCTGTGTAACGGACTCCACACGCGTGGGTGACGTTGGCCCTATTATCGCCATGGGTCGGCTCACCCGTTTTGCCGTGAGTCGCCACCCCTGCGCCCGAGGAGGCCGCTGTGCCCGTTGACGCACCGCATCAGCACCTCAGGGAGGTGTGTCGGGTGGTGGCGGCGCACGTCGCCATCCCGACAGACCGTGCCGGTGACGGCACCCATCCCACCGAGCCTGGTGCCCGTGCCATCCACCCGGCCGGGTCGCCACGGGCACGAATGGAGGACGCCCAGTGAGTGTCTACTCCCATCTCCCGCACCAGCCGGCGAGCCGGCAGGTGCACGCTGCCCGGATCGCGTTGACCGACGGACTGGAACTGTTACGCGATTCGATACGACGACAGCTCCGCGTCTCGATGCACGACATGCTCAGCATCACGATGCGGGGCGACGGCGGCACCAAACGGGCCAACCAGCGGCCCCAACCGAACGAGGCGCCGGTCCGGCCCCAGCCGAACGGCAACACCACCCCGCTGGGGGCCGGGGTGGCCACTCCGACCCGACCCACCATGCCGACCCAGCCGGGCGGCAACGACGCCGAGACCACGATCCTGCCGGTCATCCCGGATCAGGGCACCCGGTCCGGCGCACCACCAGGTCGGTACCCGGACCGTCCGGATCCGTCCGATCCGGCCCGCGAGGTCTGGGCGCTCGTCGAGCGAGCCCAGGCCGGCGAAACGGAGGCCTTCGGACTAATTTACGACCGGTACGTGGACACGGTCTTCCGGTTCATCTACTTCCGGGTCGGCAACCGGCAACTCGCCGAGGACCTGACCTCCGACACGTTCCTGCGCGCCCTCAAGCGCATCGGCAGTTTCACCTGGCAGGGCCGTGATCTCGGGGCCTGGCTGGTGACGATCGCCCGCAACCTGGTGGCCGACCACTTCAAGTCCGGTCGCTACCGGCTGGAAGTTACTACCGGTGACGTTATGGACGCGGAGCGCGAGGATCGCGGACCGGAGGGTAGCCCGGAAGCCGCAGTCGTCGACCACATCACCAACGTGGCTCTGCTCACCGCCGTCAAGCAACTCAACCCCGAGCAGCAGGAATGCATCGTTCTCCGTTTCCTCCAAGGCTTTTCGGTCGCCGAGACCGCCCGGGCGATGGGCAAGAACGAGGGTGCGATCAAGGCATTGCAGTACCGGGCGGTACGGGCGTTGGCCCGGCTGCTGCCCGACGGATTCCACGGGTGAGCGGACCGTACCGACACGTGTCGCCGGTCACGCTTGGTGATGGATTCTGCCCACCGACCCGTAACCCAACTGATGACTCAGCCGTTTCTTGTGGTGCGACCAGTGGCGCCGTCGATCGGCCAGTCACCGGACGGCGAGCCAGGGCACGTGCGGGTCACCTCCCCAGCGACTCTGGCCGCGGTCGCACCGACAGCGGCGACACCCGTCGCTGAAGCAGTGATCTGCGAAGGGAGGTGTCCGCGATGAGCAAACCCGATCTCTTTCGCCGCCGCCGCGCCGAACGATTCGCACGACTCCTCGACCGGGACGACGGCGGTGGGCGCCACCACGCCCGCGACCCGATGGACGACGACCTGGTCGCGCTCACGGCGCTCGGACGCCACATGTCCGAACTGCCACCGTCGACCGGTGCCCCGGATCCCGAGTTCCGGACCCACCTGCGCGCGGTGCTCATCGCGACCGCCGAGCGAGACGGTATCGGCGCTACCGCGATCGCCCCGAACGGCGTGGCGGCGCGGCCGACCCGTCCGGCGGGATCCACCCGCCGCGCCGCCGGCGTCCTGACCGGAAGCGGCGCGGGACGGGTCCGTACCCGGGCCGCCATCATCGCCACGGTCGCCGCCGGCGCCATCACCGTCTCCGGGATGTCCGCCGCCACCGAGCAGGCCCTGCCGGGCGACACCCTGTACGCGATGAAACGGTCGACCGAACGCGCCCAGCTCGCACTGGCCCACTCCGACCTCTCCCGGGGCCAACTCTTCCTCGGGTTCGCCGAGGTACGAATGGCCGAAGCGGTCACGGTGCACGACGATCCGGCCGCGCTGCGGGCCGTGCTCGACGACATGGACGGGCAGACCCGGCAAGGAGTCCAGCTGCTCGCTTCGGCCGCCACCCAACGCGGTGACCGCCTGCCGCTGGACGCGATCGACGCCTTCGTCGAGCAACAACGAACGGCGCTACGACAGCTCACCACCACCGGCGGAACCGCCAGTCTCGACCGGATCACCGAGTCGCTGGAACTCCTGGAGGCGATCCGCCACCGCACCCGGGCCCTGCGGGACGGCCTGACCTGCTCGGTGCCCGCGATCACCAACTCCGACGCGCTCGGTCCGCTACCGGCCGCCTGCGTGACCGGCGACCAGCAGGACGAAGCTCGCGAACAGCAGCCGACCGGACAATCCTCGCCGACGCCGGCCGGTGAGGCGGCGGCACCACCGGACACCACGGATGTCCCGCCGGCCCCGGTCGGCGTCGCCGACGGCGTACCCGCCGAAGTGCCCACCCACCCGGCGGCGAGTCCCGGCCGGCCGACCCTGGCCGAGCCGAACGTCGGCAGCGCCGAACCCGCCCTGCCGTACACCCCCCGCCCGCCGGTCAAGGACAACCCTGCCGGCATCCCGTGACCAAGCCCGTGAGTGCCGCCTCAAGCAGGGGCGACGGCCTGATCCGGTGACCGGTGCGGCGCGGCCGCACACCGCCGATCCGATTCCGGGGCTTCTGACGACACGGTCAGAAGCCCCGAACCACGTCACCCGCCGGTTAGTCTCGGCGGGGAGGCGGCCGAGCACCGGTCTCGCGGGGGCCGGAGCGCGGACCGCGCGGGACAGCGGCCGGAACGCGGATCGATGCCGCCGGAAGGAGTTCTTGCCGTGACCCGCACTCGAAGGGTGACCATCAGCACCGACACCGCCGGCCACACCACCGGCTGGGCGGCGACCGGTCTGGACGCCGCGCCGAGCGAGCCGGTCGAGCCCGGTGCCGCAGCCTTCTTCGATCTCGACAACACGATGCTGCGCGGGGCGTCGATCTACTGGCTGGCCCGTGGCCTCGCGGCCCGCAACTACTTCACCACCAGTGATCTCGCGCGATTCGCCTGGCGGCAGGCGCGGTTCCGGCTGCTCGCCACCGAGCACGCCGCCGATATGTCGCACGCCCGCGAAGCGGCACTGGCGTTCGTCGCCGGTTGGCGGGTCGACGACGTCGAACGGCTCACCGAGGAAATTTTCGACGAACTGATGGCCCACCGGATCTGGCCCGGCAGCCGGGCCCTGGCTGAGACGCATCTCGACGCCGGCCAGCGGGTGTGGTTGGTGACCGCCGCCCCGGTGGAGATCGGCCGGATCTTCGCCCACCGGCTCGGGCTCACCGGCGCGATCGGCACCGTCGCCGAAGTGATCGACGGCGCGTACACCGGACGGCTGGTCGGTGAGCTGATGCACGGACCCGCGAAAGCGGAGGCCGTCGGCCAGCTCGCCGCCGTCGAAGGCCTCGAACTGGCCAGGTGCAGCGCCTACAGCGACTCCGCCAACGACATCCCGATGCTGTCGTCGGTCGGGCACCCCATCGCCGTCAACCCGGACAGCGCGCTACGCCGACACGCTCGGGAGCGCGGCTGGGAGATCCACGACTTCCGGACCGGTCGCAAGGCCGCCCGGATCGCGGTACCGTCGACGGTCGCCGCCGGCTTCCTGGCCGGGGCGGTGACGGCGGGCCTGGCGATGCGCCGTCGCTGGACGGCCGGTTGACGTCGCCGGACGGCCGGTTGACGTCGCCGGACGGCCGGTCGACGTCGCCGCCGACGAGCCAGGCACCCCGCCACCACGTCGACGTCTCGACAGGAAAGGTCATCGGTGTGACGGTCACCGCACGCCCGGCACCACCGCCAGAGGCGACCATTCGCCCGCCGGGCCGTCATCGGCGGGCACGTCGATGGCACCTGGCTGGTCTGGTCGCCGCGCTCGCGGCCGCCGTCCTCCTGGTCGGGCTGCCGCAGGTCGGGCCGACCACGTCGGCGGAGCCGGATCGGCTGCGGACCCTCGCCGAGATCTGGCCCGACGCCGAGATCATCGAGCTGCCAGCCAACCTGACGGACGGGCCGGCGTACAGCCCGATGCTGTTCCTGGACGGCGCGACCTCGGTGGGCACCGCGCCGAGCCCGGACGGCACGGCGCTGCGCCTGGTGATCCGCCAGCCCGACGGAGCGATCCGCGAGCTACGCCGGCTGCCACTCGCCACGACCCCCCAGTACGGCGGATTCACCGTCGACGGGTCGACGCTGGCCTGGTCGGAGTCGGTGGCCGACGAAGCAGGTCGGGGCCGCACCGAGATGTGGGCGGTCGAATGGGACGGCGCGGCGGCACCCCGGCGGCTCACCACCGACACCGGCGACGTGGTCTTCTTCAATTCCCAGTACGACATGGTGATCGACACCGGGCGGCTGTACTGGGTGGCGGTGGCTCCGGATCCGGAGCCGGCCACCGAGCTGCGGTCGGTGACCTTGGCCGGCGGCGAGGTGACGGTCCGTACCGAGCCGGGTGCCTGGGCGCTGTCGGCCTGGCCGAAGATGGTCAGCGCGGGCAGCGGCGAGACCGGGCCGATCCGGGTACGGGACCTCGACCAGCGGCGGATCCTCGACGTCCCGGCGGGTCCCACCGAGCTGGTCACCTGCGGTCCCACCTGGTGTCGAGTGCTGGTGCTGGCGGCTGACGGGCCGGGCCGGATCGACCTGATGCGGCCGGACGGCAGCGATCGACGACGCATTGGTGACGGTACGGTGACCGCCAGCACGATCGACGTCGCGGTACTCGACCGGTTCGAGGTGTTGTCCCTGTCCTCCGCCCCGACGGCGTTGACCAGCAGCCAGCAGCTGCTCGTCTACGACCTGGAGCGCGACGAGCCGATCGTGGTGGCGGACGAGGTGGGCATGGTGCTCTGCCGTGGTGGGGTGCTGTGGTGGTCGACCGGTGACAACGAGACGACCTCCTGGCAGGTGTTGGACCTGCGTACGCTGCTGAGCTGAGCCGCGATCGGCCGATCAGTCGATCAGCGGCCGAACGGGTCGGGTCGGTCAACGGCCGAACGGGTCAGGTCGGCGTTCCAGCAACCGGTGCAGCGCCTGCTGGATCGTCTCGCGTACCTGGTCGGCGAGGTTGAACACGACCAGCGGATCGTCGGCGTGATCGGCCAGCTGGGTAGTCGGGATCGGCGGGCAGAACTCGATCAGCCACTTGCTCGGCAGCGGCACCAACCCCAACGGGCCCAGCCAGGGAAAGGTCGGGGTGACCGGGAAGTACGGCAGGCCGAGCAGCCGGGCCAGCGGCGCGATGTCGGCGAGCATCGGATAGGTCTCCTCGGCTCCCACGATCGCCACCGGCACGATCGGCGCCCCGGTCCGGATCGCCGCCGACACGAAGCCGCCGCGTCCGAACCGCTGCAGCTTGTATCGCTGGGAATAGGGCTTGCCGATCCCCTTGAAGCCTTCCGGGAAGACACCGACCAGCTCCCCGCCGCTGAGCAGCCGCTCGGCGTCCGGATTGCAGGCCATCGTCCCGCCGAGCTTGCGGGCCAGTTCGGAAACGAACGGCAGCCGGAACACCAGGTCGGCGCTGAGCAGGCGCAGGTGCCGCCGCTCGGGGTGCGCGTCGTACATGATCGCGGAAAGCACCATGGCGTCCAGCGCGACCGTACCGGAATGGTTGCCGACCACCAGGCCGGCGCCCTTCGGCGGCAGGTGCTCCACGCCGAGGATTTCGGCCCGGAACCACTCGCGGTACAGCGCCCGCAGCACCGGCTGGAAGACGCTCTCGGTCAGGTCGGGGTCGAAGCCGAACTCGTCGACTTCGTACTCGCCGGCCAGCCGACGGCGCAGGAACGCCAGTCCGGCCGCGACCCGCTGGTCCCAGACGTCTCCAGGTAGCTCCGGCACCGTCATCCCGACTCCCGCTGGGTGAGGTCCCGCTGGCTGAGGTCCGGCTCGTCGCGATCGCCCACGGTGTCGGCCGACCCGCGATCGACCACGCCGTCGGCCACCCTGCCGGCCATCGCACGAACCCGCCGGATGCCGTCCAGGATCGCCTGCTCGGCGGTACGCAACTGCTCGGCGGCCAGCACGGCCCGGTCGGTGTGGGCGGCGAGAAAGTCGTCGAAGGCGGCCGCGGTGGACCGGGGCAGAAAGCCGAACTCGTCGGCTAGTCGGCTGATGTCCACCACCCGGCCGTGCACGAACAGGTCGATCTGGTCGAGTCCGTACCGCCCCACCCCGAAGGTACGGGTGAAGCCGGCCGCCGTGGACAGGCCCGGCTCCAGGACGGGCAGCGGCACCCGGCCGGCCCGACGGATCGCCTGGGACAGCGTGAGCACACCCGGTCCGGCGACGTTGAACGTGCCGGGGTGGTCCTCGACCACCGCCCGGTGCAGCACCTCCAACGCGTCGTCGACATGGACGAACTGCAGTCGCGGATCCCGTCCGAAGATCGTCGGCACCACCGGCTGGGAAAAGTAACGGGTCAGGCTGGTCTCAGCGGTCGACCCGATGAACGGCGCGAAACGCAGGACGGTCGCGGTGACTTCCGGACGCCGACGGCGAAATCCACGGACGTACGCCTCGATGTCGAGGATGTCGCGGGCGAACCCGCCGCGCGGCACCTCACGCGGCTCGGTCTCCTCGGTGAAGACGGCCGGATCGCGAAACGAGGCACCGTAGGCGGCCGTCGAGGACCGCACGACCAGCTTGCGCAGCCGGGTCGCCTGCTGGCAGGCGGCGAGCAGCTGCATCGTACCGATGACGTTCTGCTCTTTCATCGCCGCCCGACCACCGTGCTGATGGTCCGGGCCGCTCACCACGGCCAGGTGCACGACGGCGTCCGCGTCGAGATCGGCGATGACGCTGGTGGCCGCGCCGGCATCGGCCCGGACATGGTCGACCTCGCGCAACAGCTCCGCGAAGTCCGGTGCTGGCGAGGCAGCGTCCAGCCCGATCACCCGACCCACACTGGGATCGGCGGCGAGCCGCGCGGCGACCCGGGCACCGATGAAACGGCTGATCCCGGTAACCACGACGGTCGGGGACCTCAGCATGCGGCCCTCCCTGTGCCGGCGGGTGACCGGGGTGTACGTGAGCCGGGCGTGCGCCCGGCCACGGTCACTTGCCGAGACGTCGACGCTGGACGCGGGTCTTGCGCAGCAGCTTGCGGTGCTTCTTCTTGGCCATACGCTTGCGGCGCTTCTTGACCACCGAGCCCATACGACAGCCTTCCCAACGAACGTGCGGGTCGATCCGTGCACCGTCTGGCGCGGCGACCACGAGGACCGATTTGGACAACCGGTCGGACCCGCAGGTGGCGGGTTGCCGCACGGGCTGGTTGCCCGCACGAGCGATCGTCCACGCCACAGGAAGTCACGACCGGAGTCAAGCCTATCCCGCACGTGTCATCAGCACCAACGCGGCCCCGGCGATCGCCGGCCGCCGCGCTGGCGCCCCACCTTCGACCACCGCCGCTACGCGGACTCCTGGAACGCTCCCCGTAGATAGTCGTGGACGGCGTGCTCCGGTACCCGGAACGATCGACCGACGCGCACCGCGGACAACTCACCGGAGTGCACGAGTCGATAGACCGTCATCTTCGACACCCGCATCACCTTGGCCACCTCGGCGACGGTCAGGAACTTGACCTCCGACAGCCTGTCCTCGGACTGTGGTGATCCTGCCATGGTTCACCAATCCATCCCATTCCCCGGCGCGTGCCGCCCGGCGGGTCGTTTCCACGCCGCGACGGGCAACGCACGTGTTACCAGTACCGTAACGGGGTAGCTGTGACCGGCGCGATGCGTTCCGTCATTTGATTCTCGCCGCCACCCATCCGAGCATCGTCACGCCTCGTCACGCCTCGTCACGCCACGCCACACCGCACCGCGCCGCTCAGCCGGCGGCCTGTCGTACGTAGTCGACACACGCCTGATGCAGCTCGTCCCAGTCGGCGGCGAACTCCGCGCGGGCCGCCGTGTCGAGACTCGCGTCGTCGTGCACCACCGCCCGGAAGAACGCCAGCACCCGCTCTTCGCCGAACCGGTCTACCAGGTGACGTACCGCCAGATAGCCCACCCCGTACCCGGCACTGACCTGCCAGTCCTCCGCCGCCACCGCCGGTTCCGCCGAGTCGAGCGGGCCCTGCCAGTCCTGCTGCAGCACCAGCCTGCGGACGTTGTCCAGCCCTTCGTAGCGGACCACCGGACGGCCACCGGCGGCGGCGTGTTCGGCCAGCCCTTCGATCAGCCACCAGGCGGACCGGTCCCGGTGGCCGCCGTCGGGCAGCGACGCGGCGTGGGTGAGTTCGTGCCGCAACAGACCGGGCCGCAGGGCGTCGCGCAGATTGGTGCCGTTGAGCACCACCTCGTAGTGCCCGCCGCCGACCGCCACGGCGTACCCGGCGGTCCATTCCGGGCGCTGCCCGCCGTACCAGGCCTGCCACTCGTCCGCACCCGCGTAGAAGATCCGGTACCGGTCCGGCGTCGTGCCGGTCACCGCGTACCGGTCGGCCACCACCGCCGCCTGCTCGGCGTCGCGCAGCAGCTCCGGTAGCAGATCACGGTACGCCGGGGTGGTCGCCACCAGCGTCCGGTTGCCGGTCGCCACGACCAGTTCGCTGATCTCCCAGGGACGCGGGCCGTCCTGCAGGGTGAGCGACGGTTCGACGGCGACCAGCCGCAGCCGGCCGCCCTCGGTGCTCCACCGTTGCCCGACCACGACCGGACTGGTGGTGCAGGACGGCACCACGAAGCAGTGCTGATAGCTGACCAGCAGCCGCCACTGGGTGGGAATCGCCGTCGGCGGTGCGCCGGTCGGGCTTCCCGGCACCGTCGGCACACCGTCGGCCGCTGGCGGGCTCGACGGGTTCGGCGTCGACGGGGTCACCGACGGCCCGACCGTCGCCGACGGCGGGTCGGTGCCCGGTGGTACGGCGGGCGTGCCCGGTGCCGGATCCGGCGAGCCGATCGGCGCGCGTGGCGCGGCCGGCGGCGCGGCCGGCGGCGCGGTCACCAGGCTCGTCGGCGCACCGGACGGCCCGGTCGTCGGCGTGCCGGAGGGTCCGACGCCGGGCGGAGCGGTCGTCGGACCGGTGGGGGTTGCGGTGGGCTGGCCACCGGGCCGCACGGTGGACGGCGCGGTCAGCCCGGCGTTCGGGTCGATCGCGGCGAGGGTGCTGATCGCCGGACGCCAGGCGGTGACCCGCATCGCGCGCAAGGTCCGATACTGGCGGGCGAGGTCCGCACGGGCCTGCGGCTCCGGCCCGACGACCGCCAGGAAGGTCCGCTCGTCGCCAGCGAGCAACGCGGCCGCCTGCTGCTCCAGCAGCGTGCCGAGCTGACTCCGCAGCCAGGCTTCGGTGGCGTCGATCGGATCGCCGGGCCGCGGGCTGGCCGGCGGCGCGGTCACGACGTGACCGGTGGGGTGCGGGACCGGGCGGTCGGGGCTCGGTAGCCGGTCGACCAGGACGACCGCCCCCGCGACCGGAGCCGCGCAGCAGAACACCGTGGCGATGATGCCGACCAGCGGCCAGATCGACCAACCACGGCGCATCGGTGCCTGCTGCCGGTCGGTCACCCGCCGGATGATACGGCCCACCAGGTCAAGCCCTTCCACCTGTGGTTCGGTCCTAACGGGACAGCGAAGGTCAGTCGCGGGACAGCATCGCCCGGCCGAGGAACGCCACGTTGGCCGGGCGTTCCGCCAACCGCCGCATCAGGTAGCCGTACCAGTCGGTGCCGTAGGGAAGGTAGACCCGGACCGTGTAGCCCTCGCCGACCAGGCGTAGCTGCTCCTCCGGGCGTACGCCGTACAGCAGCTGGAACTCGAACTCCTCCGGGGCGCGGTCGAACCAGCGCGCGCGGTCCTCGGCGATCGCTATCAGCCGGGGATCGTGGGTGGCGAGCATCGGGTAGCCAGGTCCGGAGAAGAGGATGTTGAGGCAGCGGACGAACGACTTGTCCACGTCGATCGCCGACTGGTACGCGACCGATTCGGGCTCGGCGTAGGCACCCTTGCAGAGCCGCACCCGCGACCCGGCGGTGGCCAGTTCCCGGCAGTCGGCCTCGGTACGCCGCAAGTAGGCCTGCAGGACCGCGCCCGTACCCGGATGGTCGGCCCGCAGCCGCTGCAGGGTGTCCAGCGTCGCGTCGGTGGTGGTGTGGTCCTCCATGTCCAGGGTGACCGTGCAGTCGACGGCGGCGGCCGCGGCGCAGATCACCCGCGCGTGCTCCGTGGCGGCCTGCTCGTCGAACCGTTGGCCGAGCGCGGAGAGCTTGACGCTGACGTCGGCTCCGGCGGCCAGGCCGGCCCGGTCGAGCGCGTCGATCAACGCCAGATATTCGGCGCGTACGGCGCTGGCCTGTTCCGGGGTCTCGGTGTCCTCGCCGAGGTGATCCACGCTGATGGTCAGGCCGGCGGTGGCGAGCGCGGCACCGGCGTCGAGCGCGTCGTCGATGGTGGTGCCACCGACGAAGCGACGGACCACGTCGCGGCTGAACGGTGCGGTGGCGACCAGCCGTTCGATCCGGGTCGACCGGGCCGCGGCGAGGATGACCGAGCGAAGCATGGGTCGAGCGTATCGTTCATCACTCGCGCCGGCCCGGTCAGCCGAGCAGTCGGGTCGCCGCCCCGGCCCGGTTGGCGGTGCGGCCGAGTGGTCCGGCCGCCGGCCCGATCAGCGGTACGCCGAGTGGTCCGGTTGGCTCGGACGTGCGCCCGTGCGCTACAACGAATGCCGTGGACAGGATCTCTCCCCGCCGGCTCCGGTCGGCCAGCGTCCAGCTGGGCGCCCTCACCGCGCTCGCGCTCACGCTCTCCGGCTGCAACATGGTTTCCGACGACGACTGTGACGACGACCGGTCGATGGGTGCCGGCGGTGCGGGCGGCACCGTCGTCGCGATGGCCGTCTCAGGGCCGGCGGTCTCGACTCGTACCGGCACCGACCAGGGCGAACGCCACGTCCCCGCGATGCTGCCCGATCGGGGCGGCTTCGGTACCCACCTCGCCTCCTGCGGCGGCTGACGATGCGCCGCGAGCTCAGCCGACTTCGCGCGGACTGGGACGCCACGGTACGGGCGCAGGGCCTCGTCTACGTCGACACCGAACTGCCCAGCGGCGGGGTGATGTCCTACTGGGACGAGTCCGCCTGCTACGCGTTCGACCTGGCCGAGGTGTTGCGGCTGGAGGAAGCGACCGAGGAGCTGCACCGGATGGCGGTGGCCGCCGCCGAACACGTCGTCGCCTCCGGCAGGTACGCCGAGTTCGGCATCCCGGCGTGGGCCGCCGACGGGGTGGCCCGGTCGCTCCGCGAGCAGCCACCGACCCTGTACGGCCGGTTCGACCTCTGGTACGACGGCTCCTGGCCGCCGAAGCTGCTGGAGTACAACGCCGACACCCCGACCGCGCTGGTCGAGGCCGCGATCGTGCAGTGGTACTGGTTGGAGGACCTCCACCCGCGCCTTGACCAGTGGAACAGCCTGCACGAGCGGCTGGTCGCCGCCTGGGCGCAGATCAAGACCGGGTTGTACAGCCCGGCGGTGCACGTGACGTGGTCGAGCGAGGAGGAGACCGGCGAGGATCTGATGACCGCCGGTTATCTCGCCGAGACCGCCCGGCAGGCCGGGTTGGCCACCGAGTTGCTGCCGATGCTGGACGTCGGCTGGGACGGCCGGCGGTTCGTCGACGCCGCCGATCAGCCGATCACCACCTGCTTCAAGCTCTACCCGTGGGAGTGGATGCTGGCCGAGCCGTACGGCCGGTTGGCGCTCGATCCCGGTACCCCGACGACCTGGATCGAGCCGGCCTGGAAGCTGCTGCTGTCCAACAAGGCGCTGCTGGCGGTGCTCTGGGAGCTGTATCCCGGCCATCCTTACCTGCTGCCGGCCTATCTCGACGGTCCTCGGGACATGCCGGAGTACGTGGCCAAGCCGCTGCTCGGTCGGGAAGGTGCGGCGGTGCGGATCGTCACCGGATCGGGCGAGATCGTCAACCCGGGCGAGTACGGCGACGAGGGCTGGTGCTTCCAGGAGTTCCGGGCGTTGCCGGCTTTCTCCGGCAATCATCTGGTGCTCGGCAGCTGGGTGGTGGCCGGCGAGTCCGCCGGTGCCGGACTACGCGAGAGCATGGGGCTGATCACCGACGGCTACGCTCGTTTCCTGCCGCACTACGTGGACGCCCAACGCGCGGCGTGAATCGTCTACCGTTGTCGGGTGGACTTCGACGCGTACGCGCGGACCGCGGTTGATCTGGTCAACGCACCCCTGGCCGACCTGGACGATCTGAAGGCCCTGTTTCACGGCGATCACGCCTGGATGCGGGACGAGGTGGCCGAACGGGACGTCGTGTTGTTCCGGCGGGCCAGCAGACGCCTGCGGGACGTTTTCGAGTTCGGGACCACCGGCCGGGACACCGACGCGGTCGCGGAGCTCAATTCGTTGCTGGCGGCCTTTCCGGTGCGGCCCCGGATCTCCGGCCACGAGGGTGCCCGGGACTGGCACATGCACGTGACCAGCCGGGGCGCCTCGGTCAGCGCCGAATATCTGGCCGGCGCTGTCTGGGGGCTGTCGGTCTGGCTGTGTCAGTACGGCAGTGCCCGGTTCGGGGTGTGCGCCGACGCCCGCTGCGGCAACGTCTACCTGGACACGTCGTCCAACTGCTGCCGGCGGTTCTGTTCGGAACGCTGCGCGACCAGGTCACACGTTGCCGCGCACCGGGCGCGTAAGCGGGCCGCCGTGGAGGACGAAGCCGGACTGGCCCGGGTTTCCTGACCCGGTCAGCGTCCGGACCGGGTCACCGGCCGGACGGCGACGGCGGGCCGGTCACGGAGGTCGTGGCCGACGCGGTCAGGTGCCGGCGGGCGAAGGCCAGCGCCTCGCGCAGGTCGGCTTCGCGCACCGTACGGCTGCGCGCGCCCCGGGTGGCCACTTCGACCGCCACGGCGCCACGGAAGCCGCGACCGGACAGCGAGCCCAGCAGTTCGGCGCAGGGTTGGTTGCCCCGTCCCGGGACCAGATGCTCGTCGCGGCCGAGGCCGCTGCCGTCGCCGAGGTGCACGTGATCCAGGCTGGCACCCATCGAGTCGGCCAGCGCCAGCGCGTCGGCCCGCGACGCGGCGCAGTGCGACAGATCCAGGGTGTACGAGTCGTAGCCGACCGCCGTCGGATCCCAGCCGGGCTGGTAGGGGACGAACTCTCGGCCGGCCATCCGTACCGGGAACATGTTCTCCACCGCGAAGCGCAGATCCGGATGGGCCGCCGCCAGGGTCCGCAGACCGTCGGCGAAGGTACGGGCGTAGTCACGCTGCCAGCTGAACGGCGGGTGGACCACCACGGTCGGTGCCCCGAGGGTCTCGGCCAGCACGGCGGAGCGCCGCAGCCGCTCCCACGGATCCGGACTCCAGACCCGTTGCGTGACCAGCAGGCAGGGCGCGTGTACGGCGAGCACCGGCACGCCGTAGTGCTCGGCGAGCCCGCGCAGCGCGCCGGCGTCCTGGCTGACCGCGTCGGTCCAGACCATCACTTCGAGGCCGTCGTAGCCCAGCGCGGCGGCCATCTCGAAGGCGGCTGCCGTCGGCTCGGGAAAGACCGAGGAGCTGGAGAGCAACACGGGGACCGCGAACTTCACGCCGCCCAGCCTAGCCCGGTCCGCACCGGCTCGCCGATCCGCGACCGTCACCCGGGGATCGGCTCCAACCGGGCCATCTGCCGCAGGATGACCCCTTCCCGGAGCGCCCAGGGGCAGATGTCCAGCGAGTCGATGCTTAACTGCCGCATCACCGACTCGGCCACCACCGCTCCCGCCAGCAGCTGATGTCCCCGGCTGGCGCTGACCCCCTCCAGCTCGGAGAGCTCGGTGGGCGGGATGTGCCGGATGAAACCGGTCACCTGCCGCAGTCCGGTCCGGGTGAGCCGGCGGGATGCCCACAGGCCGGCACTGGACGGGGCGGCACCGGCCAGCCGGGCCAGGGTGCGGAAGGTCTTGGAGGTGCCGACCGCCCGGTCCCAGCCCTGCGCCTGCAGCTGCGGGATCAGCGGCCTCACCTGGGCGTCAACGTGGTCGCGCAGCTCGGCGACGAACTCGGCGGACGGCGGGCTGAGGGTGTCCGGGGTGATGCCGAGCCGTTCCCGGGTCAGTCGGCCGGCACCCAGCGGCAACGACTGGGCCAGGTGCGGCTCCTCGTCGACGCCGGCCGCCAGCTCCAGCGACCCGCCGCCGATGTCGAGCACCAGCAGCCGCCCGGCGGACCAGCCGAACCAGCGCCGTACCGCCAGGAAGGTCAGTCGGGCCTCGTCGGCTCCGGAGAGCACCTGCAGGTGCACGCCGGTCTCGGCGCGTACCCGGGCCAGTACGGCGGCCGAGTTGGTGGCGTCGCGTACCGCTGACGTGGCGAACGCGATCAGTTCGCTGGTCTGCCACTCGATCGCCGCCGTCCGGGCCGCCGCGACCGCTTCGACCAGCGAGTCGGCTCCGGCAGCGGTGATCGCGCCGTCCGGTCCGATCTGTTCGGCGAGCCGCAGCAGGGTCTTCTCCGAGTGTGCCGGCCAGGGGTGGGCACCGGGGTGTGCGTCCACTACGAGGAGATGCACGGTGTTTGAACCGACGTCGAGCACACCCAGTCGCATGCGATCACCCTAGGACAACGTGCCGAGTCGCTCGCTCGAGCGGCCGGTGATCAGGTCGCGGCGTAGGCTGACCAGGTGGCACGCCGTGACGAACTCCGCGTACTGGTCGAGGATCCGGACGACCCCCGTAGTCGGGAGGTCGCGCTGGACTTCCCGCGTGAGTGGATCGAGTTCCTGGATCCGGACGACCCGAAACACCTGGTCCGGGCCGATCTGACCTGGCTGCTGTCCCGCTGGACGTGTGTGTTCGGCCAGTCCTGCCACGGCATCATCGCCGGTCGAGCCAGCGACGGCTGCTGTTCGCACGGTGCCTTTTTCACCGACAGCGACGACGAGAACCGGGTCCGGGCGGCGGCGAAGCGCCTTTCTCCGCAGACGTGGCAGCATCACCGGCGGGGGTTCAAGAACTACACCGAGATGGACACCGTCGACGGGGAGACGCCGGCCAGGCGTACCGCCACCCGCTCCGCGGACGGGCCGTGCGTCTTTCTCAACGACGCCGACTTCGCCGGTGGCGGTGGCTGTGCGCTGCACGCGCAGGCCCTTCGCGACGGGGTGCATCCGCTGGAGTACAAGCCGGACGTCTGCTGGCAGTTGCCGATCCGCCGGGATCAGGACTGGACCAAGCGTCCGGACGGCAGCAAGGTGCTGGTGTCGACGCTTACCGAGTTCGACCGGCGCGGCTGGGGCGCCGGCGGGCACGACCTGGACTGGTGGTGCACTTCGTCGCCGGAGGCGCACGTCGGCTCCGAGCCGATGTACCTGTCCTACGAACCGGAGCTGACCGCGCTGATCGGCAAGGCGGCGTACGCCCGGCTGGCCGAGCTGTGCACGGCGCGGGTCCGCCGTGGCCTGGTGGCCGCCCATCCGGCCACCCCGCGCCGCCGGACGCCGACGGCCCGCCGGGCCGACTGACCGATCAACCGGTACGCCCGACAACCAATCGTCGGGTACGCCCGGCGGGGAATCCTCCGGTACGCCCGGCGGCGGGTCGGCCGGCATCCGGACCACCGGGATCAGGGCTCGAACTTGTAGCCCAGCCCGCGCACGGTGACGATGTAGCGCGGTGCCGACGGCTCGGGTTCGATTTTGGAACGGAGCCGCTTGACGTGCACGTCGAGCGTCTTGGTGTCACCAACGTAGTCGGCCCCCCAGACCCGGTCGATCAGCTGCCCCCGGGTGAGGACCCGGCCGGCGTTGCGCAGCAGCAGTTCCAGCAGCTCGAACTCTTTGAGCGGCAACTGCACCGAGTCGCCGTCGACGGTGACCACGTGCCGTTCGACGTCCATCCGGACCGGTCCGGCGCTCAGCGTCGGCACCGACGGCTCGACCGCCTCGGTGTTCTGCCGCCGCAGTACGGCCCGGATCCGGGCGACCAGTTCGCGCGGCGAGTACGGCTTGGTGACGTAGTCGTCGGCGCCGATCTCCAACCCGACGACCTTGTCGATCTCGCTGTCCCGGGCGGTCACCATGATGATCGGCACCCGCGATCGTTGCCGCAGCTCGCGGCAGACCTCGGTGCCGGACATCTCCGGCAGCATCAGGTCGAGCAGCACGATGTCCGCGCCGGTGCGGTCGAACTCGGTGAGCGCCACGGTGCCGGTCGGCGCGACCGACACCTCGAATCCCTCTTTGCGCAGCATGTACGAGAGGGCGTCGGAGAACGACTCCTCGTCCTCCACCACGAGTACCCGGGCCAACTGATTTCCTTCCCTATGTCCGGCCTGATCGCTCAGACCTGCCGAGACTCGGCCGGACCGGCCTCGATCTCAACCGATTCCGGTAACGGTAGGACGGCGTCCGGCGGACTGGCCGGCAACCGCAGGGTGAACGTCGACCCCCCACCCAGCGTGCTGGACACGTCCACCCGTCCGCCATGGTTGGTGACGATGTGTTTGACGATGGCCAACCCCAGCCCGGTACCGCCGGTGGCCCGCGATCGGGCCTGGTCGGCGCGGTAGAACCGTTCGAAGATCCGGTCGACCTCGTCGGGTGCGATGCCGATGCCGTGATCGGCCACGGCGATGTCGACGTGGCCGTCGCCGGCGGACGTCGACACGGTGACCTGGGTGCCGCTGCCGGAGTAGGCGATGGCGTTCTCGACCAGGTTGGCCACGGCCGTGGCGATCTGGGCGTCACTGCCGTAGACCGTCAGGCCCCGCTCACCCTCGACGATCACTTCGATCTTGCGGGCGGCGGCCGGGGTCCGGGTCCGGTCCACCACCTCGGCGATCACCCAGTCGACGGCGACCGGATCGGGGGCGGGTAGCGGCTCGGCACCCTGCAGCCGGGTGAGTTCCAGGAGTTCGTTGACGAGGCGGCCCAGCCGGGTCGACTCGTGCTGGATTCGTTCGGCGAACCGGCGGGCGGCGGCGACGTCCTCCGACGGGTCGGCGACGGCGCTGTCCGGGTCGGTGGCGTCGAGCAGCGCCTCGGCGAGCAGTTGCAGCGCACCGATCGGCGTCTTCAGCTCGTGGCTGACGTTGGCGACGAAGTCCCGGCGGACCCGGGCGACCCGGTGCGACTCGGTGACGTCGGCGGCCTCGATGGCGACGTGGTTTCCGCTGAGCCCGACCGCGCGCAGGTGCACGCCGAGCGGGTCCTGCACGCCGCCCGGCCGGCCCCGGGGCAGGTCGAGTTCGACCTCCCGGCGCACCCCGGTCCGGCGCACCTGGCCGGCCAGGGTACGGATGATCGGGTGGGCGGCGATGCTGCCCGGGGTGGGTCCGGCGCGGAGCAGGCCCATCGCGCGGGCGGCGGGATTGACCAGTACCGGGACGTCTTCCGCGTCCAGCACGACCACGCCGACCCGCAGCGAGTCGACACTCTTGCGGGCCAGCGCGTCGATCAGGTTTCGGTCGGTGGCGGCCAGCCCGACCGGTGGTTGCGCGACGATCGGTGGCCTCCCGCTGCTGGGCGTACGCTCGACGGGCCGGCCGTCGTCCGGCCGGGACACCTGATGCCGTGCCCTCGCTCGCGCCAGGCCCAGCCCGGCGGCGAGACCGGCACCTGCACCGGCGGCCACGCCACCGGCTAGAACCGCCCACTCCACGCAGGCGATCGTAGGGTCATTGTTAACCTCGGCGGCCAGCTGAACAGGACATATCACGCCCGGATCCTCAGATGTTCACACTCCGGTCCGGCTCCGTTCATTCCCGTTCACCTTGGGGTCCCCCGGTCGACCTACGGTGTGGGCGGTATCGGACGAAGCCCGGTCCGGCACAGCACCGCCCCTGACGACGGAAGGTCGGTATGCGCGAGGAGTTCCAGGCCGAGCTGCAAGACATCACCAATCTACTAGTGTCCATGGCCGAAGCGGCTCAGGTCGCGTTGCGACGGGCCACCGTCGCTCTGCTGACCGCCAACCGCGAAGAGGGCGAACTCGTCCTGGTCAGCGACGCCGAGATCGACGCGCTCTACCGTACGGTCGAGGAGCGGGTGAGCGACCTGCTCGCCCGCCAGGCGCCGGTCGCTTCCGACCTGCGGATGGTGATCACCGCGCTGCACGTCTCGGCCGGCCTGGAACGGATGGGCGACCTGGCCGACCACGTGGCCAAGACCGCGTTGCGCCGACACCCGTCGCCCGCGGTGCCGGCCGAGTTGCGATCGGTGTTCTCCGAGATGGCACAGGTCGCCGACCGGATGATCGCGAAGGTGTGCGAGGTGTTGCGCACCCCGGACGCGGACACGGCGGCGGAGCTCGACCGCGACGACGACGCCATGGACGAGTTGCACAGCAGACTGTTCAAGATCCTGCTGGGCGCGGACTGGCCGTACGGGGCGGAGACGGCGATCGACGGCGCCCTGCTCGGCCGGTTCTACGAGCGGTACGCCGATCACGCGGTCAACGCCGGGCGACGAGTGGTCTACCACGTGACCGGCGTCAACCCGGCCGACTGACGGCGGATCACCACCGCCACGACACGACGTGGCACCGGGCCATGGGTACGCACGCACGTTCCGTCGTACCCATGGCCCGGTGTTCCGGGTCAGCGGCTGGTCAGCGGCCCTGGTTGGCGACGGCGGCGACCGCCTCGGCGGCGGCGTCCGGATCCAGGTAGTCACCGCCGACGTTGACCGGGCGCAGCGCACCGTCGAGGTCGTAACGCAGCGGGATGCCGGTCGGGATGTTCAGCTTGGCGATCGCCTCGTCGGAGACGCCGTCGAGGTGTTTGACCAGCGCCCGCAGCGAGTTGCCGTGCGCGGCGACCAAGACCTGCTTGCCGGCCAGCAGATCCGGCACGATCGCGTCGTACCAGTACGGCAGCATCCGTCGTACCACGTCGGCCAGGCACTCCGTCCGGGGCATCAGCTCGGGCGGCAGTTCCCGGTACCGCGGCTCGCCGACCTGCGACCAGTCGTCGTCGTCGGCGATCGGCGGCGGGGGGGTGTCGTAGGAGCGCCGCCAGAGCATGAACTGCTCCTCGCCGTACTCCTCCAGGGTCTGCTTCTTGTTCTTGCCCTGCAACGCGCCGTAGTGCCGCTCGTTGAGCCGCCACGATCGGCGCACCGGGATCCAGCCCCGGTCGGCGGTGTGCAGCGCCAACTCGCTGGTGCGGATCGCCCGCCGCAGCACGCTGGTGTGCACGACGTCCGGCAGCAGGTTGTGCTGCGCCAGCAGCTCACCGCCGCGCCGCGCCTCGGCCTCGCCCTTGGCGGTCAGATCCACGTCGACCCAACCGGTGAAGAGGTTCTTCGCGTTCCACTCGCTCTCTCCGTGCCGGAGCAGCACCAGTGTCCCCACAGTCATGGCCTTCATCCTGCCGGAACCGGCCGTCGGGGGCGCACCGGCCCGCGGTGACGACCACCACGTGGAAAATCCGATGCCCGATCATCTGGCCAGACCCTACGGTGTAAGGCGCTGGATGAATCCAGGTCATTACGTAACGGGGGTGTCGGTTGCTCGGCGCGCGAGCATGGTGGCGAGACACGACCGGCGGCCTGCCCCGGACGTTCTGGTATCTGTGGACCGGCAGCCTGATCAACCGGCTCGGGTCGTTCGCCATCATCTTCCTGGCCATCTACCTCACCTCCGCTCAGGGCCTGTCGGAAACCCAAGCCGGTCTGGTCGTCGGCGGCTGGGGTGCGGGCGGGGCGATCGGCACGCTCGCCGGCGGTGTGCTGGCTGACCGGTGGGGCCGCCGACCGACGCTGCTCACCGCCCACCTCGGTGCCGCCGTCATGCTGCTGGCGCTCGGCTTCGCCGACCAGCTCTGGCAGCTGGCCGGCGCGGCGGTGCTGCTCGGCGCGTTCAGCGAGGCGGCCCGACCCGCGTTCAGCGCGATGATGATCGACCTCGTTCCCGCCCGCGACCGGCTGAAGGCGTTCTCCCTCAACTACTGGGCGGTCAATCTCGGCTTCTCCTGCGCGGCGGTCCTCGCCGGCCTGGCGGCCCAGGTCGACTATCTCCTGCTGTTCGCGGTCAACGCGCTCACGACGGTGATCACAGCCGCCATCATCTTCACCAGGGTGGGAGAGACGCGGCCGGCCCGCCCGGCACCCACCGGGACGATCGCCGATCCCGCCGAGGTCCGGTCCGGCCTCCGCACGATCCTCACCGACCGGGTCTTCGTCGGCTTCGTCGGACTCAATCTGTTACTGGCTCTGGTGTTCATGCAGCACACGGCGATGTTGCCGATCGCGATGGCCACCGACGGGCTGACCCCCGCCGTCTACGGTGGGGTCATCGCCCTCAACGGCGTGCTCATCGTGACCGGCCAGCTGTTCGTCCCACGCCTGATCCGCGACCGGAGCCGCTCCCACGTGCTGGCGCTGGCCGCGCTGATCACCGGAATCGGCTTCGGGCTGACCGCCGTGGCCGACGCCGCCTGGTTCTACGCGATCACCGTGCTGATCTGGACCCTCGGCGAGATGCTCAACTCGCCGTCCAACGCCACCCTGACCGCCGAGCTGACGCCGGCTCCGCTGCGCGGCCGCTACCAGGGATTCCTCTCGCTGTCCTGGTCGATCGCCGCGTTTGTCGCCCCGATCGGCGGCGGATTCGTCCGGGAACACGGCAGCGACGTCACCCTGTGGGTCGTCTGCGGGGTGATCGGCGGCGCGGTCGCGGTCGGCCAGCTCGTGGCCGGACCGGCGCGGGAACGGCGGGCAGCCTCGCTGCGCGTCGGCGAGCACCCGACCGATCCGGACAGCCGGATCGCGAGCGAACGGGAAAGCCGGCGGCGGGAGGCGACGCTCACCCCCGTAAGCGTCGCCTCCACTCACCGCCGGTCTCGGGTGGCGCCGTCCCCCAACGGCCCAAGTGCCACCGATCCCCCGACACCGATGCCCGAACACACGGACCGAACCGGTCCGGTGGCCCCCGGCCATTCCGGGCCTCAGCGCGTAGGACAACCGTAGTTCTTCAGACTTCCCGTACACAACCTGAATTGGTTGTACCGCCAATCACATCATCCGACGGATCGGACAGGTTTGGCGACCGATCACACCTGCGCGTAGCGAAAAATGTACGCTCAGGCATCCTCGCGGTCGGGAGATTCGAGTCTGAAGAAATTGCTCTGCGTACCGTCGGTGCGCTGTTCCTGATAGATGAAGTTCAGCCGACGCTGATCGAACGTCGCAAACCACTCATTCCAGGTGATCGGTCGGAGGTTCGCCCCACCGTAACCGGGAAAGTCGATCCGCAGCACGCTCGGCCGCCCGTCGCGGGGCGTACCGACCGTCGCGGGCTGACCGCCCCGAGCCTCGGCCCACTGCCGGATTGCCTGGTGATCGGTGGTCACCAGGCTGCGCCCGGCGCGTTCCGCGTGCTCCTGTGGCCCGGCGATCCGCTGCGCGTACCGGAGCGAACGCGACGACGATTCACCCGTACGGATCGTGCCGGTGCCGGACGGAGACGACCGAGCCGTACCGGACGCACCCTTCGCGGATGATCGACCATTCTTCGCGCCGCTCGTCCGGTTTCCTGCTGATGTGGTGCCCTTCCGGGCGGACGGAGCGCTCCCGCTGCCCGACGGGGCGCTCTTTCTCGCCGACGAGGTGCTCTTGCTGGCCGATGGGCTGCTCTTGCGAGCCGACCCGGTGCCCGCGCGCGGACTGGCCGAGCTCTTTCCGGCGCTCGACGCGCTCTTGCGGGCCGGTGACGTGCTCTTGCCGGCGCTCGACGCGCTCTTGCGGGCCGACGGCGCGCTCTTGCGGGCCGACGAGGCCGCGCGCCCCCGAGCCGGCGTGGCGCTCTGCCGGGCCGACGGCGATCCGGCCCGGGGACGGGCCGCCTGCTGGGCCCGGGCCGGAGTGCCCCGGCGCATCGACCGAGCCAACGACTTGATCAGATCGCCCTTGCGCAGATTGGAGGTGCCGGTCACCCCACGCCTGCGCAGCTGCGCGCGCAGCTCGTCGACCCGCAGATGGCTCAGGTCGCTCTCCCTGATGGTGCCGTTCGCCGGCCGGATCGTCGCGGTCGCGGAACGGCTGCCCGTACCCCCGGAACGGCTGTTCGCGGCGCGCGACGAGCCGCTCGACCCACGCGACCGCGTGCGGGCCGACTGCGTACGTCCGGCCTGGCTACCGGCACGCTGGTCGCGTCCGCTCGACGCGGCACTACCACGGCGGGTCTTGGCTTGTTGTGGCATGGTCTGCTCACTCCCTTGACAGTCTCCCTGTTGGGGGGCGGCCGGTGACGGTTACGCCACCAATGCGAGCAGTACCCTGCTGGTCCTTTACAAACCCGGATCTTTCGGCTGTGCGGTCTCGAAAAGGTGCGCGAAGGCGGCAAGGTTCGTCAGCGATTCTCCCCGCTTCACTCGCCATTCCCACTCACGACGGATTGCCGTACCGAACCCGATCTCCAGCATGGTGTCGAATGATTCGTCGGCATAGGTGAGCACCGAGCCGAGAATCCGGTCCAGCTCATCCTCGGTCATCCCCGACAGCCCGACGCGTCCGGTGAGGTACACGTCACCCGCGGCGTCGACGGAAAACGCGACGACGTACATCCGGGCGTTGCGTCGCAACAGCCAGGTCCACAACTCCTCGCGCCGCTCGTCCGGTTGGCGCATGACGAACGCCTCGATCCGCAGCGCGTGCTCGCCGACAATCAGATTGCAGACCGTCTTCAACTTCCGCGTGCCCGGCAGGGTCACCGAGTACGAGAACTCTCCGGTGGTTTCCCACTCCAGCTCGCGGTCGGCGCAGACCGACTCGATCAGCCTCGCCACCTCGGCCCGTTCGCTCATGCTTCTCCCTCACCGAGGTGCCCGCTTGTCTCGGGTGCCTAGCTTCTCCCGCTGGCGGAGATGCCGTCAGTCGGGCCGATCAGCACGTCCGTCGGCGGGTCCCGTCAGCGGGTCCGTCAGCGGGTCCGTCAGCCGACACTCGCCGTCAGCGCGTCGGCCTGGCGGCGCAGTTCGGCGGCGACGGCTGCCCGATGTGCGCACACCGCCTCACCGTAAACGGTCAACAGGCCGGCCGCAGTGCGAGCCCAGGAGAACTGCCGGGCGTGCCGCACCGCGCCGAGGCTCAGCCTTCGACGCAGCCGGGGCGTTCCGAGCAGGTTGCCGATCGCCGCCGCCCAATCGTCCGGATCGTGTCCGTCGACCAGGACGCCGCTGCGCCCGTCCCGCACCGCGGTGATCAGGCCACCCACCGCAGCGGCGACCACCGGCGTGCCGCAGGCCTGGGCCTCCAGCGCGACCAGGCCGAAGGACTCGTTGTACGACGGCACCGCGACCAGGTCGGCGGCCTGGAACAGTGCCGGCAGGTCCGGCCCGCCCAGCGGCGGGAGAAAGCGCACCAGGTCGTCGATGCCGAGGCTGCGGGCCAGCTCGATCAGCGCGCTCGGCCGGTCCAGGCCGGTGCCGCTCGGGCCACCGGCGATCACCACGGTCAGGTCGGCGGCGGTCCCCGGGTCACGCCTGCGCAGCGCGGACACCGCACGCAGCAGCACATCCGGGGCCTTCAACGGCTGGATCCGGCCGACGAACGCGATCAGGTGACCCTGTTCCGGCAGGCCGAACCGGCGGCGCCCGGCCAACCGGGCGGCGGCCTCCTGACCGGCCACGGCCGGCCGAAACCGGTCGAGGTCGACGCCGGGCTCGACCACACTGACCCGGTCGGCTCCGGCCCCGTACCAGTCGATCAGCTCGCCGGCTTCGGTCCGGGTGTTGGCCACCAGGTGATCGGCCTCGGCCACCACCTGTTCCTCGCCGACGATCCGGGCGGCGGGTTCGGGGCGGTCACCGTCGGCGAGACGGGCGTTCTTCACCTTGGCGAGGGTGTGCGCGGTGTGCACCAACGGCACGCCCCAACGCTCCTTCGCCAGCCAGCCCACCTGGCCGGAAAGCCAGTAGTGGGAGTGGATCAGATCGTAGTAGCCGGGTGCCCGCGCGGCCTCGGCTCGCAGCACACCGGCGGTGAAGGCACAGAGCTGAGCCGGCAGATCCTCCTTGGGCAACGGCTCCAACGGTCCGGAGATCACCTGTCGCACCCGTACGCCCGGCGCCATCTCCACCACCGGCGGTACGCCGCCCGCCGTCGCTCGGGTGAAGATTTCCACGTCGACGCCGGCCTCGGCCAACCGCCGGGACACCTCGACGATGTAGACGTTCATGCCGCCAGCGTCACCAGTGCCCGGTTGGTCCAGCGGCGAGGTGTGCACCGACAGGGTCGCGATCCGGCGGGGTACCGGCCATTGTTGCGACGTCCGCCGCCCGGCCTCGCCAACCTGCACCACGTCCGCTCCCTTTTCGCCCGACTCCGCGACGCTCGACTCGGGCTTCGCCCGGCTCCGGCTTCGCTCGACACCGTGACAGCCACCGGCAGCAACCGAAACGACCAGTCACATCTTCCCGATCAGATGCGCGGCATGCCCAACTCAGGCCCCATCGAGGTGACGCACCTCTCCCGGCTGCCCGCCGCGCCGGTTCCGCCGACGGCGACAATGGCGGCATGAAGCCGATTGCCATCGTCACCGGAGCGTCCAGCGGGATCGGCGCGGCCAGCGCCCGCCGGCTGGCCGCCGAAGGATTCCACGTGCTCGCCGCCGCCCGCCGTGCCGACCGGCTGGCCGAACTTGTCGCCGGGATCACCAGCGCTGGCGGATCCGCCACCGCGACGACCTGCGACGTCACCGACGACGACTCGGTCGCCGCGCTCGCCCGCGTCGCCGACGAACTGCCCGACGCGGTGACGCTGCTGGTGAACAACGCCGGCGGGGCGCGCGGTCTGGATCCGATCGAGTCCGGCTCGGTCGACGACTGGCGCTGGATGTACGAGGTGAACGTGCTCGGCACCCTACGGGTCACCCAGGCGCTGCTACCCGCCCTCGAAGCCAGCGGCACCGGGACCGTGCTGGTCATCGGCTCGACCGCCGGTCAGACCGTCTACGAGGGCGGCGGCGGCTACACCGCGGCCAAGCACGGGCAGACCGCGCTGGCCGAGACGCTGCGGTTGGAGCTGTGCGGCCGGCCGGTCCGGGTGATCGAGATCGACCCGGGCATGGTCCGCACCGACGAGTTCAGCCTGCTGCGCTTCGGCGGTGACGCGGCCCGCGCCGACCAGGTCTACGCCGGGGTCGCACAGCCACTGGTCGCCGAGGACATCGCCGACTGCGTCGCCTGGTGCGCCACCCGCCCGCACCACGTCAACATCGACCGGCTGGTGGTCCGCCCGTTGGCGCAGGCGGCGCAGCACAAGGTGCACCGGGTGTCGACCGGGTGAGACCGGTCGATGGCCCATCGCCACCCGGCGGCTTCGGCCCTGTCGCCGGCCTGTCGCCAGGCGGCGGCTTCCGGCCAGGCGGCGGTCGGCCGGCCGGCGGCGGTCGGCCGGCCGGCGGCCAACCGTTCGGGGTGATCACCCGGGGCACCACGCACCCCAACCGACTGCGCCGGGTGGACCGGTGGATCGCCGACCGGTGCGGGTCGGTGGTCGCCGACGCGGCCGATCCACTCGTGGTGGACCTCGGCTTCGGCGCCAGCCCGGTGACCACGGTGGAGCTCTGGGACCGGCTGCGGGCCATGATCCGCCCGGACGTACGGGTGGTCGGGCTGGAGATCGACCCGGCCCGGGTGGCCGACGCCGCCCCGGCCGCCGTACCACCGCGCCTCACCTTCGCCAGAGGCGGCTTCGAGCTGGCCGGGCTGCGGCCGGTGCTGGTCCGCGCGTTCAACGTGCTGCGCCAGTACGCCGAGGAGGAGGTCGCCGCCGCGTGGTCGACGATGAGTGACGCGCTCGCCCCGGGCGGGATGCTGGTCGAGGGCACCTGCGACGAGCTGGGCCGGATCGCCAGCTGGGTGCTGGTCGACCGGTCCGGTCCCCGGTCGCTGACCGTGGCGGCCCGGCTGGCCGTGCTGGCCGACCCGGACGTGCCCGGTCCGGCGGTGCTCGCCGAACGTCTGCCGAAGGCGTTGATCCATCGCAACGTGCCGGGCGAAGGTGTCCACGCGCTGCTGCGGGCGCTGGACGACGGCTGGCATGCGGCGGCCGGCTACGCACCGTACGGGCCACGGCAGCGCTGGCTGCGGGCGGTGGCGGCGGTCACCGACGCCGGTTGGCCGGTGCTGGACCGGCCGGCGCGATGGCGGCTCGGCGAACTGACCGTGCCCTGGTCGGCCGTCGCACCCGCCGACTGAGCCGGGCCGGGGCGGTCAGTCGAGGGCGCAGTTGACCAGGATCGGCTCGGGACGCAGCTCGACGCCGAACCGGTCACCCACCCCGGCACGGATCGTCCGCGCCAGGTCGAGCAGTCCGGCGGTGGTGCCGCCGCCCCGGTTGGTCAACGCCAACGTGTGTTTGCTGGAGATCGCGACCGGCGCGTCCGGGCCGGGGAAGCCCTTGCCGAACCCGGCCCGGTCGATCAGCCAGGCGGCGCTGACCTTGAGTGATCCGTCCGCGCCCGGCCAGGCCGCCGGCTCGCCCGCACCATCGACGGTGGCGGCCCGGGCCCGGAACACCCGTGCGGCGGTGGCGTCCAGCACCGGGTTGGTGAAGAAGGATCCCACCGAACGGGTGTCCGGATCGGTCGGGTCGAGCACCATGCCCTTGCCGGCCCGTAGCCGCAGCACGGCGGACCGCGCTTCGGTCAGCGGCACCCGGTCGTCCGGGTCGGCACCGATGGCGCGGGCCAGTTCGGCGTACCGGATCGGGGTGGACAGCTCGCTTCGGACCAGCCGGAAGTCGACGGCGAGCACCAGGTAGCGGTCGTTGCGTTTGAACAGACTGTCCCGGTAGGCGAAGCGACAGTCGGCGGCCGACAGGGCGTACCGGGAGTCGGTGAGCCGGTCGTGGACGTGCACCGCCCGGACGGTCTCGGCGACTTCCTGGCCGTACGCGCCGACGTTCTGGATCGGGGTGGCGCCGGCCGCGCCGGGAATGCCGGACAGGCATTCCACGCCGGACCAGCCGTTCGCGACGGTGGTCGCCACCAGGTCGTCCCACGGTTCGCCGGCCTCGACCCGGATGGTGACGGTGGCCGGTCCGTCGACGGTCGCCGGTTCCTCGCCGATCACCCGGACGCCTCGGGTACGGACCAGCACGGCGGTGCCGGGGAACCCGTCGTCGCCGATCACCACGTTGCTACCGCCGCCGAGCACCAGCACCGGGGTGCGGCGCTGACCGGCGGCGCGCACCGCCCCGACCAGGTCGTCGACGGTGTGGGCTTCGACGAGTCGATCGGGCGGACCGCCGAGAGCGAGCGTGGTATAGCGTGCCAACGGCGTGAGGGCCGTTGGTCGGTCAGCGGATGGCGCATGGGCACTAACGTCAGGCACGCTGTTCACCCTAGGCTGGAAACCAACCGCGCCATGCCACTGGCTGTCGGCTCGACCCGGAGGATCGCGATGAGCAGGCTGCACGGCACCAAGGACTTCTGGCTCGGCGCGCTGCGTGCGGAAGGCCCCGCTTTCCGTACGGCGGTCGCCGAGGCACCACTGGATTCGCCGGTGCCGTCCTGCCCGGACTGGACCGTGCTGGAGCTGGTGCACCATCTGGGTGCGGTGTACGCGTGGGTCCGGGAACACGTGGTGCGGGGCGTCACCGAGCCGCCGGCGGGCCGGTCGGACATGACTGGTCGGCCGACCGGTGACGAGGCGCTCGTCTGGTGGCAGCAGGAGTTCGACGCGTTGGTCAACCTGTTGGACGGGCTCGATCCCGAGTTGCCGGCGTGGAACTGGGCGCCGCAGGCCAAAAAGGCGGTGTTCTGGTCCCGCCGAGTGGCCCACGAGACGGCGGTACACCGGTGGGACGCGCAGACGGCGATCGTCGGGGTGGAGCCGATCGAGACGAAGCTCGCCGTGGACGGGATCAGCGAGGTGCTGGACACCTGGCTTCCCGGGGGTCGGGGGCGTGGTCCACGGCCTGCGTACGGGGTGGTGCATCTCGTCGCCACCGACGCCGAGCAGGAGTGGTACGTGCGGTTGCGCGGCGAGGGCATGGCGTTGCTGGACACCGACACGATCCTGGATTCCGACGACCACCACACCCGGACCGTCGCCACCGGCACCGCCAGTGATCTGGTGCTCGGGCTCTGGGGTCGGATCAGGTTCGACATGCTGGAGGTCTCCGGCGACGCGGCGCTGCTCGATTCGCTGCGCACCGGCTGACCCGATCGTCGATCTCGGTTGACCGGCTGGTGTCGGTAACACCCCGGCAACTTTCTGAGAGCGCTCTCTTGACATTACGTCGGCTCAGGTCCCACTCTCGTGAGAGCGCTCTCACGGACTGGGGTCCGACCAGTCCGAAGCGCGGAATCACCGGCAACCACCGCACCCCACCATACCTGGACCTGGACCTGAGAGGGGTCATTCCATGGGCGCAAATCGATCTCGTCGCCGACTGGCGGTCGCGACCGCGGCGGCCGTCAGCGTGCTCGCCGCCGTCGCCGCCTGCGGCGGCGACGAAGCCAGCGACGACGGCACCATCACCCTCACCGTCGACGTGTTCGGCCAGTTCGGCTACGAAGAGCTCTACCGGCAGTACGAAGCCGACAACCCCGGCATCAAGATCGTCGAACGGGGCACCGGCACCAACCTCGACGAATACTCCCCCAAGCTGACCCAGTGGCTGGCCGCCGGCAAGGGCGCCGGTGACGTCGTCGCCATCGAAGAAGGCCTGCTGATCGAGTACAAGGCCAACCCGCAGAACTTCGTCAACCTGCTCGACCACGGCGCCGCCGAACTCGAAGGCAACTTCCTGCCGTGGAAGTGGGACCAGGCGCTCACCGCCGACGGCAGCCAACTGATCGGTCTCGGCACCGACGTCGGCGGCATGGCCATGTGCTACCGCACCGACCTGTTCGAAGCCGCCGGGCTGCCCACCGACCGCGACGAGGTCTCCGCGCTCTGGCCGACCTGGGAGGACTACATCTCGGTCGGCGAGCGGTTCGTCGAGGCCGACACCGGCGCGTCGTTCCTGGACGCGGCGACCCAGACGTTCAACACGATCGTGCTGCAGACCGCCGGCGCCGCCGAGGGCTACCACTACTACGACTTGGACGACAACCTCGTCGTCGACACCAACCCAGCCGTCAAGGACGCCTGGGACATCACCATGGACATCATCGACTCGGACCTGTCCGGCAAGTACGGCGCCTGGTCCGACGAGTGGGTGGCCGCGTTCAAGCAGGCCAAGTTCGCCACCATCGCCTGCCCCGCCTGGATGACCGGGGTCATCGAAGGCAACGCCGGCCCGGAGGCGGCCGGCAAGTGGGACATCGCCAAGGTGCCCGGCGACGGCGGCAACTGGGGTGGCTCGCACCTGGCGGTGCCGGCGCAGAGCGAGCACCAGGAGGAAGCCGTCAAGCTGGTGAAGTTCCTGACCAGCCCGGAAGGCCACATCGGGGCGTTCGAGGCCAAGGGCCCGCTGCCGTCGTCGCCGCAGGCGCTCGACGACCCGGCGATCCTGGAAGCCGGCAGCGCGTACTTCAACGACGCCCCGATCGGGCAGATCTTCGGTGAGGGCGCCAAGAACCTGAAGCCGGTCTACATGGGCCCGAAGAACCAGGCGGTCCGCACCGAGGTGGAGAACGCCGTCCGCACGGTCGAGCTGGGCCAGCGTACGCCGGCCGAAGGCTGGACCGACGCGGTGAACAACGCCAAGACGGCGGCCGAGAAGTGACCGGGGGCCGGGTGGCGCAGGTCGAGCCGGAGCAGCCGGCCGCCGACGCCACCCGGCCGGCCCGGCGACAGCCGAAGCCGCCACCGGCGCGGCCCCGGCTGTGGCTGGCCCGGCTGGACACCAAAGCCTCGCCGTACCTGTACATCGCGCCGTTCTTCGTGCTCTTCGCGATCTTCGGCGCCTACCCGCTGGGCTACACGTTCTGGGTGTCGCTGCACGACTGGGACCTGCTCGCCGCCGAACATCCCTTCGTCGGGTTCGACAACTACAGCCGGCTGCTCGGCGACGGCGACTTCTGGAACTCGGTGCTCAACACCCTGGGCATCTTCGTCATCTCGACGGTGCCGCAGCTGCTGCTGGCACTGTGGCTGGCGCACCTGCTCAACCGGCAACTGCGGGCCCGTACGTCGTTCCGGATGAGCATCCTGATCCCGAACATCACCTCGACGGCGGCCGTGGCGATCGTCTTCGGCCAGTTGTTCAGCCGCGAATTCGGCATGATCAACTGGGCGTTGGACCTCATCGGAATCGACGCCATCGACTGGCGCAACAACCGGATCGGCGCGTGGGTCGCCATCTCGACCATGGTCGACTGGCGGTGGACCGGCTACAACGCGTTGATCTTCCTGGCCGCGATGCAGTCCATACCGAAGGACCTGTACGAGTCGGCGTCGATCGACGGCGCCAGCCCGGTCCGGCAGTTCTGGTCGATCACCGTCCCGATGCTGCGACCCACCATCGTCTTCTGCGTCATCATCTCCACCATCGGCGGGCTGCAACTGTTCACCGAGCCGCTGCTGTTCAACTCCGGCCCCAACCCGATCCGGGGCGGGCCGCTGCGCGAATCGCAGACCATGACCATGTACATGTTCGAAAACGCGTTCGCGCCGCACTTCAACTTCGGTTACGGCTCGGCGATCGCCTGGATGCTGTTCGCCCTGATCGTCGTCATCTCGCTGATCAACGTGCTGGTGATCCGCCGGCTCGGCAACAGCACCCGGAAGGAGGACTGACCCATGGTCAACGCGACGCCGCCGGCCCCCGTACCGCCGGGCGCTGTCACCCCCGGTCGGGTGGCCGGCCGACGCGGCCGGCCCGGACCGGGTGCCAGCACCCACCTGTGGAGCGCCAGCAGACTGACGTACGCCACCTTGATCGTCGCCGGGCTGATGTCGATCTTCCCGATCTACTGGATGTTCGTGGTCGCCACCCGGTCCAGCGACGCCATGGGGCAGATCCCGCCGCCGCTCACCCCCGGCGGTAACCTGCCCGGCAACATCGAGAACCTGTTCAACAACCCGGACGCCTACTTCCTCACCGGCATGATCAACTCGGCGATCGTCGCCGGCACCGTCACCTTCTCCGTGGTGCTGTTCTCGTCGTTGGCCGGGTTCGCCTTCGCCAAACTGCGGTTCAAGGGCTCCAACGCCCTCCTGCTGGTGATCATCGCGACGATGATGGTGCCGACCCAGCTCGGCGTCATCCCGCTCTACATGCTGATGACCCGGCTCGACTGGAACGACCGGCTCGCCGCGGTGATCGTCCCGGCGCTGGTCACCGGCTTCGGGGTGTTCCTGATGCGCCAGTACGCCAGCCAGGCGGTCAGCACCGAGCTGATCGAGGCGGCCCGGATGGACGGGTGCTCCACGCTGAGGATCTACTGGAACGTGGTGCTGCCGGCGCTGCGCCCGGCCGCCGCCGTCCTCGGCCTGCTCACCTTCATGACCATGTGGAACGACTTCCTCTGGCCGTACGCGGTGCTCAACGATCCGGAGAACCCGACCGTCCAGCTGTCGCTGCGGGCCCTGTCCAACGGCTACTACAACGACATGTCGCAGGTCTTCACCGGTACGGCGCTCGCTACCCTGCCACTACTGATCGTGTTCCTCATTTTCGGCCGTCAGATCATCGGCGGCATCATGGAAGGTGCTGTCAAGGCGTGACGAACTCAAGTGAGCCGACCGTGAACGGACCCGTACGGTTCCCCGACTCGTTCATCTGGGGCGCGGCGACCGCGTCGTACCAGATCGAGGGCGCGGCCCGCGACGACGGACGCGGCCCGTCGATCTGGGACACCTTCTGCCGTACGCCGGGCAAGGTGCACGCCGGGCACACCGGTGACGTGGCCTGCGACCACTACCACCGCTACCGCGACGACGTGGCGTTGATGGCCGAGCTCGGACTGCACACCTACCGGTTCTCGATCGCCTGGCCGCGGATCCAGCCGGACGGCACCGGCCCGGTCAACCCGCGCGGGCTGGACTTCTACGACCGGCTCGTCGACGAGCTGCGCGGACGGGGCATCGAACCGGTCGTCACCCTCTACCACTGGGATCTGCCGCAGACCCTGGAGGACCGGGGCGGCTGGACCAGCCGGGAGACCGCCGAGGCATTCGCCGGGTACGCCCGGGCCGTGCACGCCCGGCTCGGCGACCGGGTCCAGACGTGGACCACGCTCAACGAGCCGTGGTGCTCGGCGTACCTCGGCTACGGGGCCGGGGTGCACGCCCCCGGGCGCGCCGATCCGGCCGCCGCCTTCCAGGCCGTACACCATCTGCTGCTCGGCCACGGCCTGGCCAACCAGGCGCTGCGCGCGGCCGGGGTGTCGACCGTCGGGATCACCGTCAACCCGACGGCGGCGTTCCCGGCCGATCCGACCAGCGACGCCGACGCGAAGGCCGTGGAACTGGTCGAGGATCTGCAGAACCGGATCTTCCTCGATCCGATCCTGCGCGGCGGCTACCCGCAGCGGATCCTGGACCACGTGAGCCGGTTCACCAACCTGGACCACATCCGCGACGGCGACGAGAAGATCATCGCGGAGCCGATCGACCTGCTCGGCATCAACTACTACGCCCCCGCCTACCTGGCGGCCCGCGACGGGGCGCCCGGCGGCGGCGGGGTGTTCCCCGGCACCGAGGGCATCGAGTTCGTCGCCCCGGAGCCGCCGCTGACCGACATGGGGTGGCAGATCCAGCCGTCCGGGTTGACCGCGCTGCTGACCAGACTGGGACGGGACTATCCGGGCGTACCGCTGATCATCACGGAGAACGGCGCCGCGTTCCCCGACCAGCTCGCCGCCGACGGCGACCGGGTCGACGACAGCGACCGGGTCGCCTACCTGGACGGGCACCTGCGGGCCGCGCACGCCGCGATCGCCGCCGGGGTCGACCTGCGCGGATACCTCGTCTGGTCGCTGCTGGACAACTTCGAGTGGGCGTACGGCTACGCCAAGCGATTCGGCATCGTGTACGTGGATTACCTGACCCAGCGGCGGGTGCCGAAGGCCAGCGCGCGGTGGTACCAAGAAGTGATCCGCCGCAACGGCATCGGCTGAGTCGTTGTCGTTCACGTAGGTGGCGGGACCTTGACAGACGGGGAGCAGGCGTGCGCGAGGCCAGGGAACGTCCGACGCTGGAGGCGGTGGCCCGCCGGGCCGGCGTGTCCCGGGCCACCGTCTCCCGGGTGGTGAACGGCTCCACCACCGTCGCCGGACCGATCCAGGACGCGGTCCGGCGGGCGGTCCAGGAGCTGGGGTACGTCCCCAACCTGGCCGCCCGCAGCCTGGTCACCCAGCGCACCGACTCGATGGGGCTGATCCTGCCCGAGACCGCCACCCGGGTCTTCTCCGACGACCAGGTCTTCCCCGGCATCATCCAGGGCGTCAGTCAGGAACTGGAGGCCGCCGACAAGCAGCTGGTACTGATGATGGCCGGCTCGGCGAGCAGCCACGACCGGGTCGAGCGGTACGCGATGGGCCGCCACGTCGACGGCGTCATGTTCGCCTCGATCCACGGCGTCGACCCGATGCCGGGCACACTGGCCCGCAGCGGTCTGCCGGTGGTGTGCAGCGGCCGGCCGATGGGGCAGGTCAGCGCCGGAGTGCCGTTCGTCGACGTGGAAAACGAGGCCGGTGCCGAGCGCGCGGTGCGCTACCTGTTGGCGTCCGGCCGGCGGCGGGTGGCGACGATCGCCGGGCCGCAGGACATGATCGCCGGCGTGGACCGGCTGGCCGGCTACCGTACGGTGATCCGGGCGACCGGCGGCCGGTCGCTGGTCGCCACCGGCGACTTCACCCGCGACTCGGGAGCGGTCGCGATGCGTCAACTGCTCGACGACGACCCGGCGTTGGACGCGGTCTTCGTCGCCTCCGACCTGATGGCCCACGGCGCGATCCGGACGCTGCGCGCCGCCGGCCGGCGGGTACCCGAGGACGTCGCCGTCATCGGCTTCGACGACATCGAGATGGCCCGCTACATGGACCCGGCGCTGACCACCGTGCGTCAGCCGATCCAGGAAATCGGTCGGACGATGGTCCGACTGCTGCTGCGGCTGGCCGACGGCGAGTCCGTCGAACCGGCCGTGGTGTTGCCCACCGAACTCATCCGCCGCGACTCGGCCTGACGCCTCGGCGACGACGGCCCGCCGTCCACGCCACTGGTCTCGGTGGTACCGCACAGCTATCCCGGCTGCCGAAGTCGCCTATGAGGGATGGCTGGCAAGCGAGAGAAGCGCAGGGAGGCGTCATGACCGGCACCGAAGCGTGGATCAGCGCGTTCCACCTCGCCGAGGAACGCAAGCGGCTAGGCCTGACGCAACGCGAGGTCGCCGAAGCATTTTCGATTACGGCAACGATCTCCGTCAGATCGCCTAGGAATGGCACGCGTCACCGCCACTCGACGGTGTCGGCGTCCACTTCGATGACGGTGGGCCGGTCCGCGTCGAGCGCGCGACGGGTGGCGTCGACGAGGTCGTCGATGCCGGTGACCCGCACGCCGTACGCGCCGAAGGCCCGGCCGAGAAGCGCGAAGTCGGGTGTCACGAGCTCGACCCCGACCGGGGCGATGCCGGCCGCCAGCATGCCGTCCCGGATCTCGCCGAACCCGTGGTTGTTGACGACGATGACCGGTAGCGCGATCCGTTGTTCGACGGCGGTCGCGAGTTCGGCGACGGAGAACATCAACGCGCCGTCGCCGACGAGCACGACCACGGGCGCTTCCGGTCGCCCGAGCTTGGCGCCGATGCCGGCCGGGAGCCCGTACCCGAGGGTGGCGTAGATCGTCGGATAGAGCAGCCGCATCGGCGCCCGCGCGGTCCAGTGGTGGGCGGTGCCGTAGTAGGTCACCTGTGAGCTGTCGCCGGCGACGATGGTGGTGGCCGGCAGGGCGGCGCTGAGCGCCTGGTTGAGGGGTGCCCACGGCCCGGCGTCCCGGGCGGCGACGGCCGCCGACGCGTCGCGGGCCTGGCCGGCCCGCGACCGCGCCGCGTGCAGTGTGGCCGGGTTCACCGCTGCGGCGTGGTCGTCGCTCGCGAGTCGCTCGGCCAGGGCGTGCAGCGCCGCGCTGGCGTCAGCGTGCACCGCAAGCGCCGGTACGAGGTTCTTGGTCAGCGAACCGGCGTCGATGTCGATCCTGATGACGGTGCCGGGCAGCTCGGGCCGCCACCCCCACAGCTCCGCGTCGGACAGCGTGCTGCCGACGACCAGGACCGTGTCGGCAGCGGTGAGCAGTTCCTGGGCGGGCCCGAGCCGTACCGACGCACCGACCGACAGCGGATGCGTTTCGTCGAGTACGCCTTTGCCGGTGACGGTGGTGACGACGGGGGCGGCCAGCAGTTCGGCCAGGTGGCGGACTTCGCGCGCGGCACCGATGGCTCCGCGCCCCACGAGCAGGGCCGGCTGGCCCGCTGCGGCCAGCAGCTCGGCGGCGCGGGCCAGGTCGTCGGACGAGGCGGCCGGCCCTGGTGGGGGCGACGGCCGTGGCGGGTGTTGGCCGTCCCAGGCGGCGTCGAGGACATCCAGCGGCACCTCCAGGAACACCGGTCGCTGCCGGGCGGTCCGCCAGCGGGCGAACGTTTCGTGGATGACGGTCGCGGCCTGCGCGGCGCTGTCGACCCGTACGCTGCGTTCGGCCACGCCGGCCATGTGACCACGCTGGTCACGCATCTCGTGCAGGCCGCCGATGTCGGCGCCCTCCTGTCCGCGCGGCGGCCCCGGTGCGACGACGAGCAGCGGGATCGAGTCGGCGTGAGCGGTGCCGACGGCCGAGGCGATGTTGTTGACCGCCGGACCGCTGGTGACGAAGCAGACGCCGGGGTGCCCGGTGGCGCGGGCGTAGCCGTCGGCGGCGTAGCCGGCACCCTGCTCGTGGCGGGTCGTGATGTGGCGGATCGGCGTGTCCGCCAGAGCCCGGTAGAGCTCCAGGTTGTGGGTGCCCGGGATGCCGAAGACGACCTCGACGCCCTCGGCCGCCAGGGCGGAGACCACGGCGGTGCCGCCGTTGCCGGCTTGGCGCGTCTCGGTGCCGGTCCGGCCCGTCTCAGGGCCGGCCGTCGCGCCGACGCCCGTCGCCGCGACGTCGAACGGGAACATGGTCATGGTGGTCTCCCTGCGACTTCATCCGCCGCACACACTTCGGCAGCCAGTGGCCAGACGTGCTTCCCGCAGCTTGCGGTTGTGTTACGTCCTGCGGAACCAGGGCGCTGTGACCAGGTCATTCGGGTCAGCGAGCTCACGTCGGGATCGGAAGGGAGAGCGCGAGCGCCGAGAATGCTCCGCATGTCGTCGCTGAACCTGCGCCGCTCGGTCCGCGCGATCATCCTCACGTCCGACGATCACGTCCTGCTCTGTCGGCACGCCGTCACCGGCCCGCCAGCGGGATTCGTCTGGGCAGCCCTCGGCGGTGGCATCGAGAGTGGCGAGACACCACTCGCAGCGCTCCGTCGCGAATTGTGGGAAGAGGTCGGACTCGCCCTCGACGCCGCCCCGCCCCACGTATGGCATCAGGAGGTCGTCAGGCCCGGGCACCCGCCGGGCTTCGACGGCGCGATCAACGACTACTTCCTGGTCCGTACGGAGGTGTTCGTCCCACGAGGCACTATGTCCGACGACGAACTCGCCGCCGAGAACATCAGCGAACTGCGATGGTGGCCCTTACCCGACATCGTCGACTATCGCGGCCCTGACCTGTTCGGACCCCGCGACCTGGCCACACTGTTGACGGTCCTGGTCGCCGATGGCGCTCCGGCCACACCAGTGTCAATCGGCTAGGGCTTCGCTACCGGGCTGGGCCGAACCAGCGGGTCAGGGCGCCGTGCGGCCAAACTCTTCGGCCCCGAGGTGGCGCTGGCCGCCGGCGCCGAGTTCGTCGTCCCGGACTAAGTTCGCGTCACCGGAGCCAGTGCTAGCATTGCTGTCAGACCACGGACGACGCAGCGATCTGGAGCACGATGATGGCGGCTCTGAGCATCCGAGACCTGGATGATTCCGTGAAGGAGAAGCTCCGTATCCGCGCAGCTCGGCACGGTCGGTCGATGGAGGCAGAGGTCCGCGCGATCTTGACCGCAGTCGTCACTGAGGAGCCGACCCACGCGGATCTCTTCAGCGCACTCACCGAACGGTTCGCGCAACTCGGCGGCGCCGATCTGGACATCCCCGCTCGAGCCTCCCGACCCCGCGCGGCCGACTTCACCGCGCGATGATCGCCCTCGACACCAACGTCGTCTCCGAGCTCATGCGCGCCGAGCCGACGCCCTCCGTTCTTCGGTGGCTACGGCGAAACCCGGCCGGCGGCCTATACACCACGACCGTCACCGTTGCCGAGATCCGTTACGGCATCGCTCGGCTGCCGGAGGGCCGCCGCCGCGAGTCGCTACAGCAGGCCGCCAACGAGATCTTCGCGGCGTTCCCCCGCCAGGTCCTCCCTTTCGACCTGGCCGCCGCCAACGCGTACGCCGACATCGTCTCCGGCCGGGAAGGGCTCGGTAACCCGATCGACGGCTTCGACGCCCAGATCGCCGCCATCTGCCGATCCCGGGGAGCGACCCTCGCCACCCGCAACGCCAAAGACTTCCTCGACACCGGCATCACAGTCGTCGATCCGTGGCAGGAAACTGCAAGCTGAGATGGTCTCGGCGAGCCAGAGGGTCAGTACTGCCGGGATGCGGCGACGATGATCACTCACCGGCGACGAGCCCGGGAAGCCGTGGACGATTTCGTGACCTGAACGCTCCCTCGACGACCGCGATTGTTCTAAAATCGAACAGTGAGCATCGGCGAGCGGGTGGCGGCGGCCCGGGCTGCGGCTGGGCAGACCCAGGAGGACCTGGCCACCCAGGTCGGCATCCAACGCAGCGCTCTAGCCAAGATCGAAACGGGCGATCGACGGGTGTCGGCGCTTGAACTGGTGGCGATCGCTCGGACGTTGGGACGCAGCGTCGAGTGGTTCGTCGAGCCAGGGCCGCCAGCCCTCGTCTCCTACCGCCAGTCTCGGTCCGGGCTCGCGACGCAGCCCATCGACGACGAGTTGGACCGCATCGCCCGCGACGTCGAGTTCGTCATCAGCGAAAGTCCCGGCCTCGCCGACGGGCAGCCCGAGCCCTTTCCCACGCCGGCAACCATGTCGGCGGCGGACAGCCTCGCTGCCGAGGCACGCCGCCTCCTGTGGCTCGATCCCCAGGAACCCGCGCGGGATCTGTCCCGCCTGGTGACCAAAATCGGGCTACTACCCTTCTCCGTACGGTTGGGCGAAGGCGCTGACGCAGCGACCGTACTGCTGGGTGCAGGTGGGGTCAGCGTCATCAACGGCGATCAGAAGGTGGGTCGTCGCCGGCTGGCACTCGCACACGAGCTAGGGCATTACCTGGTCGCCGATCAGTACACCCTGGACTGGCGAGTGGCCGCCACCGAGGCTGATGAGATCGAGGCACGCCTGGACCGGTTCGCGCGCGCCCTGCTGCTGCCCGAGGCCGACCTACGGGAACGGTGGTCCGGGTGGTCGGCGATCCCCGATGAGGTCATGCGAGACACGGCAGTACGGGCCGGCAGCCACTATCAGGTCGACATGGCCACTCTGGCCCGCCGGTTGACCGAGCTAGGCCTTGTCGACCAAGCGGAGGCCGACAGGATTCGTACGGTCCGCACCACCAAGGCGGACATCGAGGAGAAGAACCTGCTGCCCAGCCAGGACCTGGCACCGGTGTCGTTGCCACGCAGCTACACCCGTGCGGTCCTGCGGCTCTACCGGCGCGAGGTCGTCACCCTCGACCGGGCGCTTGGTCTGCTGCTCGGCACGTTCGGCCCGGACGACCTACCCGAGCTGCCCCCGGCGAACGAGGCCGAGATCTGGGCCTTCACCTCGTGAATCCCGACCGACAGACGTACGTCCTCGACACCGGTCCGCTGAGCCATTTCGCTCGCAGCCAGTGGCTCGGCGTGTTGAAGGCGGTCCTCGCAAACGTCACCGTGGTGATACCTGACGTCGTCGAGGCCGAGCTACGCGACGGGACAGCCCGGCATAGCTACCTGCAGATGGTGCTCGACGCCGACTGGGTCGGCGTGGTCCGACTCGATCAATCAGCCCAGATCACCGCCTTCACCTACTACAAGCAGCGGCTCGTCGGATCGGACGGCAGGAACGTCGGTGAGTGCGGAGTTCTTGCCCTGGCCGAAGCCACACCCCGAGCGGTCGCCATTGTTGACGACCGAGTTGCGAGGAACGCGGCGAAGTCACGCAAGGTCGAGGTCCGCGGGACTCTGGGACTGTTGTGTGACGCGATCCGACAGGAGTTGCTCACCGTTCCGTTGGTCTCCGCGCTCGCCGATGATCTCCTGCAGAACTCGTACCGGCTGCCCTTCGGCCCAGGGGATTTCGCGAAGTGGGCCAGCGACGAAGGGCTTCTCTGACCTGCGGGCCGAGACAGCGCGTGAGGGCACTTGGTGGGACCGATCGAGCAGGCACATCAGCCGAGGTCCGGCGGCCGGGCCAGATCACGTGATGGCGCAACTTCGAACTCGACGTCGCCTTCGTTCGGGGACAACCCGATCAGGTCGACGATGTTCCGTGGCGGCCGGTCAACCGCTGGTAGTCCTCGATCGTCAGCAGCACATAACCCGGGCGACCCCGATCGGTGATGAAGACCGGCCCACTGCGAGCTGCGATCTTCGCCCGTCCCGTGTCGTGCTTGAACTCACGACTCCACACCATCGTGACGACCATTGCTACCACCTCCCAACGACCAGCAAGTAGCGATGAGGTAGCACCACCCCGGACCCGTCGCTACGACGGCATGCGCTAGAGTCCGTTCGAGTAGGACTGTGCAGTGAGGATGCCCACCTCCTTGCGCACCGAGGCTGGCAGGTCGCCGCCTCGGCGCGGAGGGAGGTAAGCGCCTATGCAGACACAAACGCAAGGCGACCCGTCGGACAGTGATCCGAAGAGGCTCAACCGACGGGTCAGCGGGCGGCAGATCTCGTGCTGAGACTGCTCAGCCTGGCGGTGCGGCTCCTGGAAGCACTAACTTCCTGGAGCGGCGGTTCGGCGTAACAGCTCGCCGAGCCTGCCCTCGTTTCAAGTTGGCGCTTGATGCGAGGGCACCGTTCACGTAAAACGGATCGTTGAACGATCCGTTATCCGCAGGGCGGAATATCCCACTCGTCGGACGTTTTGTCAACCGGGATCGGTTGACAGTGAGCTCGGCGCACTGGCTACTCGGGAGCAGGACGAGGTGTCGAGCGGGCAGTCACGAGGTCAGGGGTGGGTGGGGAGGTGGGTGACGAAAGTGGACCAGGCGGCGGGGGCGAAGGTCAGCACCGGGCCGGTCTGGTCCTTGCTGTCGCGTACCAGCACCGTGCCGGGCAGGTTGTCGGCGACCTCGACACACGCGCCACCGGCACCGTTGGACCGGGTCGACTTGCGGAAACGAGGGGTGCCGGTCAGCTCCATGTCAGCGCCGCTTTCTCGATCAGGTCGCGGGACTCCGCGATGGGCAGGGCGTGGCTACGGACATCTTCCCACACCTGTTCGAGTCGCAGCACGCGTTGCGGGTCATCGATGGGCTCGCCGCCGAAGTGGGTGTCCAGGTAGCCCACCCTCCGGCCGTGCACTGTGCCGAGCACGAATGGGCCGTTGAGCCCAGCGTACGCTCCGGCGGTCGCCGGCACGACGTGCACCATTACGTTGGGCCGGTCGCAGGCGGCGGCGAGCGCGGTCAACTGCTCCAGCATGACGTCCGGCGAGCCGACCTGCCGGTGCAGCACCGACCGGTCGAGCACCGCGACCAGGTATGCAGGGTTGTCCGCTCGGGTGATGGCCTCCTGCCGGGCCAGCCGGGAAGCGAGCGCGGTCTCGACGTCGTCGACCGGGCCGACGTCGGTGAGCAAGTGTCGGGCGTACGCCTCGGTCTGCAACAGCCCTGGCACGACGGACAGCTCGAAGTAGCGCAGGATGCTGGCCTGCGCTTCGTTTTCGGCCCACGAGCGCAGGAACGGCGCGATCGACTGCCCGCGCGCCTGAGCGGCCAGCCGCTGGATCCGGTCGCCGGTCTCGAAGACGCCGTCGAGGGCCGTGGCGATCGCCGACACCGGGATCAGCCGCCCCGACTCGTAGCTGCCGATCGACGACCCGCTCACCCCGACCAGCGCGCCGAGCTGCTCCTGCGACATCCCCCGCCCGGTCCGCTCCTTGCGGATGGCCTCCTGCAAGTCGATCATTATCCGACCCCTTATCAGATTCGTAGGAACTCTCCGACATTCCTCCGACTCCAACATCTTCCATCGGACCGGATAGATAGTCCAGGGTGGAGGGGTAGCAAGATTGAGAACGTGATCCACGGAGGATGGAGCCCCCGGGGCGCGTGTGAGAACCATTTCACGGTCACAGCCGTCGACCGTCCGGAACCCGCCCGGGAGCCCCCGTACCAGGGCTGATCCGGCGCGCCGGCTGATGGCCGAAACGCGGCCGACACCGCGTTCCCGCAAGCACCACCGAAATGGCGTACGCACGCGTCCCGGGCCGATCACCTGACGGATCGTTGTGTCGTGAAATCGATGACTGCCCTGGTTGCCGTACCGCCGATGAGGGCTGCGGTGATTGGGGCGGGGTGGCCCTGCCGATCGGCAAACGGCAGGGCCACCCCTTCCATAGCCGTCTGATGTCCGAGGGAGGAAATGTGATGCGAGAACTGTGGCGACGGTGGCGCGTCCGGTGGCAACGGCGGCGGATGGCGTCGACCCCACCACACCAATGGCCGAGCGGCAGCGGCGTGTACCGCGTACCCGGAAACCACCGTAACCAGCGACCGGCCGCGTACCGTCCGATTCGGCCCTGGCAGGTCCGCAGCCAGCACTTTCGCACCGCCAGCCGGCGCTCCCACGGACGCGGCCTCGACCCGGCCGACGTCGCCGCGTTCCTCGACCGCGTCGCCCACGACCTCGGCATCCTCTACGCCGAACTGGACCGCACCTACGAACAGAACGACCGGATCAAGGACGCCTTGCGCCGCTGGCAGAGCAGCCACGCGGCCAGCGTCACACCGTCGGGCTATCACTGATCGCCAGACGTCGTCAGCCACATACCCATGATCGTCTATGAGGTCTATTCACAGGCCATCCTGTAGAAGTGCAACCCGATAACACAGGAGATCGTTTCTGTGAAGGTCGCGAGCGGTCTGCGGTAGTCGGTGTGCAGGATCCGCCATGTCTTCAGGTTCGCGACGACCTGTTCCACAACCCAGCGGATCTTGTTGACCTGCCTGTTGTATTCCTTCTGCCATTCCGCGAGCTCGCCACCTTTGGGCTTCTTGTACGGGGTGATCATGCCGTTGCCGACGTAGCCCTTGTCACCGATCCAGTCTCCGGGATTCAGGGTGACGAGGACCCCGGTGTCGTTGATCGCGTACGAGTCGTGGTGGTTGCCGGTGACGGGATCGGAGATCCAGGCGAGCGCGCCGTCGAGGGTGCAGGCGACCTGGACGCTCATGCCCGTGGTCTTGTGCTTGCCGGAGTACAGACAGCGGTGCGTGCGCCATGACCAGCAGGGAAGCAGGGTGCCGTCGACGATGTACTGGTCGGTCGGGCTGAGGTCGTCGGCTGTCGGTACGAACTCCGTCAGCACGCGATCGAGGACCGGGGTGATGCCGGTGACCGCTCGCGAGATCGTCGGCTGGGAGACGCCGTGTGCTTCGGCGATCTCCGCTTGGACGCGGTTGCGACGCATGTAGGTCAACGCGACGACGACAGCGCGGTAGAGACCAAGGACCGGGGGCCACGGCTCCACATCCAGATCCTGGCATTCCGCTCGGACCAGCACGCAGAGGTCGCGGATCTGGTCCGTGGTGAAGCCAGTGGTATGATACATGTTCGGCGGTCCGCTTTTCTTTGTGATGTTGTGTGGTAACTCCATCCTACGGAAGAGCGGATCGTCCTTTTATTGGGGGTCTACTGTAGCGGGTCGGAGGCCTGCTGAATAAGCCTCTATGGACACCATTATCATCGGTCCGATGACCGATGACTTCTACTGCGAACAGGCGCTCAGCGGCAACACCCCGGTCCAGGTCGTGGCCGAAACGGCCCACGTGCTCGCCTTCCACCACACCCGGCCTTTCTGGCCCGTCCATATCGTCGTCATCCCGAAACGCCATATCCCGTCGCTGGTGGACCTGGGTGACGCCGACATCTCCGAGGTTCATCAAGTCCTGGCCGTCGTCCGCGATATCGCGGCACAGGTCAGCGCCGAACACGGCGCGGCTCGCGTCCTGACCAACCTCGGCGCATACCAGGACTCCAAACACCTGCACTTCCACGTCAACAGCGGCGAGCCGTTGCGTCACGACTGACGACGACCGCCGCCAGCACGATCATCATTGACCGACGCCGCTAGCCCGCCTGGTCGCCGAGCAGCCGGCGGGCGACTCGCAGCGCGTCGGCGCCCTCGGTGTCCGAGCCGGCAGCCGCGCTCGCTGCGAACGCTTCGATCTGATCCAGGTGCTCCGGTTGGAGCCCACGATTCGGCAGCGGAGCGATCAGCAGGGCACGCCCGCTGGCGGTGAGTTCCTCGTGCACAGGTCCGCTGGTTGGCGTCTCGGCGTCGTCGGTCCAGATCAGCGGCTGTCCCTGCGCGACGACCTCCCGTGCGGCAGCGAGCTTCGCCACCGCAGCGGTCGACGTGGACATCTCGTGGGTCCAGCTGCGTCCGAGACGAGGCAGGCCGAAGAGACGCTCCACCTGGTCCGCCTCGACGCACCAGGTGCTGCACCAGCGGATCTCGACCGCGCCGGCGCGGTGCATCGACCGGATGCGGTCGATCAGCGCCGGCGCCCACCGCAGCCGGTATTCGACCGCGCCGACGTGTGCGGTGCCGTTGCGCGGCGCCGCGCCCCAGCCGGGGCGGGTCACGTTGACGACTCCGTCGACGTCGAGCAGCCACACAGCTCGTCGCACTGGGTTACCTCCGTAGCGCACCACCCAGGTTTGACCGCACCGTCGTCCGCGAGGTGAGGCTCATCCACGTCACCCGTCGATCGAGACGTGGACCAGCCTCACCTCGGTGTGGGACCGGACGACCAACCCGTGGTGGTGCGCTAACCATAGACTGAGGCGCATGCCGGACCAGCGGAAAACCGTCATCGACCTGGACGAGGAATTACTGGACCGCGCCCGTCGTGAACTCGGCACCAGCACCAAGGAGGAGACGATTCACGAGGCGCTGCGCATAGTCGCCGAACGCGGGGGCCGACTGGCCGCGGTCCAGGAACTCATGTCCATCGACCGGGATTGGGACGGCATCGTCGACGATGGCAATACGCCGACCAGCGACAGAGACGCGATGTGAACGCCTCCTGGAGTTACCCGGGCTCGCGTTGTCTCAGTGAGTCGCGGGGTTGGCGGCGAGCATCGCGCAGAACAGGGCACCCTGCTCGATCGCGTCGTCCAGGGCGACATGCTCGTGCGGGTGGTCGCCGAACCACTCGCGGGGCATGGTCCGCTTCGACGTCGTCCGGTAGCCGGTGCCCAGCAGCGCCATGGCGTACGTCTTGATGTCCAGCGCCGAGTGGGAGAACGGACTCGATCCGGTGAAGCGGATCAGGTACCAGTAGACGAACATGAAGTCGTACGCCGCCGGGTAGCCGATGAACACCGGCCGCCCCGGCAGCTGGGCCAGCCACTCGCTGTAGCGGGCCATCGCCGCCGCCGGTTCCTGCTGGTCGGCCCGGCACGCCGCCCACGCCTCCGGCTGCGTCTCCCACCACGCCATGGTCTGCGGGGCTCCGGTCGCATCGGGCAGGGTGACCAGGTTGGCGCTGAACGTGCCGACCAATTCCTTGCCCGCCGTGTACGCCGCCGAGGCGAAGCTCAACATCGAGTGCGGGCCGGGAATGGGTCCGTCCGCCTCGACGTCCGTGCTGACGTAGATCTCCGCTTGTGCCACATCCGGCACCGTACGCCCAGCCGGTGGCGGGCTGTCGTGCGGTGCCGGGCGTGGGGCGCGGTCGGTCGGTCAGGTCAGGTCAGCTGACGGCGAAGGTGGCCGAGGCGCGGCCGGCGGTATCCGGTACGGCTTCCAGGTAGAGCAGGCCGTCGCGGTGGCGGACGTACTGGCCGGGGAAGTTGACCGACTCCAGCGACAGTTTGCCGGCGTCGGCCAGCCCGGAGCGGGCCATGAACGTGGCGTCCTGCCGGAACAGGTTGGACCCGTCGTTGGCCTCCACCCAGATCTGGTGGTTGCGGTGCCGCAGGTAGTAGCCGGGGAAGTTGGTCGACTCCAGCGAGATGCCGGCCGAGTTGGCCAGCCCGGGCACGACCCGGAACTGCGAGTCGGCCAAATTAGCAACGTTCGCTTCCAGCCGGACCCGGTACTCCCAGTGCCGCAGGTAGCGGTCGGGCTGGTCGTGGGCGGCGAGCCGGATCGGGGTGCGGCCGTCCGGCACCGGTACGCCGAAGTTCGGTGTGCCGTCGGCGTTCCAGTAGATCTTCTGCACCCGGGTACGCCGATTCGGGTCGTTGAGCGGGTCGTAGCCGTTGCCGAGGTAGCGTTCGTAGTTGCGGGAGTGGTAGACGATCACGTCGCTGCCGTCCTCGGCGACGGTGAACGAGTTGTGCCCCGGCCCCCACTGGCCCGTACGGCTGTTGCTGGCCAGCACCGGGTTGGGGCTCTTGGTCCACGACGACGCGTTCAGCAGGTTGCTGCCGGCCGGGGCGGTGAGCAGCCCGACGGCGTAGTTGGCGTCGGTGGCGCTGGCCGAGTAGGTCATGAAGACCCGCCCATTGCGGATGATCACCGCCGCGCCTTCGTTGACCCGGTAGCCGCGGGTCTCCCAGGCGTACGTCGGGGTGCTGATCATGACCGGGGTACCGGTGTAGGTCCACGGGTTGACCATCCGGGCCAGGTAGATGTTGGAGTTGTTGCCGGCGTACTCGGCCCAGGCCAGGTAGCGCACTCCGTTGTGGACGAAGGTGGTGGCGTCCAGCGAGAAGCTGTTGCGGGGCGGCTGGATCTGGCCGCGTTCGATCCATGGTCCGTCGAGCGGGTTGGCGGCGGAGGATTCCAGCACGTACGGGCGGATGGCCCAGATGTCGTCGGCCCGGCCGGCGGCGAAGTGGATGTACCACTTGCCGTCGATGAAGTGCAGCTCAGGTGCCCAGATGTGCGCGCCCATCTCGCCGGTGGCGTGCTTGCGCCAGATGACTCGTTCACTGGCGCTGGCCAGGCCCTGCAAGGTGGTGGCTCGGCGCATGACGATCCGGTCGTACTCGGGGACGGTGGCGACGAAGTAGTAGTAGCCGTCGGTGTGCCGGTGGACGTGCGGGTCGGCGCGCTGCTCGGCGATCGGGTTGGTGAACTGGGCGGTGGGTGGGACCGCCGCGAGTGCGGCCGGGGCGGCGATGACAGCGGTGGTCGTGGCGGTCAGCAGGATGGTGGTTGCCGCCGCCAGCCAGCTGGCCGTGGATCGCGGTCGTCTCATGGTCGTCACCCTTCACACTCATCGTCATCGATTCGATAAGTGTTAGCGTTAACAGGATCGGAGGTCAAGAGGCTGCGTCATCTTGACGAAACAATCCGGCCGGGTGGGGAGTTCCCCACCCGGCCGGATGCCGTCCGATGTGCTCGGCTACTCGCCGTCTCCGACGTGTCCGGTTACTCGCCGCCGAGGTTCACCAACGCCTGCGCGGTCCGGAAGTACGGGTTGCGGCCGAGGTCGCCGACGGTGACGATGCCGAAGGCGTCCTTGAGCAGCTTGGCGTCGCTCTCGCTCACCCCCTTGAGCGCGGCGACCGGCGCGGCCACGATCTCGGTCAGGGACTTGTCCTGGTAGGCCTTGTCGACCAGGGTGGTCAGGTCAGCGGTGACCGGCATTTCTGTCTGTTCTCCTTACGGGTCGGGGCATGACCCGGCCCATGCCGGGCCGGGCCGTCGATCTGTCCACCGCGCGGTTGGTCTACCGCTCGGTTGGTCTACGGTCTGGTTGGCTCATGGCGCGGCGCCCGACGAGGGCGGCTGTCACTCTTCCGGCTCTTCTTCCTCCGGCCCTTCTTCCTCCGGCCCTTCCTCCGGCTCTTCTTCCTCCGGCTCGCCGCCCTGGTCGTCGTCGCCGAACGCATCGAACGCCTGCTCGGCGAGCATCCCGGCACCGAACCCGAGCGCGGCACCACCGACGGCACCGGCGACCACACCACCCATTCCGGAGCCACGGTCCTCGTGCTCACCGTGGTGGCCATCGTGGTGTCCGCCGTACCCGCCGAGCAGTGCGTGCCGCTGTTCCAGCGACTGCCGCAGCCACGAGTCCACCAGGCTGATCCAGTCGATGCTCTCCGCGTCCGCGTGCGCGATCCGATAGTGGCCGTACGAGTCGTGGCCGGGGGTGAACAGTCCGGACTTCTTGTCGAACTCCAGGACCACGGTCACCCCGTGCGGGTCGGCGACGAACGTCAGTTCGATCTGACTGACCCCCGGATACCGTGGCGACGACCCGTACTCGATCTCCTGATAGAACGGCATCGTCTGGGGCGCACCGGCCAACTGGCCGTGCTCCAGGTCGGCCCCGGTGAACGGTAGGCCGAGCGCGGCGAACGCCTCCAGGATCCGTTCCTGCACCGGCAGGGGGTAGACGTGCACGTCATCGAGGTCGCCGGGATCGATGGCACCGCGTACCCAGATCTTGGTACGTAGGCCCATCGTCATGCCGGGCAGCCGCTGACCGTACACATCGGTGACCGGGGTTTCCCAGGGCACGTCGATCTCGAACGGCAGCGACAGGTGCTGGCCGGCGGCCAGCCGAAACTCGCCGCAGACCGGCACCCGGTGGAACTCGACCGTACCGTCGTATTCTTCGTCGTCGGTCTCCATCTCGACCCGGGTGACCAGTGCGACGGTGATCTGGTCGATCTCCACCTCATGGTCGCCGCCGGTGATGTCGACCTGGCCGACCAGGTTCAGACCGGGCCGGGTGCTGGGGTTGGACAAGATGGTGTCGACACTCGGCCCGCCGACTCCGAAGGCGCGGAGCATCCGTTTGAAGACCACGTAACTATCTCTCCCTGGCGGTACGCTGGCGCGTTCCCCGGAGCACGCTGATCGTTGCCGCACAAGATGATCAGATATGTCTATTTTGGAACCGGGGTTGTCGACGATGCTAGCGGGACACCCTGAGAGGTTCCTGAACACCAGATATCAGATACGCAAAGTAATTTTGCGAACACTTCTCGTTGAGTCTCTCAGTAAACTCGCAGGTTGCCGCGACGCCTGCCTGTCTATGCTGAGAACCATGCCGACTACCAGCGACCCTCCCAGTCCGGGCCGCCCCGCCGCTCACGACCCCGCGGCGAGGCGGTGATGGAATGGATACTGCTGGGCGTCGCGGTGCTGCTGATCGCCGCCAACGCGCTCTTCGTAGCCGCCGAGTTCGCGTTCGTCACGGTCGACCGGGCAACTGTGGAGCGGCAGGCCGCCGCCGGTGACCGTCGCTCGGCCAGCCTGCTGCGCGGCCTACGGACCCTGTCGACCCAACTGTCCGGGGCTCAGCTCGGCATCACCGTGACCAGCCTGGTCGTCGGCTTCCTGGCCGAGCCGTCGCTGGCCACCCTGCTGCGCGGCCCGCTCGGACTCACCGGCCTGCCCGACGGCGCGACCACCGCGATCTCGCTGACCCTCGCGCTGATCCTGGCCACCGGCTTCCAGATGATCTTCGGCGAGCTGGTGCCGAAGAACTGGGCGATCGCCGAACCCCTGCGGGTCGGCCGGGTCGTCGCCGGAGCCCAGCGCGGCTTCACCACCGCCGCCGGGCCGCTGATCCGGTTCCTCAACGGTACGGCGAACCGGATCCTGCGGGCGCTCGGCATCGAGCCGACCGAGGAACTCGCCTCCGCCCGTACGCCACAGGAGCTGGCGTCGCTGGTCAGCCGCTCCGGCGAGGAAGGCACCCTGGACGCGGAGACCGCCGAACTGGTCTCCCGGTCGATCGACTTCGGCGAGCGGACCGCCGCCGACGTGATGACCCCCCGACCCCGGGTACGGTTCGTCGCCGCCGACGCGCCCATCGCCGAGGTCCTGCGGCTGGCCGCCGCGACCGGCCACGCACGGTTCCCGGTGACCGGTGACGGCGTCGACGAGGTGCTCGGAGCGGTGCACTTCAAGCACGCCCTCGCCGTACCGGCCGAGCGGCGCGACAGCCGGCCGGTCCGCTCGGTCATGGTCGAGTTGCCCGAGGTCCCGGAGACCGCCGAGCTGGACCCGCTGCTCGCCACGCTGCGCGGCCAAGGGCTGCAGATGGCGGTGGTGGTCGACGAGTACGGCGGCACCGCCGGCATCGTCACCCTGGAGGACCTGGTCGAGGAGATCGTCGGTGAGATCGCCGACGAGCAGGACCGCCCGACCGGCCGACACCAGCAGGTGGCGGACGGTTCGTGGCAGCTTTCCGGCCTGCTGCGCCCCGACGAGGCGGCCCGGTTGACCGGGCTCGACCTGCCGGAGGGCCGGATCTCCGACACCCTCGGCGGGGTGATCATCGAGGAACTCGGCCGGCTGCCCCGGGTCGGCGACACCGTCACCGTGACCGCCGACGACCGGGAGCACCCGGACAGCGACGGGCTGCCGATGCCCGTACCGGTGGAACTGACCGTGACCCGGGTCGACGGCCGCCGGGTCGACCGGCTGCTGCTGCGCCGCACCAACGCGACCGCCGGTGCCGGTGCCGGCACCGGACACACCCGCCGCGAATCGAACGGAACCGGATCATGAGCGACGGCGTGGCGATTCTCATCGGCGTGCTGCTGCTCGCCGGCAACGCCTTCTTCGTCGGCGCCGAGTTCGCGCTGATCTCCGCCCGCCGGACACAGATCGAGCCCCGGGCCGCCGCCGGTTCCCGGCTGGCCCGGCTCACCCTGCGGGCGATGGAGAACGTGTCGCTGATGATGGCCGGTGCCCAACTCGGCATCACCGTCTGTTCACTCGGCCTCGGCGCGATCGGCGAGCCGGCCGTGGCGCACCTGATGGAGCCGGGGTTCGCCGCGCTGGGGGTGCCGGACGCGCTGGTGCATCCGATCGCGTTCGCCATCGCGCTGGCGATCGTGGTCTTCCTGCACATGGTGATCGGCGAGATGGTCCCGAAGAACATCGCACTCGCCGGTCCGGAGCGCTCCGCGATGGCCCTCGGCCCGGTGCTGTACGGCGTCGTCACCGTCCTGCGGCCGCTGATCTGGCTGCTCAACCAGATGGCGAACATCGTGCTGCGGCTGCTGCGGGTCCAGCCCAAAGACGAGGTGACCTCCGCGTTCACCCGGGAGGAAGTCTCCGGGTTCATCGCCCAGTCCCGCCGCGAGGGCCTGATCGACGAGCACGAACACCGGCTGCTGACCGGGGCGCTGGCGTTCAGCGATCAGCCGACCGCGAGGGTGGCGATCCCGCTGGACTCGCTGATCACGGTGCCGGCGAGCAGCACCCCGGTCGAGTTGGAGCGGCGCTGCGCGGACACCGGCTACTCCCGGTTCCCGGTCGTCGACGGCGACTCGACGGTGACCGGCTATGTGCACGTCAAGGACGTGCTCGGCGCGCCGGCGACCGACCGCGACCAGCCGGTCGACGCCCATCTGATCCGGCCGCTGGTCACAGTGCGGGCCGCCCAGCCGATGCGGGACACGCTCACCGTGATGCAGCAGCAGGGCGCGCACCTGGCCCGGGTGGTGAACGCCGACGGACGGTTGACCGGACTGGCCGCGTTGGAGGACGTGATCGAGGAGCTGGTCGGCGAGGTCCGCGACGCCGCCCAGACCGCCAGCCGCTGACCGACGGTCAGCCGACCGATGACTGGCCTCCGGTCGGCTGGCCTCCGGTCGGCTGGCCTCCGGTCGGCTGCCCGCCCGGCAGCGGACCGCCGGTCGGCTGGCCGAGCGACTGACGGGCGAGCAGGGTCGCGCCGGCCACCGCCGCCGGCATGATCAGGACAGCGCCGAGTGGGATCAGGCAACAGCAGAAGACCGCCACACCGAAGCCGATCGCCCGGGGGCGGTTGGTCCGCAGCGCCGCCCGCCGATCGGGCAGCCGCAGGCCTCGCCGGTAGAAGGCGGAGCCGACCAGCTCCAGGGCGAGCCGCCAGCCACCGAAGAGAGCGGCCAGCACCGGCACCACGATCTGACCGACGATCGGGACGAAACCGAAGATGAACAGCGGGATCCCGATCAACACGCCGAACGCGATCAGCCGGGACGAGTCGAGCAGGCTGTGCCACAGCGACCGCCACCAGGGCACGTCGACAGCGTTGGGCACACCGCCGTGGCGTTCCTCGACCCACTCGGAGATCTTCTCGTAGAACGGGTCACCGACGAACAGCGTCACAGCGGTGAAGGTGAGCACGCCGAGCAGACCGCCGAGGGCCAGCAGGGCGATCGCGACGGCGCCGCGTACCGCCTCCTGCGGGCCCGCCGACCAGCCGTCGGCGAACGGGGTGAGCCAGCCGGCGACGTCGACCACGACGTTGACCCAGCCGATGAAGGCGGCGACGAAGAGCGCGCCCGAGATCACCGCGGGGATCAGGCCGAGCAGCACCATCCTGGGGTTGCGGGCGTACGTGACGAAGCCACGCAGGAACAGCCGCACACCGTCGACGAACGAGCGGAACACCCCGCCTTGTTCTTCCACGAGGCGGAAGCCTAGTACCTGACGTCCACGCCGACTGATTCGACAAGTGTCGAACTTGACTGTCGTCGAATCAACCGGCATCGTGATGCTAGTTCGACGATCATCAAGACAACGCGTGCCCGTCCAAGAGGGGATCCATGATCACCGAAGAACTACCGGTCGTCGTCATCGGCGCCGGCCCGGTCGGCCTGGCCGCCGCCGCCCACCTGCACGAACGCCGGCTACCCGCCCTCGTGCTGGAGGCCGGCGACAGCGTCGGCGCGGCCGTACGCCAATGGGGTCACGTCCGGCTATTCTCCCCCTGGCGCTACGACGTCGACGCCGCCGCCCGGCGACTTCTGGACACCGCCGGCTGGGCCGCGCCGGACCCCGAGAACCTGCCCACCGGCGCCGAACTCGTCGGCGACTACCTCGAACCGCTGGCGAAGCTGCCCGCCCTTGCCGCGCGGATCCGCTACGGCGCGCGGGTGGTCGCGATCGGCCGCGCCGGCATGGACCGGGTCCGCACCGCCGGCCGGGAGCAGACGCCCTTCGTGGTCCGACTGGCCGACGGTACGGAGCTGAACGCTGGCGCGATCATCGACGCGACCGGCACCTGGGGCACGCCGAACGTCCTCGGCGGCAACGGACTGCCCGCCCACGGTGAACCGCAGGCAGCACACCTGATCAGTTCCGCCCTGCCCGACGTGCTCGGTGCCGACCGGGCCGAGTACGCCGGCCGGCACACCGTGGTGGTCGGCGCCGGGCACTCCGCCGCGAACACCCTGCTCGCCCTCGCCGAACTCGCCGGACAGGAGCCGGGTACCCGGCTCACCTGGGCCGTCCGGGGCACGTCGATCGACCGGGCGGTCGGCGGCGGCGACGCGGACGCACTCCCCGGCCGTGGTGAACTCGGCACCGGGCTGCGGTCGCTTGTGGAGTCCGGCCGGGTCGCGCTGGTCACCGGGTTCGCCGTACACGCGGTCCGGGTCCTGGACGGTCGTGGCGACGACGGCGGTGCCGGCGGCGAGCCGGGCAGCGGCGCCGTCGGCGGCGAGCCGGGCAGCGGCGCCGTCGGCGGCGAGCCGGGCAGCGGCGCCGTCGGCGGCGGCGGCGATGACGCGGGCGTCGAGGTCGTCGCGGCCGACGGCCGAACGCTGACCGCCGACCTGATCGTGTCGGCCACCGGCTTCCGACCCGACCACCGGATCGCCGACGAGCTGCGGCTCGACCTGGACCCGGCGCTCGGCTGCACCCGGCTGCTGGCCCCGCTGATCGACCCGAACGAGCACTCCTGCGGCACCGTACGGCCGCACGGCGTGGACGAGTTGACCCAGCCGGAGCCGGGCTACTACCTGGTCGGCATGAAGAGCTACGGCCGGGCGCCGACGTTCCTGCTGGCCACCGGATACGAGCAGGTCCGCTCGATCACCGCCGCCCTGGCCGGGGACGGGACGGCCGCTCGCGCCGTAGCGCTGGACCTGCCGGAGACCGGCGTCTGCTCGGCGAGGCCGGCGTCGACGTCGCGCCAAGGGCCGGGCTGAGGTCAATCCGGGTCGTTGAGGAAGCCGGACACCCGCTGTCGCAGGTCGGTCCGATGGTTCCACAGCACGCCCGGCCGGTCGTACACGTGCAGGGTGGCGTCCGGCAGCGCGGCGGCGAGCCGTTCGGCGACCTCCACGGGGTGCAGGTCGTCTCCCTGGGCGGCGATCACCAGGGCGCGGGCGGTGACGGCACGCAGCGCGGCGGGTTTCGGGATCGGAACCGCGCCGGCCAGGTCGACCAGTTCGGCGGCGAGTCCGTCGCGCAGCAGCTGGTCGATCCGGGTACGCAGGTAGGCCCACGCGGCCGGCGTGTTGCGGACCTGCACGGGAGTCTCCGCGGCGATCACCTCGGCCACCCCGGAGACGTCGCCCTCGGTGACCGCCGTGACCAGTTCGGCGAGCCGGTGCCGGGTCGACGCCGGCCGGATGGTGTCGAACACCGCCGGCAGGAAGAAGACCACCCGGTCGAATCGTTCGGGACTCTCGACCAGCAGCCGGCCGAGCGCACCGGCGCCCAGGCTCATCCCGACGGCCCGACGGGCACCGGACAGGTCGGCGACCGCCCGCAGGTCCCGGGCGAGATCGGGGTAGCTCCACGGGCCGGCGGGCGCGTCCGACCGGCCGTGGCCACGGAACTGGAAGAAGATCTTCCGGCCGGCCACGCCGCTACCCAGTGGTCGGGTGGTGGCGATGCCGTGCGCGAGCCCGTGCGCGAACACCGTCCCCGGTTCACCGGAGCCGGTGATCAGCCGTTCCAGCCGCACCCCGTGCGGGGTGGCCACCACCTCGGTCTCCGGTTCCGGCAGCGCCGGCCGCCCGGTCCGGGGAGCCGACGGACCCGGACCGTAGGTGCGTGGGCCGCCGTCAGGAGGTGGCGGCCAACGGAAATCCCTCACCAGGAGCCTTTGCCGTCGGTGATGTCACGCAACCCGACCCGTACGTCCAGCAGGTAGACCAGACCGGCGGCGATCCCGATCAGGCCGAAAAGACTGACCTGGAACAGCAGGGTGAGTAGGAGACAGACGCCGAGGATCGCCAGCCACGCACCCTTGGGCAGGGTGCCGATGGCGGGGAACGCGTCCGACCGCTGGGTGACACAGTGCACCAGGGCGACGGCCTGGACCACGAGTGCGAAGACGAACACGGCCAGGTCAAGTACGTACCGGACGTCGTTGTAGAAGATCGGCGCTGCAGAGCCCATGGACAAAGCTTATGCCGCACGCCCCGGATGCGTGCCACCTGCATCCGGGGCGTGCGGTCACTCGACCTACGTGGCCGAGGGTCGGTTGCGCTTCGCCGGCTTGGCCGGGCCAGCGTCGGTGCTGCCGGTGTCGGTGCCGCCGGCATCGGTGGTGCTGAGGTCGGCGGTTAGGTCGGCGCTGGTCGCGCCGTCGACCGTCGCGCCGTTGGTGGCGGCGGCGGTTGCGGCGGCCGACGCCGTCGGGGTGGCGGCTACCTGAGCTGGCGCCTCGGTGGCCTCCATGTCAGCGTTCACGGTGTCGGCGGCCCGGACCACACCGGTGCCGACGACCCGCTCGCCGTGCGCGACCAGCGTGCCGTAGAGCCGCACCGCCCGCTGTCCGGCGGTCTGGGCTCCGGCGAGCACCGCGTCCCGGTTGCGCGACGCGATGACGCGCAGCCGGTCCAGGTCGGCCCGGCTGGCGGCCCGCTCCCGCAGTTCGGCGGTGCCCTGCACGGCCTTGTCCCGGATGCCGGTCGTGGTCAGGCTGGCCCGGCCGGTCAGCTGGGTCATGGCCACCGGCAGCTTGCGCAGCTTCTGGTACGCCAGGTCACCGGCTCCGGCGACGGCGTAGATCGGTGCGGGAATACGACTTGTCTTGGGCTTCGGCTGGCTCATCGGTTCTCCTCCTCGGCGGCCGGCGGTGCGGCCTGCTCGGTCGTCCCGGCGCGGGGCGTACGGCGCCGGGAACTGGTCTTCGCCGTGGTCGGGGCTGACGGGTCCACTGGTCCGGCCGGTCCGGACTCGGACTGTTCGGCGGCACCGGGGGTGGGCGGCGGGGCGGCGCCGGCTTCGGTGACCGCGACCGACCGCAGAGCCTGTCCCTCAGCGGTGTCGGGGTCTGCCGAATCGACGATCTCGGCGGCGGACGCATCGGTGCCGGGAGCGCCAGAGTCGAGAGTACCGGGAGTGCCGGCGGTGGCCGTACCGGTGGTCGGCTCGCTCGCGTCACCGGGCGTCCCGGCGGCGTCGCCGTGCCGGGCGTTCTCCCGGCGGAAGGTCTCGTAGATCTGGCTCAGCGACTGCTTCTGGGCCATCGTCAGCTCGTGGTCGGCGGCGATCGCGGCGAGCACGCCCTGGCCGTCCTTGTCGTCGAGCAGGCCGGCCCGCAGGTACATCACCGGCGTGGAGACCCGCAGCGCGCTCGCCAACTGCTGGAGCACCTCGGCGCTGGGCTTGCGCAGGCCCCGCTCGACCTGACTCAGGTACGGATTGCTGACCCCGGCCTGTTCGGCGAGTTGACGCAGCGATATCCGTGCGTTGTGCCGCAGGTCGCGGATGAAGCCCCCGATGTCGCGAGGGAGGTCCTTGGGTGTGGACATGCCTCGACGGTAACCCCTGGCGCTTGCAACTGCTAGCGTTTGCTTGCGGGAGTTAGCAGGGTCACCGAAAAGTGGTAGCCCGCCGTATCAGCGGGCACCTAAGCTCCCCGCGATGACTTCCATCCGGGTAGGCGACGCGACACTCAGCTACGACGACGAGGGATCCGGACCACCGGTCCTGCTGCTCCACGCCGGGATCGCCGACCGTCGGATGTGGCGACGCCAGATCCCAGCCCTGCGCGACCGCCACCGACTGATCGCGATGGACCTGCGCGGGTACGGCGAATCCGAGCTGCCGTCGGCTCCGTTCGCCCACCACGACGACGTCATCGGCCTGCTCGACGCACTCGACATCGACCGCGCCGCGCTGATCGGCTGCTCGTTCGGCGGTGCGGTGGCGATCGACACCGCCCTCGCCCACCCCGACCGGGTGACCTCGCTCGCCCTGTTCGGATCGGCGTTGTCCGGACACGACTGGTCCGAGGCGTCCGAGCGACTCTGGGTCGACCTGGTCGGCGAGGTCGATCCGACCGACCTCGACGCGATGGCCCGGGCCGAGGTCCGGTTCTGGGTGGTCGGTCCGGGACGGCGAGCAGCGGACGTCGACCCGGCACTGCTCACCCTGGCCCTGGAAATGGATCGCCGGGCGCTCGCCGCCGAAGCCGCCCTCGGCGGCGTCACCCAACACGAACTCGACCCACCTGCCGCCGCCCGGCTACCGGAGATCGCCGTACCGGTGCTGGTCGCCGCCGGAGCGCTGGACCTACCGGACATCCACCTGTTGGCCGACCGGTTGGCGGCGGAGATCCCCGCCGCCCGGCGGCTGCCGAACGTGCCCGGCGCCGCCCATCTGCTCCCGTTGGAATGCCCCGACCCGGTCAACGTCGCGGTGCGCGAGTTCCTGGCCACGACGGCCTGACACCGTACCGCGAGGGACTCCCCCACATCGACCAAACGGGCTCGCCGCCGGCACCGACGGAACCAGGCTCAGCCGAACGGCAGCGCGCGCAGTGCCCCGACCGGCTGGCCGCCGCCGAGCACCGCCGGCTCCGCCAGCTCGGCCAGGGCCGGGGCGGCCGATTCGTCGTCGGTCACGCCCAACCGGCGCAGTGCCGCGACCACCGGGGGGACCGTGCCCCGCGCACCACCGTCGTCGATCTTGACCGCGATCGCGCCGACGTCGGCCACCGCCACCGCGAGGACACCCTCGGCACCGCTCTTGGCCAGCAGGCCGGGCACCGCCCGCATCAACCGGGCGTCCACCGCGCCGGTGCCGGACATCAGTTCCGGATAGCCGCGCATCGCGTCCGCCACCGTCCGCTCCACCGACCCCGCAGACCCGGTGACCAGCCGGAGAAACGCCCGGGCCAGGCCGGTCAACGACAACGCCAGCACCGGGGCACCGCAGCCGTCGACGCCGACCGCGCCGGCCGGCTCGCCCGCGAACTCCTCGACGGTGGCCCGGATCCGTTCCTGCAACGGATGCTCCGGATGCCAGTACTCCTCCAACGGCCAGCCGGCCGCCCGACAGGTCACCAGCATCCCGGCGTGCTTGCCGGAACAGTTCATCTGCAACCGGGTCGGTCCGCCACCGGCCCGCAGCACGGCCGCCGCCGCGTCGGCACCGATCGGCAGATCCGGCGGGCAGCGCAACGCCGCCTCGGTCAGCCCGGCGGCACGCAACAGCGCGGCGATCCGGGCCAGATGCGCTTCTTCCCCGTAATGGCTGGCGCAGACCACGGCCAGATCGGCCGGATCGGCCAGCCGCAGCCCGCCGCGGAGCATCCCGGCCGCCTGCATCGGCTTGTTGGCCGAGCGGGGAAAGACCGGCGCGGTGACGTCGCCAGCGGACCCGCGTACCGCCCCGCTGGCGTCCAGCACCACCAGGGACCCGTGGTGGATGCCCTCCCGCAGGCCGGATCGGACCACCTCCACCAGCGGGACACCACCGGCGTAGGGTCGCCGGACCAACGGGTCGGTGACGGCTGCTCCGGTCACCCGACACCCACCCCGAGCAGCTCCCGCGCCTGGCGCACCGTCGCCGCCGGACGTTGCGCCAGCTGGGCCAGGCTCACCGCGCGGGCGACCAACTGCATGTTCGACTCGACAGGCTGCCCCTTGGCGTAGTTGAGCGTGTCCTCCATGCCGACCCGCAGGTGGCCGCCGCCGGACAACGCGGCGAGCATCACCGGCACACTGGACCGGCCGATCCCGGTGGCCGAGAACGTGGTTGCCGCCGGCAGGTCCCGCAGCGCCTGTCGGCAGGCCGCCAGCGCGTCGATGGTGCCCGGCATCCCGCCCGGCACCCCCATCACCAGGTCGACGTGTACGTGTCCGCCGGCCGGCAGCCCGTACCGGGACAGCAGCCGCTGCAACGCGGCCAACTGACCCAGGTCGAAGATCTCGTATTCCGGCACGATGCCGCGATCCTGCATCCGGGTGTGCAGCTCGATGATGAACTCCCACCGGTTGAGGAAGACGTCGTCACCGAAGTTGACCGTCCCCATGGTGCAGGAAGCCATGTCCGGACCGGCGTCGAGGACGGCGAGCCGGTCGTCCTCCGAGTCGGTCACCGCCCCGCCGGTGGACAGCTGCACGATCAGGTCGGTCCGCTGCCGCAACGCCGCCACGGTCGCCCGCAGCCGACCCGGATCGAGGGTGGGCGCGGCGTCGTCGTCTCGGACGTGGACGTGGATCACGGACGCGCCGAGAGCGGCGCATTCCGCCGCCGTGTGCACCAGTTCGTCGAGCGTGACCGGCAACCCCGGCACGTCGCTCTTGGCTGATTCGGCACCGGTCGGCGCGACCGTGATCACCGTCGTCGTCATGCGGCGATCCTCGCACACCGCGCCCCCGGTTGATCACGACTCGATCGGGATACGTGGATCGGACCGACTCCCGACCGGGATCCGTGGATCGGATCGACCGTGACCGGTGGGTCAGGGCTCGATCGCCGCCACGAACTCCCCGACCAGCAACACCGCGTCGTCCGGCACGTTGCGCTTGACCACCGCGAGACCGATCATGCCGAGTTCGTAGTGGCGCACCGCAGTGCCGAGGAACCCGACCGTCCGCCCGTCTGCGGTGATCGGCGTACCGGCCGACGGCGGCATGTCGCTGGCCACCCCGTCCAGGTGCACCAGCACCAGCCGACGCGGGGGACGACCCAGATTGTGCACCCGGGCCACCGTCTCCTGCCCCCGGTAGCAGCCCTTGTCCAGGTGGACCGCCGGTCCGAGCAGCCCGATCTCCGCCGGGATGGCCCGGTGGTCGGTCTCCCGACCCACCCTGGGCGTACGGGAGGCCACCCGTACCGCCTCGTAGGCCCACAGCCCGGCCGGCGCGACACCCGCCCCGGTCAGCTCGGCGACCAGCTGCGGCAGGGCGACCCGAGGCACCAGCAGGTCCACGCCGAGCGGCACCCGCCGGGCCCAGCCGCCCGCGTACGGACCGTCGGCGGGCAGGGCGGCGACGGCGTACCGGGCGGTCGGGCGACCGGGGACCGACCCGGCGACGAACTTCGAACCCGGCACCGGCAGCAGGTCCGGCTCGGCCAGCCCGGTGACGCCGAGAACACCGGCGGCGTCGGTGGCGCGCGGACCGACCAGCGACGCCGCCGCCCAGTCGGCGGTCACCTCGGCCGGGTCGACCTGGGTGAAAAACCGCATCTTGAGCAGGTACGCCAGAAGTTCACCGGCCAGCTGCGGCTCGGTGTCCAGCCAGGTGGTGGTGCCGTCCTCGGCGACCATGGCGTGCTGCTCGACGTGCCCGTGCGGGGAGAGCACCAGCAACTCGGTGCCCTGTCCGGCCCGCAAGGTCGCCAGGTGCTGGCTGGTGAGCGTGTGCAGCCAGCCGATCCGCTCCGCACCGGGCACCGCCAGCACTCCCCGGTTGCCCCGGTCCACCAGACCGACCTCGGTGTCCAGCAGCCGCTGCTCCCGCATCGGGTCGCCGTAGTGTGCCGCCACCCCGGCGTCGGATGATCCGGGCTCGATGGCGGCGACGTCGACCGCGCCGGCGATGTCAATCACGACTGTGCTCCGCATTTCTGGCAGGTGCCGAAGAGTGCCATGTGCCCGATGTCGACCTGGAAGCCACGTTCCTTGGCGAGTGCGTCGATCAGCGGCTCGGCGAGCACCGGATCCATTTCCGAGACCGATTTGCAGGACCGGCAGACCAGGTGCACGTGCTGCTCGTCGGTGACCGAGTGGTAGGTCGGTGATCCGTGCGACAGATGGGTGTGGGTGACCAGTCCGAGCTCTTCGAGCAGTTCCAGGGTGCGGTAGATCGTGGTGATGTTGACGCCGGCGGCCACTTCGCGGACCGCGTGGTGCACCTGTTCCGGAGTGGCGTGCCCGAGGTCGTGTACGGCTTCCAGGATCAACTGACGCTGCGCCGTGAGCCGCAGCCCGCGCGAACGCAGCATCTCAGCCAGGGAAGGTTGCGCCACCATTCACATCCTACGTCGTGCCGGTACGGTGATCGCCCGGCGCGCACGCCGGTTGCACCGTCGGTCAGCCGGCGACCCGGGTCAGCCGGGCCGACAGGTGTGGGGAGAGCGGCTGTCCGACCGCGGACATCTCCTGGGCGTAGAGCAACGCCCCGTCGACGATCCCGAACAGCCGGTGTCCGCCGGTGACCTCCTTGGCGGTCGCCGTCCGGACCACCGCGTCGGTGGCCAGTTCCACCTGCACTCCGGTCACCCGACCCAGATGGAGTTCCATCACCCCGGTCGGGTTGATCATCAACGCTTCCAGTTCGCCGGTGCCCCGGCCGTCCGGATCGGTCACCGCCCGCCACCAGCCGAGTTCCCGGCCGGCCGGGCGCACCGGTTGGCTCTGCTCGTCGAGCAGCCAGGCCCGCGACTCGTACTGCAGGAACGGGCGGCCGTCGTGGCTGATCCGGATCTCCTGCGCGTAGTCGAAGTCGTCGATGGTGGGATAGCCGCCCCGTCCCCGACCTCGCCACACCCCGATGTACGGCAGCAGAGCGTTGAGCGCGGGGTGCAGCTTCGGGCCGACCCGCAGGTCGTGGCTCTCCTCGAACGGGTACGGATCCACCGGCGGCGCGTCCAACCACGGCGGTCGTACCGCCTCGCCGGTCGTGTCCGGGCCCTGGGATCCGGTCGCACCGGACGCGCTGCTCGCGCTCATCGATCCTCCACCTCGTGCAGTCGTGTTCGTCGGACGCGAGCGCCGGTCGGCCGGACCGCTCACCGCCGGAGCACTCACCATCGCCCGCGACACAGGCGGACCGCGAGGTAGACCAGGCCACCGGCGAGCGCACCAAAGCCGGCGACCAGCAGGCTGACGAACCCGATCTCGGTAACCATGACAAGGTCATCCTATGCTGGCCGGATGGCTCGCACTCTCGTCGTCAAGGCGACCGCCGGCTCCGACGAACCGGAGCGATGCGCCCAAGCGTTCACCGTAGCGGGCACCGCCGCCGCGGCCGGCGTCGAGGTGTCGCTCTGGCTCACCGGTGAGTCGACCTGGTTCGCCGTACCCGGTCGGGCGGCCGAATTCGAGTTGCCGCATTCGGCGCCGCTGCCGGATCTGCTGGACGCGGTCCTGGCCGCCGGCCGGGTGACGGTCTGCACCCAGTGCGCCGCCCGTCGCGGCATCGGTCCGGACGACGTGCTCGCGGGCGTACGGATCGCCGGTGCGGCGGTTTTCGTCGAGGAGATCATGGCCGAGGGCGTCCAGGCACTCGTCTACTGAGGACCGCCGTACGCGGACGTCGGCCGCGCTGGTCAGCAGCCGGTGGTGACGACCGCCCGGACCTCGCCGCCGTCGGCCTCGACGACGACCCCGCCGAGTCCGTCACGCTGGACGAACAGCGGTGCCTGGTCGGAGAGCACCGTCGTGTCGGGGCGGGCGAGGCTGTCGAGCGCCTCCCCGATCCACTCGGCCGCCTCAGGGCTCGTCACGCCGGTCGCCACTCTGGTGCGCAGCCAGCCACCGGCCGGGCAGGGCACCACGGCCGGCGGTGTCACCTCGACCTGGTCGGCCCCGAGCGCCGCGAGCAGGGTGCCCGGGTGCGACTGCGGCACGGTGTCGGCCGTCGGGGCGTCGTCGTCCACCGGTTGGCTCGGCTGTGGGCGGCAGCCGGTGCTGATCCGCAGGTGCACCACTCCGGGCCCGACCAGTTGACCGCGCACGCTCACGAACTCTCCGGCGTCGGCGACGAACCGGACGTCGTCCGGCGAGTTCTGCCGGGTCCGCGCCGCGTACCGGGCTGGTAGTCGTCGGGCGATCTGATCGAGCAGCGCCGGGCCGTCGTCCGGTGCGGTGTAGGCGGTCAGCATCCGGGTCAGCTGGGCACCCGGCCGGATCGGGGTGATCCGGCAACCTTCGACGATCTCCTCCGGACCGATCTCGATCACCCCCGCCGCGCCGATGGCCGTGGCCAGGTCGGCGACCGACCGATCGGCGACCGGTCGCGCCTCGTCGATGCCGCGCTGTTCCCGTACGGTCGGCGCGTCCTCGCCGGTGGAGACCACCGCGAGGCCGGCGAGCAGGGCGATCCAGAGCACCGCCGCGCCCGCCAGCGCCCAGCGCCGCCAGCGCGGGGGTGGCGGTACGGCGGGCGGCTGCGGCGGGTACGCCCCGAAGGGCGGTCCGGCGGTGGTGGGTGGGCCAGGACTCACCCGGCCATCGTGCCAGGTGCCGGCCAGCGCCCGTAGCGCGCGACCCGGTCGACTCGCGTCCCCGACTGGCGTCCCCGCTTTCGTCCCCGACTCGCGTCCCGTCGTGCGTGCCGACTTGCGCACGGCCGCACCGAGGTCTAACGTACAACCATATGGTTGTAGGTGAACTCGAACCGGCAGCTGCGGACCGCGTCTTCCATGCCCTGGCGGACGCCACCCGGCGCGACATCGTCACCCGGGTGATCCGGCACGAGCAGTCGGTGTCCGCGATCGCCCGGCACTACCCGATGAGCTTCGCGGCAGTACAGAAGCACGTGGCGGTCCTGGAGCGGGCCGCGCTGGTCACCAAACACAAGCGCGGAAGGGAACAGGTCGTGTGCGCCAACCTGACCACGCTCAACCGGGCCGCCCGGCTGCTCGACGCGTACGAGCGGCTCTGGCGGGAACGCGTCGACCGGATCGCGACGATCCTGGCGGAAAACGAAGAAGGGTGAATCGATCATGACAGTGATCAGTTCGATCAAAGACGAAAAGGCGTTGACCCTCACGGTCGTCGCCGAGTTCGACGCGAGCGTCGAACGGGTCTGGCGAGTGTGGTCCGACCCGCGTCAGCTGGAACGGTGGTGGGGGCCGCCGTCCTGGCCGGCGACCTTCGAGCAGCACGAGTTCGTCGTCGGTGGACGCTCCCACTACTACATGACCGGGCCCGAGGGCGAAAAAGCCCGTGGCCTGTGGACGATGACCACCATCGCGCCGCCGCACCGGCTGGAGTTCGAGGACAGCTTCGCCGACGACGACGGCAACCCGTCGACCGACATGGCGCCCATCCAGATGGCCGTCACGATCGAGGCGGACGGCGCGCGGACCCACATGACGATGATCTCGACGTTCGACAGCGTGGAGCACCTGGACAGCGTCCTGGCCATGGGCATGGCGGAGGGGCTCGGCGAGGCGCTCGGCCAGATCGACGACCTGCTCGCCGAGGCCACCAGCTGAACCAGGCCGCGCCTCGCGGCGAGCGCACCGGGGGGTGCCGGTACGGGCGTGACCCGTACCGGCACCGCCGGTAGCGGAACTACCCGGACATGTCCGCCGTGCTCAGCGCACCGTGACGACCGTTGCGCTCGGCCCGGTTCAACCGGTCGACCCGGTCGACCCGGTCGAGGGCGTCCAGCGGATCGAGGGCGAAGGCCGGCTGTCCATTGGCCGCCGCGTCCCCATGTGCGCCGTTCGTCGGACCCGGCGCCGCCGAAGGATCAGCCACCGACGGATCGACCGTCGACGGATCGACCGCCGACGGATCAGCTGTCGATGGATCGGCTGTCGACCGGTCCGGCCCGGCCACCGAGGTCGCGGCGATTGCGCTGGACGCCAGCCGATAACCGACGCCGCGTACGGTCTGCACCTCGAGACCGCCGCCGAGGCTGCGCAACTTGCGGCGCAGCCGCTTGACGGCGGAATGCAGGATCGCCGTGTCCCCGAGATAGGCACCGCCCCAGACGGTGCCGAACAGCCGTTCGTAGGTCCAGACCACGACCGGCGGGCTTGCCAGCCGGGCCAGCAGTTCACGTTCCAGCCGGGTCAACGCCAGGGGTTTCCCCTGCCAGGTGACCAGATGACCGGGCACGTCGACGACCAGGTCGCCGAGCACGATCGGAGCTGCCGGAGCTGCTGTCTCAGTAGGTGTCGGCGGAAAGAGCATCGCTCTCAGCTCCGCCATGTCCGTACAGATGACTACTGTGCCGCAGTCGTCGAGCCGTCGAACCACTCGTTCACGTACCGCGACGTCAGCGGTGACACACACGACCAGTGGCACCTCACCGTTGACCACGCATTCCTCCCCAGGTTGCTGCGTGTCATCAGACAACGCCGTTTAGTCGTCGGAGTCAACAGCGACAGACGCCGATACCGGCCATGCCCGAGTCTCGACCAGGTTCTGTTGGCGTACTGCCCGAAAACTGCCCGACAGACCCCATTGATCACCAACGTTGCCCACTAAACCATGACTCGTAGCCGTCGTGCGAGGACTGTCAGTAGGCCGATTCTCCACACGTATGGCGGAATCCGGGCTTTCCGGTCCGCCGGTTTGGCTGGTCCGGCTGACCGGACCGCCACGAGCATGGGGGGACCCGCGATGGTCGACCTGCCAGACCGCGACACCTCGACACACCATCACCCGAGGCCACACCATCACCCGAGTCCGGAACCGGATCACGGTCGACGCGGACACCGACGTCCCCGACCACACCACGGCCGGCTGTGGAACCGCACCGGCGTCCTGCGTCGCGTCCTGATCGGATGCGCCGCCGCCCTGCTGGCGGCGACCGCCCAACCCGCCGCCGCCGGCGCCACACCCGCCGGCACCCCGACCGCACCCGGCGGCAACCAGGCCGCAGTGATCAGCACCGAACTGTCCGCCAGCCTCGACCGCGACGGCACCGTGGACTTCCTGGTCTACCTGCGGGAACGAGCGGATCTCCAGCGCGCCGCCGACGCCGCCCAAGCGGGTCTGCCCGCCGGCTCGGCCCGCGCGGACGCCCGGGCCGACGCGGTCTTCCAGGAGCTCACCACCACCGCCGAACGCAGCCAACGCTCCCTGCGCGACACGCTGGACGAGCGGAAGGCCCCGTACACCCCGTTCTGGATCGCCAACGCCGTCCACGTCACCGGCGACCGCGACCTGGTCGACGTCGTCGCCGCGCTCCCCGAGGTGGAGCGGCTCGAACCGGTCCGCGACCGTCCACTGCTCACCCCGGAACCAGCCGCCCCGATCGCGCCCGACGGCACGACGCCCGGCGACGCGACGACGAGCGACGCGACGACCGGCGACTCATCGGTCAACGCCGTCGAGTGGAACCTCACCAACATCGGAGCCCCCCGGGTCTGGTCCGAATTCGGCACCCGTGGCGACGGCATCGTGGTGGCCACCATCGACAGCGGCGTCCAGTACGACCACCCGGCGCTGGCCGCCAGCTACCGGGGCGCCGACGGCACCGGCGGCTACCACCACGCGTACAACTGGCTGGACCCCACCGGCATCTGCCCGGCCGGCACCCCCTGCGACAACAACGGCCACGGCACCCACGTCACCGGCACCATCGCCGGCGACGACGGCGGCGCCAACCAGATCGGTGTCGCGCCCGGCGTACGGTGGATCGCCGCCAAGGGCTGCGAGGTCGACACCTGCTCCGACCCCTCGCTGCTCGCCGCCGGACAGTTCGTGCTCGCCCCGACCGACGCCAGCGGCGCCAACCCCCGGCCCGACCTGCGCGCCGACGTGGTCAACAACTCCTGGGGCGGCGGCCAGGACGACCCGTGGTACCAGCAGACCGTCGACGCCTGGGTGGCCGCCGGCATCTTCCCCGTCTTCGCCATCGGCAACGAGGGACCCGCCTGCGACACCGCCAGCTCCCCCGGCGACTACCCGCAGGCCTACGCCGTCGGCAACTACGACGTCAACAACGTGATCGCCGCCCGGTCCAGCCGGGGCCCGTCCCGGGTCGACGGCGCGGTCAAGCCGAACATCTCCGCCCCCGGCACCGCCGTGCGCTCCAGCGTCCCCGGCGGCGGGTACGCGGCGTACAGCGGCACCTCGATGGCCAGCCCGCACGTCGCCGGCGTGGTCGCGCTCGCCTGGTCGGCGGCACCGGCCCTGCACGGCGACCTCACCGCCACCCGGGCCCTGCTCGACGGCACCGCCATCGACACCGACGACACCAGCTGCGGCGGAACCGCCGCCGCCAACAACAACTTCGGCGAAGGCCGGCTCGACGCGTACGCCGTGGTCGACCAGGCCCCGCGCGGACCCGCCGGGCGGGTCGAGGGCGTGGTCACCGGCGACGGTACGCCGTTGAGCGGCGCGGTCGTCGGCACCGCTGACCGCAGCGTCCGCACCGCCGCCGACGGCAGCTACACCCTCACCCTGCCGGTCGGCGAGCACACCCTCACCGCCAGCGCCTTCGGCTACACACCGGTGACCGTCACGGTCGACGTGGCCGAGGACGACACCATCGAACAGGACTTCGCGCTCGCGGCCACCACCCTGGTCACCCTCAGCGGGCGGGTCACCGACGGCTCCGGCCACGGTTGGCCGCTGTACGCCCGGGTCGAGGTCGACGGGGCACCACAAACGTTCACCTACACCGACCCGGCGTCCGGGCGGTACACGTTGACCGTGCCCGGCCAGACCGCCGTGACGTTGACCGTGGCCGCCGAACTGCCCGGCTACCGCGACGTCCAGGTCGACGTACCGGCCGGCGAGCGCGACCGGACCGTCAACGTCGCGGTGCCGGTCGACGCCGAATGCGTCACCCCCGGCTACGCGGCGAGCTTCGGCACCCCGCTGCTGGCCGAGAACTTCGCCACCACCGACACCCCGGACGGCTGGTCGGTGGTGAACCGGACCGACGGCGGCGGCTGGACCTTCACCGACCTCGGCGCCCGGGGCAACCTCACCGGCGGTACGGGCGGCTTCGCCATCATCGACAGCGACCAGCTCGGCGTCGGCGCGACCCAGGACACCGACCTGGTCACCCCGACGCTCGACCTGTCCGGGTCGGCCGCGCCCTACCTGCGGTTCGCCAGCGACTGGCGGGCGGTCGGCTTCACCGACAGCGCCGAGATCGGCGTCTCCGTCGACGGCGGGACCAGCTGGACCACGGTATGGCGCCAGACGACCAGCCGACGCGGCCCCCGGGTCGAGGAGATCCCGCTCGACGTGGCCGCCGGTGCCGAACAGGCCCTGATCCGGTTCCGCTTCCAGGGCTCGTACGCCTGGTGGTGGCAGCTCGACGACCTGGAAGTGGTCAACCGGACCTGCGCGCCGCTGCCCGGCGGACTGCTGGTCGGCACCACCACCGACCACAACACCGGCACCGCGCTCAACGGGGTCACCGTCACCAGCAGCGCCGACCCCACCGTACGGGCGGTCTCCGCGCCCACCCCTGACGACCCTGCCCTGGCCGACGGCTTCTACCAGCTCTTCTCACCGCTGACCGGGGAGCAGGAGTTCACCGCGACGCGGGCGCCGTACCAGCCTCGGGTCCGGACCGTCACGGTGGTGGCCGACGCCGCCCGGCGGGCCGACTTCTCGGTCAAGGCCGGCCGGCTGGTCGTCGAGCCGACCACCCCGATCGTCTCCCACCAGCCGTACGGCAGCAGCCGCAAGGCCACGGTGACGGTGACCAACACCGGTAGCGCACCGGCCACCGTGGAGGCGCTGGCCACCGGCGGCGACGTCGAGCTGCTGTCCCGCGCCGGTGCGGCGCTGGCCGAACACCGGGTCAAGGGGATCAGCAAGGCGTGGACCGGCCACGCGTACGGGTCCCCGGCCGACGCCGCGCCGACCAGGGTGTCCGCCGCGCCGGTGGCCACCGCCGCCGACGAGGCCTGGACGCGGACGCCGGACCATCCGACCGCAGTCTTCGACAACGCCGCCGCGACCCTGGACGGCAAGGTCTACTCGGTCGGCGGCGGCAGCGGCAGCGGCACCGAACGCGACGCCTGGGTCTACGACCCGGTCACCGACGCCTGGAGCGCCCTGCCCGATCTGCCGTCGGCCCGCAGCAAGCCGGTGCTGGCGGCGGTACAGGGCAAGCTGTACCTGTTCGGCGGCTGGGGTCCCGGCGGCACGCCGGTGGCGACGGTGGACGTGTTCGACCCGGCGGTCGAGGCCTGGACGACCCTGTCCGGCGTGACCAGCCCGGCGCCCCGGGCGGCGGCTGGTGGCGCGGTGGTCGGCGGCACCGTCTATCTGATCGGCGGCTGCGTCGACAGCACCTGCACCGACTCGTCGACGGTGCTCGCCTTCGACACCGGATCCGGGGCGTTCCGGTCCGGCGCCGACTATCCGGTGGCCGCCTCCTGGCTGGCCTGCGGCGGCATCGGTGAGCAGGTCTACTGCGCGGGTGGCGCCGGTGCCGTCGAGTACTCCACGGCCTGGACGTACCGCCCGGCGACCAACGCCTGGAGCCCGCTGCCGGACCTGCCGCTGGACCTGTGGGGCGGCCAGTACGCCGCCGCGGGTGGGCTGCTGGTGATCGCCGGCGGGGTGACCGCCGCGTCGACGACGGTGACCAACCGTACGGTCGGCTACGACCCGGTGGCCGGCAGCTGGCGGAACCTGCCGAACACCCAGTTCGCCCGCTACCGGGGTGCCGGGGCGTGCGGGGCGTACAAGATCGGCGGATCGCCGACCTCGTTCGTCGGGTCGACGCAGGTGGAACGACTCGGTGGGCTGGAACTGTGCGACACCGGTGCCGACGTCGAATGGTTGTCGGCCGCTCCAGGCACCTTCACCCTGGCTCCGGGTGCGTCCCGTACGGTCACCGTCACGCTGACGGCCACCGCCGAGGTCGGGGTGGATCAGCCCGGTCGGTACGCCGCCACGCTGGGCCTGCGTGCGGACACGCCGTACCCGGTGAGTGCGGTCGAGGTGGCGATGAACGTGTCCCCGCCGGCGTCCTGGGCCAAGGTGCAGGGCACGGTGACCGGGGTGACCTGCGCCGGGGTCGAGGTGGGGGTGGCCGGGGCGACGATCCGGTTGAACTCGCTGACCGAGCCGGGCACCGGGTACACGTTGCGTACCGACGCGGCCGGTGGCTACGCCTACTGGCTGCCCCGGGGGCAGTACCAGATCATCACCGCCAAGGACGGCTGGATTCCGCAGGCCGGTGAGCTGCGGCTGCCGGCCGGGATCGTGACCACCGTCGACACGGTGCTGGAAGCGGTCGATCCCTGTCCGGCCCGGCTCGGCGGGATCTGATCTGTCGGATCGACGGAGTCTGATCCGTTGAGGAAGTGGGTGCCGGGCCGGCCCAGCTCCGGCCCGGCACCCACGGCGGTCAGCCCGCGACGGTCACGGGCTGACCGGGCAACGCACCCAGTCCCGGTCCTTTACAAAGGTCCAGGAACAGGTGTGCACGGTCCGACCTTTACGGTCACGCAGGAACACCTTGTCGCCGTCGGCGCCCCAGACGAATGCGTCGTTGTTCCAGTAGTAGCTGCGCGCGGTGTCGTCTCCGGAGCCGGAACGGAGCCACAGCCGCCCGCCTTTTCCGGCAATGGTGACGTCGCCGAACCGATAGGTCTTGCCGGCGCTGTTGTGTACGGTGTAGCCGCGCAAGCGCAGCGGTTCTTTTCCGCGGTTGATCAGTTGCACCCATTCCCGGTTGAGCAGTGCTCCGCTGCCGTCGTCCAGGCCTTTCGGGTCGTACTGGACGCTGTGCACCCGCAGGTCGGGCGCGGCGCTGTCCGCTCCGGCCAGGGCTGCGTCGGACGCTGCGGTGTCGGGCGCCGCCGCACCGGCCGCCGTACCTGGCACGGCCAGCGCGATCGAGGTGGCCAGCCCCATCACGCCGGACAGCAGAATTCTGACGGTTCTGCGCATGATTCCCCCCATGGGACGAACGATTTTCGCGAGCCTGCCGAGTTGTGAATGCAATCCGCCGGACTCGCTCCCGTACGAAGAATTCTGCGCCGAACCGCGCCGGTCACACCAGCCACTGACGTCATCAAGTCAGTTCGTCATCGGCGCCGGAGGGCGTGCGTCGACACACCTCATCGGCTCAGCGGGCGCGCGTAGCGAACGGGGTGACGCCGACAGACAGTTCTTTTCGGTGTCGACAGGACGACACAATGGCTTTCGGGGATCTTGAAAGCGTCCGGATAACGACAGACCGCCGCCGGAGCGCGCTCCGGCGGCGGTCTGTCGGGTCGTGCGGTGGGCACCAGCGGTGCCGCGTGGCGGGACGGTATATCCCGCGAACCCCGACGCTGCGAGTGCACGATCTGCACCGCCCGCGCACCCGACGCCGTCTTCACCGTCCGCACGTACGCCACGCCGACACCGTAGAACCCGACCCGTTTAGTGCGTGCCTCCCGACACAACACCCCAGGTCACAGCCCCGTAGACCCCAAAATCAGCCAACCGTGAGCCAAGTCGGGCTACACGCGAGCGCAGGCGGTCGCGCCCACAACTCACATCCCACAGCACGCATCACCAGGTGGATCGCCAGCGACAGCTGGATATGCGGACATGCAACTGAACAAAAGCCCTTACCTTCTCTTTCTTACTTTTTACACAAATTTATGGTGAACTATTCGTAAAGAAGACGTATATAAAAGTTTCTTTACTTATAACATTCGCACCCTTGACCACTTTTATGATCTTGTGCCAAAATTGTCCATAGTCAGACAACGGAGCGGAGGCCAATTCATTCACTGCGCAAACCTCACCCAAACGTCCTCGCAGGAGGATTCAGCGAAAGGAAACAAGTTGTCGAAGACAGTCGCGAAACGGCCGAAGACCACGCTCGCCGCAATCCTGATCGCCACCATTGCACTCCTTCTCGGCACATCACTCCCTGCTTTCGCTGACGCCGGCGACGTCACCTACAGCATCAATGACCGCGAGGTTGAGTTCGGGTCGAACCAGTGCAGCACCGCACTGGTTTATACAGGGATATCAGGGGGCCCAGTTCCGAACCCCACTAATCTAGCGGTGTATGCAAAGGGCTATGCGTCAGGGTGCGCAGTCCGCGCACGTCTGGTATTCGTTGACACTTCCGGAGTGCTTCGCACCACACCCTACATCTATGCCTACAACACCGCACTTGTAGGCTCATCGAATTACTATGGGCGACGGTGCTACACCGAAGCTGGAGTTCGCCGAAACAACGGCACCTACTACCCCCGCTTCATGTTCAACCCAAGCCCGCCCGGCAACTGCCCTTCCTGACTTCACGCCCAGATCGACTCGGATGATAAACAAAGCTAACCCGCAGACGATCCGATTCGATTGACCGGTACAACCGTTAGCTGACAGCATCGCTCGGGCGATACAAATCCCAACCAATGACTGGGCCGCCGCCCCGACACTAATCCGGGGCGGCGGCTAGTCGTATCGATTCAAGACCTGAGGTCGTCGAGGGCGGCTCAGCCGCCGACGGTGACGCCCACCTCGTTGACGCCTTGGGCGGCGGTCACCGGGGTGTCGCCGTTGCCGTGGCGGGACAGCGCCCGCAGCGTCCACGAGCCCGGTGCGGCGAAGAACCGGAACTGGCCGGCCGGCGACGTGACCACCTCGGCGGTGAACTCACCGGAGGCGTCCAGCAGCCGGACGTAGGCGCCGGCGATGGCCTCTCCCGCCGCCGACCGTACGGTGCCGGTGATCACGGTCTCCTTGTTCAGGTCGACGCTGGCCGGCAGCGGAGCGGACTGGTCCGGGGCGGCGCAGCCGGCCGCCGTGGATGTCGCGGCGGGGCTCGACGATGTCGCTGTGCTCATGGTCACGCCTTCCCTGGCTCGTCACCGAGCACCACGGGTACGCCGATCAGCGAGCCGTACTCGGTCCAGGAGCCGTCGTAGTTCTTCACGTTGGAGTGGCCGAGCAGCTCCTTGAGCACGAACCAGGTGTGCGAGGAACGCTCGCCGATACGGCAGTAGGCGATGGTGTCCTTGCTGTCTTCCAGACCGGCCTCGGCGTAGAGCGCGCGCAGCTCGTCGTCGGACTTGAAGGTGCCGTCCTCGTTGGCGGCCTTGGACCACGGCACGTTGACCGCCGTCGGGATGTGTCCGGCCCGCTGCGCCTGCTCCTGCGGGAGGTGGGCGGGGGCGAGCAGCCGACCGGCGAACTCGTCGGGCGAGCGGACGTCGACCAGGTTCTGGGTGCCGATCGCGGCGACGACCTCGTCACGGAAGGCCCGGATGGAGGTGTCCGGCTCCTGGGCGACGTACTGGGTGGCCGGCCGGGAGACCACGTCGGTGGTCAGCGGGCGGGCGTCGAGCTCCCACTTCTTGCGGCCGCCGTCGAGCAGCTTGACGTCACCGTGGCCGTACAGCTTGAAGTACCAGTAGGCGTAGGCGGCGAACCAGTTGTTGTTGCCGCCGTAGAGCACGACGACGTCGTCGTTGCTGATCCCGCGCTCGGAGAGCAGGGCCTCGAACTGCGACTTGTTGATGAAGTCGCGGCGCACCGGGTCCTGCAGGTCGGTCTTCCAGTCGATCCTGATAGCGCCGGCGATGTGCCCACCGTCGTACGCGCTGGTGTCCTCGTCGACCTCGACGAAGACGACGCCCGGGGCGTCGAGGTTCTTCTCGGCCCAGTCGGCCGAAACGAGTGCGGTGTCGCGACTCATCAGATCACTCCCTGGTTGGTTCTCCCCGCACCGGCGGCAGCCGGTCGGAGGCGAGTTGGCGGTGAGTCCACGCCGCAGGTGTCGCACCAGCGCGCGGACCCTGGAGGACGGATCACGGACGTGCGACGGCGCCGCTGTCGGGCGATGGTGCGAGATCTTCGGGCTCCACGTCCGACCCGCGAAAGGGGTCGGCGAAGCCTGCCAGTCAGCCCGCCGTCAGATGACCGGGCGACACAGGCAGGTGGCCACACGGCACAGGTCGACCGCGCGCCTCTTGGTGAGGAACTTCCCCATGGGTACGGAGGTTACCAGCCTTTTTCCGGCTGGTCACCGGTGCGACCACGCACTGAGATGGCGACCACCCGTACCGGTGACCGCGCTCGGCCACCGTCGCTGCCACCTCGGCGACTCACGCCACCTGGTTGAGCGGCACGTCCTGTGCGGTCGCCGTGACGACCAGACCGGCCGGCGCGACCTCGACCTCCTGCAGGTCGAGCTGGAACGGAAGCTCCGGCAACGGCACCGCGATGGAGATCTGCTGCGCGTACGCGTCGATGAAGACACGAGCGGCGTCGTTGCCGGGCAGCCCTTCGGCGTTGAGGTCGTCGAACCGGAGCAGGACCTCGCCGTCGGCGACCTCCAGGTCGGCGACCCCGGTCAGGGTGACCTGCTGGCCGAGGATCTCCACCGGGGCGGTCACCCCGAGCCGACCATCCTGTTCGGCCAGTCGCAGACCGGGCTGTTCGATCAGCTGCACCACGCTGTCGTAGGCGATCGTGGCGTTGCCGTGCACGGTCGCGGCGGTGATCTCTCCCTGCCCGGTCCGCAGTGAGTCGAGCGAGGCGCGCACGTCTCGGGCGTCGACGTCGAGCTCGGGCAGCCGCACACTGTTGCCGTTGACCGCTCCCGTGACATCGCGCAGCACGATGGACACCGACTGGTAGCGCCCGCCGGCCACCTGGGTCAGGAACGGGAACCCGCTGATCGACACCTCCGGCGGGGACGATTCGATGTTCTGCCGGGCGATTTCCTGACTGACCTGCTCGGCGACGGCGCGTTCGGCGTAGGCGATCGCCACCCGGTCGGCCACCACCAGCAGGATCGCCAGGATCAGCAGGAGAACGACGCCGACCGCGAGCAGTCGGCGACCCCAGCGCCGCCGTGGTCGAGCTGGATGAGCCAGATCATCCGAGTACGCCGGATAGGTCGACACCGTGCCTCCTCGCCCAACCGTCGCACCGGTCGACCGACCGATGCGCGTCCGACGGTATCTACCCGATCCGAGAACGACTCACGCCAGGGCGGGGAGTCAGTTGAGCGGCGGTCAGTTGAACAGCGGTCAGTTGAACAGCAGGACGCCGAGCGCGTACGACAGCGGGGCGGCGAGGGCGAACCCACCGAGCGGTCCCTGCATGTACCGGGCGACCCACATGGTCGGCGGGTCACCGGCCATCTGCCGGCTCGCCTCGGCGTAGCTGGTCGCCAGGTCGGTCAACACCGCGGCGCTGGCCGCGACGAGACCGACGACCGCCGCGGTCACCGGGGTGAACCCGACCACGTAGACGCCGAGGATGGCGCTGGTCAGGGTGCCACCCATCGCGCCGAGCACCACCCCCGCCGCACCGCGCGGCACCTGCGGGGCGAGCCTGGGCCAGGGCAGTACGGCATCGGTCAACCGGGCGATCATCAGCGCGCTGCCGGTGCCGGCGAGCGCCACCACGATGGTCTGGGTGCCGCCGAGCTGCAGTCGGCTCAGCACGATCAGGGTGGCGAACGCGACCACCCCGACGACGATCTGCGCGGTGGCGCCGAGGGATTCGGTGACCCGGGTACGGTCCGCCGGACGTACCAACTGGGTGAGGATGGCGACGACGAACCCGCCGGCGGCGGCGTAGCCGACCGGGGCGAGCGACGCCACCGTCGGCAGCAGGGCGCCGATGTCGGCGGCGGCGGCGGCCAGCAGGCCGATCGCGCCGATGACCAACATCGCCGGGGGGCGGATCGCCATCGTCCAGGCCAGGACGTACAGCAGTTGCACGCCGAAGACGACGATCGCGAACGGCACCCGGGCCGCACCCGGCCCGGCGGTCTGGCCGCCGAAGATCAGTCCGAGCGCGAGCAGCACCGAGAACCCGGCCACGGCGAGCGAGATGGTCCGGCTCACCGGTACCGGGGCGGCCGGCTTGCCCTTACCCGGATCGGTCCGGTCGACCGGGCCGGTGCCCCGCTCGGCACCGGGGGCACGCTCGGGATCGGACGGACGGCCGGCACCGGACGGGCGCGCGTCGCCGCCCTGGCCGGCGGGTCCCGGACCAGGTGCCGGTGCCCGCCCGGGAACCGGGGCGGCACCCGGCGGCGTCGCCCGACCAGGAACCGGGGCGGCACCCGGCGGCGTCGCCCGACCAGGACCCGGGGCAGCACCCGGCGGCGTCGCCCGACCGGGTGCCGGGGCACGGCCCGGCGCTGCTCCCGGGCCGGGCGCGGGAGCGCGTCCCGGCGCCACCCCTGGTTGCGTGCCGGGGCGGGGGCCAGGGCCAGGACGGTCGCCGGGCCGTCCGCCCGGTGGCGGACCACCAGGGCCGCCCCGGTCACCGTGGGGCCACGGTCCGCGACCAGTCTCGGATGGCGTGGAGGGATACACGCACCTGATCGTGCCAGACGCACCGGACCGACCGCTGACGACGGCACGGTTGGTCAAGGCCTCAACCGGATTTCCCGGGTTGGTGCAACACTCAACTGTTATGGCGGATCGCACAGATGAACGGACGGCCGCCTGGGTGTTTCGGGCACCTAATCGGTTAAGCTCATGACTTAACTGCCCGTCAGCGACGCCGGGGTCCGACGCCACTGTCTGCGGTGACGGCCATCAGGCCGGATACCGCGGTCACCACGCGCGGCTGAAGAAGGGCCGCGAGGACGGAGGTGATGTGTGGAAATCCTGCTGTTGGTGACTGCCCGCGCGGGCGAACCGTCGGTCGTGCTTCCCGCATTGGACCTACTCCCCCATTCGGTGCGGACCGCGCCCCGAGACGTCCGCACGCTGGTGTCCGGGCCGAGCCCGGACGCCGTACTGGTCGACGCCCGGTCGGAGCTGTCCGAGGCCCGTGCGACCTGCCGGATGCTGCATGCCACTGGTCTGGGCGTCCCGCTGGTCGCGGTGGTCACCGAGGCCGGCCTGATCGCGCTCAACGCGGACTGGGGGGTCGACGACGTCATCCTGGCCAGCGCCGGACCGGCGGAGGTCGAGGCGCGACTGCGGCTGGCCGTCGGGCGACTGACCAACGCCACGTCCGGTGCCGGTGGACTGATCCGGGCCGGCGAGTTGAGCATCGACCCCGACACGTACGCGGCCAAGCTCAAGGGCCGCCCGCTCGACCTCACCTACAAGGAGTTCGAGCTGCTCAAGTTCCTCGCCCAGCACCCCGGCCGGGTCTTCACCCGTGACCAGTTGCTGCGCGAGGTCTGGGGCTACGACTACTTCGGTGGCACCCGTACCGTCGACGTGCACGTACGGCGGTTGCGGGCCAAGCTCGGCTCGGAGTACGAGTCGATGATCGGCACGGTCCGCCAGGTCGGCTACAAGTTCGTGGTGCCGCCGAGCCGCGCCGCCCTGCCGGATTCCGAGCCGGCTCCGCTGCCGGTCTGACCGGTCGACACCGGTCCGACTAGCGCAATCCGTTCGATCGTTCAGCTAGTTCGCGGAATATCAACCAGGGCGCCATCCGGTTTCGGCCGGTTGGCGCCCTGTCATTTAACCGAATTGGTCTGATTTGCTGGCTTATTCGGCTTCTGGCGTACTTCAGGATGTGAGTCCTTCTAACCTCGGCGCGACAGCCAAGGGACGGAAGGGCGGTGGTGGCGGTGCTCGCAGGTCCCCGAGGGACGACCCTGGCAGCCCTGACCGCCGTGGCGATCCTGACCAGTGCCTTCCTGGTCGGGTTCCGCTCGGCGCCGACCGACCGGGCCAGCCCGGCCCCCACCCCGGCCCCCGGGCCGGTCCCGACACCCGGCCCGACGCCCGGTTCGACGTCCCAGCGGCACGATCCCGATCTCGGCCCGCCGCCGACGGCCGGCCCCACACCGGCCACCCCCACGCCGGCCACGCCGGACGTCCCGGCACCACCCACCTCGACCTCCCCGGCGCGCCCTACGCCGTCGACCTCAGCGACCGCCAGCGATCCACCGCCGGCGATGGTCACCCCCCGGCGACCCCCGCTCGCCCCGGACCGCAGCGGCCCATACGGCACCAGGCGGACCAGCGGAAGCGCGGCGGTCGCGCTCACCTTCGACGACGGACCGCATCCGGTGCACACCCGGCAAACCCTCGACGTGCTGCGTCAATACCAGGTCAAGGCGACGTTCTGCCTGGTCGGCCGCAACGCCGTGGCCCACCCCGAGCTGGTACGGGCGATCGCCGCCGAGGGACACACCCTGTGCAACCATTCCTGGAGTCACGACTTCGACCTCGGTAGCTATCCGGTCGAGGCGATCCGGGCCGATCTCACCCGTACCTCGGACGCGATCCGGGCCGCCGCCCCCGGCCACCCGGTCTCCTACTATCGACAACCCGGCGGTTTCTGGACCCCGGCGGTGGTCGAGGTCGCGCAGGAACTCGGCATGGTCTCCGTGCACTGGAGCATCGACCCGGCCGACTACTTCCAGCCCGGTGCGGGCAGTATCACCGCAACGGTCACCGCGCAGGCCGTACCCGGGTCGATCGTGTTGTTGCACGATGCCGGCGGCAACCGGACCGGGACGGTGCTGGCGCTGCGGACGATCCTGCCCAACCTGCGACAACGCCTCCTGGTCGACGCGCTGCCACCGTTGGCCGAGCGGGCCGATCAGCGTAGCCGCCGGCTGCACCTGAAGACCGGACAGATCTGAACACGGACGGCCCGGTTACCGTAGAGCCATGCCCGATCCGGTGCCGACGCCCGACCCGGTCCCTCCCGTCGCCGTCGTCGAGCGGCTGGACCGCCTCGACACCGGACAGATCCGCCAGGTGCTGGCGCTGGCCGGTGCGGCGAGCGCCACCGACGGTACGGATCCGCTGCCGGAGCAGGTGACCATCGCGCTCGACAGCGCGGCTCCGGCCCGGCATCTGACGCTCGCCGACACGCACCGCACTCTGGTCGGCTACGCCCACCTCGACCTGGCCGATCCCGCCGCACCCGTGGCGGAACTGGTCGTCCACCCGGCGCACCGACGACGCGGGTACGGTCGGCGGCTGCTCGCCGAGTTGCTCGACGCCGTCGACCCGGCCGCCCCGCTGCGGATCTGGGCACATGGCGACCACCCATCGGCCGCCGCACTCGCCCTCGACCACGGGTTCACCCGCGACCGGGTGCTGCTGCAACTGCGCCGCCGGCTGACCGCTCCGCTGCCCGAGCCAACCCTGCCGGCCGGGGTACGGCTGCGGGCGTTCGTCCCGGGCCGCGACGACGCCGCCTGGGTGGCGCTCAACGCCACGGCGTTCGCCGACCACCCGGAGCAGGGCCGCTGGGGCCTGCCGCAGTTGCGGGCCAGGATGGCGCAGCCCTGGTTCGACCCGGCCGGTTTCCTGCTCGCCGAGGACACGGCCGGCCGGCTGCTCGGCTTCCACTGGACCAAAGTGCACGCCGACGCGGCGGTCGGCGAGGTCTACGTACTCGGGGTCGATCCGACCGCCCACGGCGGCGGTCTCGGCCGCGCGCTCACCCTGGCCGGGCTGCGGCATCTGGCCGGGGCCGGCCTGCCCCGGGCGATGCTTTACGTCGACGAGTCGAACACCGCAGCAGTGCGGCTCTACACCCGGCTCGGTTTCCTGCGCTGGTCGGCGGACGTCAGCTACCGCCGGCCCTGACCCGGTCGGTCAGGCCGGTCGGGTCAGGGCCGGTCGGGCCACGCGCCGGTCAGCCGAACCGGCCGGTGATGTAGTCCTCGGTCGCCTTGACCTTCGGATTGCTGAAGATGCGCTGCGTGTCGTCCATCTCGATCAGCTTGCCGGGCTGGCCGGTGCCGGCGATGTTGAAGAAGCCGGTGCGATCGCTGACCCGTGCCGCCTGCTGCATGTTGTGCGTGACGATCACGATGGTGAACTCGGCCTTGAGCTGGTGCATCAGGTCTTCGATGGCCAGCGTCGAGATCGGGTCGAGCGCCGAGCAGGGCTCGTCCATCAGCAGCACGGCCGGCTTGACAGCGATCGCCCGGGCGATGCAGAGTCGCTGCTGCTGGCCGCCGGAGAGGCTGGATCCGGGTCGGTTGAGCCGGTCCTTGACCTCTTCCCAGAGGTTGGCGCCGCGCAACGTCTGCTCGACCAGCTCGTCGAGCGACGCCTTGCGCATCCGGCCGCCGTTGAGCTTGACGCCGGCCGCCACGTTGTCGTAGATCGACATCGTCGGGAACGGGTTGGGTCGCTGGAACACCATCCCGACCTGCCGCCGTACGGCGACCGGGTCGACGCCGACGCCGTACAGGTCTTCGCCGTCCATGTCGACCTTGCCGGTCACCCGCCCGCCGGGCACGACCTCGTGCATCCGGTTGAGCGAGCGGAGGAAGGTCGACTTGCCGCAGCCGGACGGCCCGATCAACGCCGTCACGGAACGCGGCTCGATGGTCATGTTGACCTGTTCGACGGCTTTGAACGCGCCGTAGAAGATGTCCAGGTCGGTGACTTCGATTCGCTTGGCCACTTGAGGGGTCCTTTCCGCGGTCAGCGGCTGTTCGGCAGGGAGAAGAACCGGGAGATGAGGCGGGCCACCAGATTCAGTGCCATGACGAGGAGGAACAGGGTGAGCGCGGCGGCCCAGGCACGATCGACTCCGAACTCCGGCCGCGCCCCGGGGATGCTGTAGGAGTAGTAGGTGAACACCGGCAGCGACGCCATCCGGCCCTCGAACAGGTTGGTGTTGAGGGCGGTGGTGCTGCCGGCGATGATCAGCAGCGGTGCGGTCTCCCCGATCACCCGGGCGATCGACAGGGTGACCCCGGTGGCGATGCCCGGTGCGGCGGTCCGCAGCACCACCCGCAGCACGGTGCGCCACTTGGGCACCCCGAGGGCGTACGACGCCTCGCGCAGCTCGTTCGGCACCAGCTTGAGCATTTCTTCGACCGACCGGACCACAACCGGCACCATCAGCACCGACAGCGCGACCGCACCGCCGAGGCCGAACCGGATGCTCGGGCCGAAGAAGATCGCGAAGAAGGCGAACGCGAACAGACCGGCCACGATGGACGGGATGCCGGTCATCACGTCGACCAGCAGGGTCACCCAGCGGGCCAGCCGACCCTTGCCGTACTCGACCAGGTAGACGGCGCACATCACGCCGACCGGGACCGAGATGAGCGCCGCCGCGCCGGTCATCAGCAGGGTGCCGACGATGGCGTGCAGCGCGCCGCCGCCCTCGCCCAGCACGCCCCGCATGTCGCTGGTGAGGAAGGTCGCGTCGAGCCGGTTGACCCCGTTCTGGGTGACGGTGATCACCAGCGAGAGCAACGGCAGGATGGCCAGCCCGAAGGCGATCGAGACCAGCACGGTGACGAAGCGGTCCTTGGCCCGGCGGCCGCCCTCGACGCGCCAGGAAACTGCCGGCAGCGCCACCAGGGTCAGCAACACACCGAGCACGATCGACAGCGGAATGCCGAAGCCCAGGGTGAGCCCACCGAGCAGGCCGACCGACAGGCTGACGCCGACCACCGACCAGGGTGCCCAGTTGGGCAGCACGCCGCTGGTCAACGAGTTGGGGGCCACCGCCTGGGGTGGGGTGATGGTGGTCATGCGTTCGCTCCCGAGAAGTCGCGCCGACGGGCGATGACCGCTCGGGCGGCGAAGTTGACGACGAAGGTCAACGCGAACAGCACCAGACCGGAGGCGATCAACGTGTTGACCGCGAGACCGCTGGACTCGGGGAAGTCGAGCGCGATGTTGGCGGCGATGGTACTGCTGTTGACCGAGTCGATCAGGTTGATGGTGACCACGTCGTAGGCCGAAAGGATCATCGCCACCGCGAGGGTCTCGCCAAGCGCCCGACCGAGCCCCAGCATGCTGCCGCTGATGATGCCGGACCGGCCGAACGGCAGCACGGTCATCCGGATCATCTCCCAGCGGGTGGCACCGAGCGCCAGGGAAGCTTCCTCCTGCAGGCGCGGGGTCTGCAGGAAGACCTCCCGGTTGACCGCCGTCATGATCGGCAGGACCATCACCGCCAGCACCAGCCCGGCGGTGAGCATGGTCCGGCCGGTAACCGAGGCAGGGCCGGCGAAGAGCGGGATGAAGCCGAGGTACTCCTCCAGCCAGCGGTAGACCGGGACGACGTTCGGCGCGAGGAAGAAGATGCCCCACAGTCCGTAGACGACGCTGGGCACGGCGGCGAGCAGATCGACCAGGTAGCCGAGTCCGGCGGCGATCCGGCGGGGTGCGTAGTGCGAGATGAACAGTGCGATGCCGATCGCCAGCGGGGTCGCCACGACCAGCGCGATCACCGCGGCGAGCACCGTGCCGAACAGCAACGGGGTGACGTACGCCAGGAATCCCTCACCGCCGGGCAGGTCCTCGGCGTCGGCGGTGAGCGCGGGGAAGCCTTCGTAGAGCAGGAAGGCGGCGACGGCCGCGAGCGTGACAAGGATCAGAACGCCGGCGCCGACGGCCGTACCGGAGAAGATCTGGTCACCGATCCGTTTGCCGGATCGGCCGCGCAGCTTGGGGGTGTCGGGCAGCCCGTCCGATGACGTGCCGCGCGGCGGTCCACCACTGGTGGGTGGGTCGCTGGAGGGGGTACCGCTCGTCGCGGTGGCGGGCTTTGTCACGGATTACGCCTCCTCAGGCCGTGTCGTGACGGGCTGTGCCAGATACGCCGCAGGTCCGGACGGCCACCGGGTGACCGTCCGGACCTCGGGGATCAGCAGCCTAGACGTGACCGCTGTGATCAGGCGACGCTGATCGCGTCGATCGCCGTCTGGGCCTGGCTGCGCAGCTCGGCGGAGATCGGCGCGGAGCCGGCGTTCCCGGCGGCGGCCTGCTGGCCTTCCTCGCTGATCAGGTAGTTGAAGAACGCCTTGACCAGGTCGACCTTCTCCTGGCTGTCGTAGTTGACGCAGGCGAGCTGGTAGGAGACCAGCACGATCGGGTAGACGCCGGACTCGGTGGTGTCCCGGGGCAGGTCGATCGCGTAGCTGAATTCCGGACGGCCGGAGACGGTCTCGGCGGCGTCGACCACCTTGGCGGCGGCCTCGGCGGAGTACTCGACGAACTCCTCGCCGACCTGGACCGCGGCGACGCCGAGGTCGGTCGCCTGGGAGGCGTCGATGTAGCCGATGGTGCCCTCGCCACCGCGCAGCGCGGCGGCCACGCCCTGGGTCTGGGCGGCGGCCTCACCGGTCTGGGTCGGCCAGTCGCCGGAGACCTCGTACGGCCAGTCGGCCGGGGCGGCCTTGGCCAGGTAGTCGACGAAGTTCTCGGTGGTGCCCGACTCGTCCGAGCGGTGCACGGCGGTGATCGCCAGGTCCGGCAGGGTGGCGTCGGCGTTGAGCTCGGCGATCGCCGGGTCGTTCCAGTTGGTGATCTTGTTGTCGAAGATCCGGGCGATCACCGACGGCGAGAGGTTCAGCGTGTCGACGCCCGGCAGGTTGTACGCCACAGCGATCGGGCTGATGTAGCCGGGGAACTCGATGAAGCCCTGCTCGCCGCAGGTCTCCAGGGCCGCCGCGATCTCCTCTTCGTCGAGGTAGGCGTCCGAACCGGCGAAGTCGGCACCACCGGAGGTGAACTGCTCACGGCCACCGCCGGAGCCGATCGGGTCGTAGGTGACGGTGGCGTCGGGGGCCACGGAGGTGAATCCGGCGATCCACGCCTCCATCGCGGCACCCTGCGAGGAGGCGCCGGCGCCAGCGAGGTCGCCGCTGACCGAGGTCTCGGAGCCGGTGTCGGTGTCCGAGCCGCTGTCGCTGTCGCTGCCACAAGCGGCCACGCCAAGGGTAAGCATGACGGCGACCGGCAGGGCGGCCAGCCGGAGGGTCGTACGATTCACGGTGCGTTGCCTCTCTGAGGTCGGGTGGCGACTCACCGCCCATGGGTGGGGGGCGAGTCACCGTCTCGAACGCGGTGGACGGTACGAGCCGTGGCTAAACTGCCGACCGGGACATGGTGAACAGAAGGTGAACGAGACTTGTCGGATCGCACTCGATCCCCCGGTTCGCGCTCCGGAGTGACGCACGTCCCTCCGACCCGCCACCGGTAGCTGCGGTTCGCGGCTAATCGGCCGACTCGACGCCCGACGTCTCCCGTACGGTCCGCCAGCGCCGGGCCTGCTCGGCGGTGACCTGGTAGGACACCCCGGCCGGCCGACCCGACTCCACGCGGGGCACTCGCTGTAACGGCAGTCCCCAGGTCGGATAGTCGTGGTAGGCCTTCACGATCCGGGTCAGGCCGCCCAGGGCGCCGATCACCTTGTCCACCGGGCTGCCGAGCTCGGCCGCCAGATCACCGACGGGCAGGGCCTCGCCCGGCCGGGCGGACAGCAGGTCGAGGATGGCGCAGACGGTCTGGTGGGTCCGGGACCGGCCCTGGGCGAACCGGCGCAGCTCCTCGACCGGCCATTCCTTGGCCGAGCGGGTGTTCGACCGGCGTCGCCGGGCGGGCTTGGCGAGCGGCTTGGTCCGCTGGTCGAGTTCTTCGATCAGGCGCGCGATGTGGTCGACGTATTCGGCCGGAACAGCGAGGTGGACGAGGTCACTGCCGGATGGCGGGGTGTCGTTCGCGGATGATGTCCCTGATCGTGGAGCCATGTGTCCCGTCCGATAGCGCGGCGCCGGACGTCGTCCGGGCACCCAGGATCGCGTTGTGCGCGCCAAAGTATCACCGCTCGGTAACGCAAGATCATCTCAGCGCATCGACGCTGAGGAATCGACGTGGGCGCGGGACAGGGTCCGGGTCCGGATCTCCGTACCGGAAAGTGCAGGTCAACCGCCCTGTCGGGCGACCGGGACCGCGAAGCGGACGGTGCCGTCGGGGTCGACCCGTAGATCGGGGGTGACCGGCGTCGACGAATCGCGACGAGACGCGGCGGCGAACACCGCACCGATGTCCGGACAGCCGCCCACCTCACCCAGAGTCACCCGAGTCGGCGGCAGCAACGCCCACTCGCCCCGGGCGGCGTGATCCAGCGCCAGCTCCGGGTAGGTCCACAGTGTCTGATCCGCCTCGCCGGAGACATCCCTGGTCAGCTGCCCGACCGGCAACCGGGCCACGAAGAAGTACGTGTCGAACCGGCGCGGTTCGAACTCGGGCGTGATCCACCGGCTCCACGGTGCCAGCAGGTCGGCGCGCAACGTCAACCCCCGCCGACGAAGCAGTTCACCGAAGCCGAGCCGCCGGTCGAGCAGGGCCCGCCGGTCCGCCTCCCAGTCCGCCCCGGCGACGTCGCTCACCACCGTCCGCCCGTCCGGTCCGGCGAGCAGCACCCCGGCCTCCTCGAACACCTCCCGCGCGGCCGCGCAAACCACCGCCTGGGCCTCGGCCGCCGGGCAGCCGAGCCGCGCGGACCACCACTGCGGATCCGGACCGGCCCAGTCGAGATCGGCGACGGCGTCGGACGGGTCGACTCCGCCGCCGGGGTACGCGTACACACCGCCGAAGGCCACCGCCGCGACCCGGCGGATCAGGTAGACCTCGAACGTCGACGAGACCGGATCGGCCGACGAACCCGGACCGGGATCGGCCGACGGACCGGGATCCACCGACGGACGCAGCAGCAGCACCGTCGCCGCGACCCGGGGCGGCACCGGCGTCCGCCCGGCGGCGTAGAACCGGCTGGCCTGCTCGATCATCGCCTCGGGGACCGGGAACAGAGCCACGCCGGTCGGCGCGGATGCGGCCGATGCCGCAGGCGGATCGTCGTCGGTGGGCACCCCCGTCAGGGTAGGCGGCGACCCGGCCGGTCTCCAGTTCGCCCCGCCGACGTCGGCTAGCGTGCCTGATCATGACACGTTGGGGAATTCTCGCCACCGGCGGCATCGCCGCCCGATTCGTCGAAGACCTACGACTGCTGCCCGACGCGGAGGTGCTGGCGGTCGGCTCCCGCTCGGCACCCAGCGCGCAGGCCTTCGCCGACCGCTACGGCATCCCGCAGGCGTACGGCAGCTGGGCCGAACTCGCCGCCGACGACAAGATCGATGTGATTTACGTCGCAACGCCGCATTCGGCGCACCACGCGGCGACCCTGACCTGTCTGCGGGCCGGGCGGGCGGTGCTGTGCGAGAAGCCGTTCACCCTGGACCTGGCGACCAGCACCGAGCTGGTGCAGACCGCCCGTGACCAGGATCTGTTCCTGATGGAAGCGATGTGGATGCGGTGCAATCCGACCGTACGGCGGGTGGTGGAGCTGATCGGCGACGGCGCGATCGGTGAGGTCACCGCGGTGCACGCCGACTTCGGCCTGGCCGGGCCGTTCGCCCCGGAGAGCCGGCTGCGAAATCCCGCGCTCGGCGGTGGCGCGCTGCTCGACCTCGGGGTCTATCCGATCAGCCTGGCGCATCTGATCCTCGGCCGGCCCGACGAGATCCGGTCCTGGGCGAAGTTGACGCCGGAGGGGGTGGACGAGAACACCGGCGTGCTGCTCGGCTACGACTCCGGCGCGGTCGCCGCGTTGACCTGCGGTCTGGTCGGCGCGACCCGGGTGGCGGCCACGGTCACCGGCACCACCGGCCGCATCGAGCTGCCGGATCCGTTCTTCTGCCCCAACGAGTTCACCATTCGGCGCGGCGACGGCGAGCCGGAGGCCGTCCGGGTGGTCGAGCCGGCCGGCAACGGCTACCAGTACGAGGCGGCCGAGGTGCACCGCTGCCTGGCCGCCGGGCTGCGGGAAAGCCCGCTGGTGCCGCACGCGGTGACCCTCGAGGTGATGGAGCTGCTGGACACGATCCGTAACCAGATCGGGGTCGACTACCGCTGATCCACGGGTACGGCTGGGCCGTCGGCTCGCCGCCACCGGGTGAGCCAGGCTTGACGCCGCCATATGCCTCAGTAATCATTGAGTCAATGAACACTGAGGCAATGGCGGCAGACAGCGGATGGCAGTCTCCACGACTGCTCCGCCGCGCACGGGTGCACGCCGCTCTCGGCGATCCCGCCCGCCTCGCCATCGTCGACCTGCTCTGCCTCGGCGACGCCGCCCCCGGCGAGCTGGGTCGACGACTGGGGCTGCCCAGCAACCTCGTCGCGCACCACGTCAAGGTGCTCCAGTCGGCCGGCCTGCTCCGCCGTACCCGGTCCGAAGGTGACCGCCGCCGCAGCTACCTGCGCCTCGTGCCGGAAGCCCTCGACCAGCTGGCGCCGACGCCGCTGCCGGCGGTACGGCGGGTCGTCTTCGTCTGCACGCACAACTCCGCTCGTTCCCAGCTCGCGGCGGCCCTGTGGCGCAGATCCGGCCCGACACCCGCCGCCTCCGCCGGCACCACCCCGGCGACCCGGGTCCACCCCCGGGCGGTGGCGGTCGCCGACCGTCACGGGCTCGAGCTGGATCCCCGGCAGACCGCCCACGTGGGCGACGTGGTCACCGCAGACGACCTGGTGATCGCCGTCTGCGACAACGCCCACGAGGAACTCACCGGCCCGAGCGCCCCGGATCTGCACTGGTCGGTGCCGGATCCGGTCCGGTCGGACACCGACGCGGCGTTCGACGCCGCGTACGCGGACATCGCCGGCCGCATCGACCGGCTCGCACCTGCCGTCACCCCCGGAGGCCACCATGTCTGACGTCGCCGACGTCGTCCGTCCCGACCTGTCCATCGACCAGCAACTCGCGCTGCGGACCGCCGCCACCCGGTTGGCCCGCGAATTCGACGGCACCTACAACACCGAGACGATCGAGCGGTTCCTGGCATCCAGCTACGACCAGTTCGCCACCGGTAGCACCATCCCTAACTATCTGCCGCTGCTCGCCGAACGCTTCGCCCGGCAACGGCTGCAGGCACTGGCCCGGGTGGAGGGTCTGCACTCCGACGGCCGGCCGGTGGTGCTCTTCCTCTGCACGCACAACGCCGGCCGCAGCCAGATGGCGCTCGGCTTTCTCACCGAGCTCGCCGGCGAGCGGGTCGTCGCCTGGTCCGGCGGCAGCGAGCCCGGCCACGAGGTCAACCCGGCCGCGATCGCGGCGATGGCCGAACGCGGCATCGACATCTCCGGCGAATACCCGAAGCCGTGGACCGACGAGGTGGTCCGCGCGGCTGACGTCGTGGTCACCATGGGCTGCGGCGACGCCTGCCCGGTCTTCCCCGGCACCCGCTACGAGAACTGGGAGCTGGACGACCCGGCCGGGCAGGGCGTCGAAGCCGTACGCCCGATCCGCGACGAGATCGAACGCCGGGTCCGCCGGCTGCTCGCCGAGCTGCCCGTCCCGACCAGCTGACCGACCACCCGTACCGCACGATCCCACCGAACATCGGAGATCACGTGAACCCGATCGCACTCTGGCGACGGCTGCTGGCCGAGTTCGCCGGCACCGCCCTGCTGGTCACGTCGGTGGTCGGCTCCGGGGTGATGGCCCAGACCTTGTCGCCGGACGACGTCGGGCTGCAGTTGCTGGAGAACTCGGTCGCCACCGCTTTCGCGCTCGGCGCGCTGATTTTGATCTTCGGCCCGGTCTCGGGCGGGCATTTCAACCCGGTCGTCTCGGCCGCCGACTGGTTCCTCGGGCGGCGCAGCCGCACCGGCCTGGCCGTGTCGGAGCTGGGTGGCTACGTGGCCGCCCAGATCAGCGGTGGGATCGCCGGGGCGATCCTGGCGAACCTGATGTTCGCGCTTCCGGCGGTCACCTGGTCGACGAAGGACCGCTCGGCGGGCAACCTGTGGCTCGGCGAGGTGGTCGCCACGGCCGGCCTGATCCTGCTGGTCTTCGCGTTGGCCCGGTCGGGTCGGGCCAGCGCCGCGCCGGCTGCGGTCGGCGCGTACATCGGTGCCGCCTACTGGTTCACCTCGTCGACGTCGTTCGCCAACCCGGCCGTGACGATCGGTCGAGGATTCACCGACACCTTCGCCGGTATCCACCCGGCTTCGATCCCGGCGTTCCTCGTCGCCCAGGTCATCGGGCTCGCCGTCGGGGTGGCGCTGCTGCTGGCGCTCTACCCCGGCGTCGGCCGCGCCGCCGACCAGGTGGTGGTCCCGGCCGAGCGGGCCGAGCCGGCCGGGCCGACAGAGCCGGCTGAACGGGCCGGCGCGACGGACGACGCGCTGACCGACGCCCGCCGCTGACACCCGCCCCACCCCTCGAAGGAGACCCTCGTGAGCAAGCCCAGTGTGCTGTTCGTCTGCGTGCACAACGCGGGCCGGTCCCAGATGGCCGCCGGCTGGCTGCGTCACCTCGGCGGTGACGCGGTCGAGGTCCGCTCGGCCGGGTCGGCCCCGGCCGAGACGGTCAACCCGGCGGCGGTCGAAGCGATGCGGGAGGTCGGCATCGACATCACCGACCAGACCCCCAAGAAGCTGGAGTGGGAGACGGCCGAGTCCTCCGACGTGATCGTCACCATGGGTTGCGGCGACGCCTGCCCGGTCTTCCCCGGCAAACGCTACGAGGACTGGGCCTTGACCGACCCGGCCGGCAAGGGCGTCGAGGCGGTCCGGCCGATCCGCGACGAGATCCGGACCCGGGTCGAAGCACTGCTGGCCGACCTGGTCCCGGCGGCCAACTGAGCCGGGTCACGCCCGGCGGTTCAGCTGAACAGCGGACGGACGGCGAAGTACATCAGCGCGCCGATGCTGCCCGCCGCCGGGAAGGTCAGGATCCAGGCGCCGACGATGTTGCCGGCGACGTTCCACCGTACGGCCGACAGGCGCTTGGTCACCCCGACGCCCATGATCGCCGAGGTGATGGTGTGCGTGGTGGAGATCGGCGCGCCGAGCACCAGGGCGTTGAAGTAGAGCACCGAGCTGGCCACGGTCTCGGCGGCGAAGCCTTCCGGCGGTCGCAGGTCGATGATCTTGCGACCGAGGGTACGGATGATCCGCCAGCCACCGGCGTAGGTGCCCAGCGCCAGCACGGTCGCCGAGGTCCAGAAGACCCACTCGGGGATGGTCTCGGCGTCGGACTGATAGCCGCCGACGAACAGGGCCAGCACCACAATGCCGATCGTCTTGGCGGCGTCCTGCATGCCGTGGCCGACCGACATGGCCGCCGCCGAGATCGACTGGGCGATCCGGAAGCCCCGGTTGAGTTTGCCCGGCTGGCCGTTGCGGAAGATCCACTGGACGGCGAGCATGACGAGGAAGCCGAGGACGAAGCCGACCATCGGGGAAAGGATCATCGGTGCCACCACGTCGCCGGCGATGCCGCCCCACAGCACCGTGCCGGAGGCGGCGATGGTCGAGCCGACCAGGCCGCCGATCAGCGCGTGCGACGACGACGACGGCAACCCGAAGTACCAGGTGATCAGGTTCCAGGTGATCGCGCCGACCACCCCGGCGAAGACGATGCCGAGGCTGGAGACCCCGGCCGGCAGTTCGACCAGGCCGCTGCCGACGGTCTTGGCGACCTCGGCGCCGAAGTGGGCGCCGATGAAGTTGCCGACCGCGGCCATGATCAGGGCGACCCGGGGGGTGAGCGCCCGGGTGGAGATGCTGGTGGCGATGGCGTTCGCCGCGTCGTGGAAGCCGTTGGTGTAGTCGAAGACCATCGCGACGGCGATCACCGCGAGGACGGCGACGAGTTCGGGGCTCACGCGGCTCAGGACTCCTTGACCGCGATGGTCTCGACGGTGTTGGCGACGTGCTCGAAGGCGTCGCAGGCGGCTTCCAGCTCGTCGGCGACCTCCTTCATCTTGAGTACGGTGAGCGCGTCGTACTCGCCGGAGAAGAGGCGCACCAGCAGCATCCGATACGCCCGGTCGCCTTCGTTCTCCAGCCGGTTGCACTCGATCCAGTAGTCCTCGAGGTTCTTCATCGCGCGCAGCCGGGGCATGGCGTCGGCGGTGACCCGGGCCTGCTGGTCGAGGACGGCGATCAGCTCGTGCATCTCGCGGGGCAGCGATGGCAGCTGGGTGAGCCCGTACAGGTAGAGCAGGCTGCCGACCGCCTCCAGGTGGTCCATCACGTCGTCGAGCTGGCTGCCGAGCCGGTAGATGTCCTCCCGGTCGAACGGGGTGATGAACGCCGAGTTGATCTTTTTGTAGAGGTCGTGGGTGATCTGGTCGCTGTCGTGCTCGACCTCGGTGAGTCGTTCGCTGACCGACTGGACGTCCACCCCGGTGAGGGCGAGTTCGTTGAGCAGTTCGGTGCCGCGTACGAGGTTCTGCGCGGCTTTGGTGAACAGCTCGTAGAAGGCGCCCTCGATCGGGCGGAAGGAGAACCTCACGGCACGGACCTCGATCGGGACGGTGAACAGGGGTTGGCCACGGCAAACGAGCCCGTGCGCTCCGAGGGAATGGTAGGTAACCGCGAATCTCGTCTGCTGGCGGCCCACCCCTGGACACCTGTTAGCCAGCTTCTGTTTACCTCTCGTTCACCAAGTGGCCATCGCCGGCGAGTAGGCGGGCCTGCTCGGCCCGCAGGTCGAACCGGGCCGGCGGATAGCTCAGGTCCAGCTCCGCGAAGTGCTCCCGCAGCAGGTGCGCCAGCGCCCAGTCGCGATACCACTTGCGGTCGGCCGGCAGCACGTACCAGGGAGCCGCCTCCGTGGCGCACCGGCTCAACGCCTCCGCGTACGCCGCCTGGTAGTCGGGCCATTTGGCGCGGGCGTCGACGTCCCCCGGGTGGTACTTCCAATGCTTGGTCGGATCGGTCAACCGGGCCAGCAGACGCTCCCGCTGCTCCTCGTACGAGATGTGCAGGAACACCTTGATCACCACGAAGCCGTCGTCGACCAACTCGGCCTCGAAGGCGTTGATCTCGTCGTACCGGGGTCGCCACTCCTGCTCCGGCACCAGCGACTCGACCCGGACCACCAGGACGTCCTCGTAATGTGACCGATCGAACACCCCGACCTGGCCGGCGTCGGGCAACGCCCGGCGGATCCGCCACAGGAAGTGGTGGCTCAACTCCTCGGCGGTCGGCGGGCCGAACGCCTGGATCCGCAGGCCGAGCGGGTTCATCGCGCCGGCCACCCGCTTGACCGCACCGCCCTTGCCGCCGCAGTCCATCGCCTGCAGCACCAGCAGCACCCGCCGGCCGGCGGCGGCACCAGCGACCGCCTGAGCGTGCAGCATTTCCTGCTGCTCGGCCAGGTCGTCACCGAGGCGGCGGAGCTCGGCCCGGGCCCACGACTTACGGTCCGGGCCGGTCACCGGCAACCCCGGCAGGCCCGGTGTCGACCTCGGGTCGATCGCCGACAGGTCCACCGGCCGGCCGACCTTCATCCGCAGCAGATCCCGGACGGACACCTCGCTCAACGCAGCAGTCATCCGCCGATCATCACCCAGCGGACGGCCCGCTGCCCACCTCCCGAACCAGGCAACCGGTCCGGCCGGGCCGGGCCGGCTAACGCGCGACCGTCAGGAGACGAGGGCGAGCCACTTACGGTAGGTCGAGGCGAACGGCTCGGTCCCGTCGCCGAGCGCGTCGAGCAGCCACCGGGCGGCGGCCCAGGCCGACTCGACCACGTCGTCCGGGTAGCCGAACCGGACCCGGTGCTCGGCGAACTCGTCCTCGTCGCGCAACTCGACCAGGCCGGTCGCCCGCCGCCGGACCACATCAAGATCAAGATCAATCAGGTGTACGGTGTCCTCGCCGTCCCACCGGGCCGGGCTGGCGATGTCGCAGTAGACCTCACTGGTACGCGGCGGCGGGTTGAACATGCAGGTCCACCACTGCTCTCGCGGCACCAGCAGAACGAACGGGATCTGCTCCACCGACGGTCGACCGTGATAGATCGACTGAGTGCCCTTGGCGACGCCCAACCAGACGCCGAGGTCGTCCTCGGTGAGCCGACGCGCCGGATAGTCGCGGTGGGCCGAGCCGTCGAATTTGCGATAGATCACCCGGACGACATCGCTCGACATGTTCCGCACCCTAACCGATCGGATCCCGTCAGCAGGCAACGCGCAGGTGACGTCGGCACGGCGGACACCGGCCAGGTGTCGGCCGTACTGACCGACCCGATCGGTACTGTCGGGCGGTGACCCGGACCACCGCGACGACAAGCACCGTCACCGCCGAGGACGCGCCGACCGGATCGGACGCCGACCGCCCCGACGAGGCCGAGCACACCGCCGACGCCGGACAGTCGACGGCCGGACAGTCGACGGCCCGGCGGCCCGCCAACGCCGGGCGGCCCAGCGGCAGCGAACTGCTGGCCGCCGCCGTCGGCGCGGTGCCCGGCGGGTCCGCCCGACCCGGCCAGCAGCAAATGACGGCGGCGATCAGCGAGGCCATCCGTACCCGCACGCATCTGCTGGTGCAGGCCGGCACCGGCACCGGCAAGTCCCTGGCGTACCTGGCCCCGGCGCTCACCGTCAGCGGCCCGGTGGTGGTCTCCACCGCGACCCTCGCCCTGCAGTCCCAACTGGTCGAACACGACCTGCCCCGGCTGGCCGACGCCGTCGAACCGATCCTGCGCCGCCGCCCCACCTTCGCCGTCCTCAAGGGACGACACCACTACCTGTGCCTGGCCCGGCTGGAAAACTCCGCCGAGGAGGAACCGGAAGACCTGTTCGACTCGCCGGGCGGCGGCGGGACCCAGTGGCTGGGTGCCGCCGGCCGGCTCGGCAAACAGGTGCAGCGGCTACGCGACTGGGCGATGGAAACCGAGACCGGCGACCGAGACGAACTCGACCCCGGCGTCGACGAACAAGCCTGGCGGCAGGTGTCGATGCCGGCCCGGGAGTGCGTCGGCGCGGCCCGCTGCCCGTACGGCGAGGAATGCTTCGCCGAAGCGTCCCGGCTGCGGGCCCGCGAGGCCGACATCGTGGTCACCAACCACAGCCTGCTCGCCATCGACATGCTCGCCGGCCGGCACATCGTGCCGCCGCACAAGCTGCTCATCGTCGACGAGGCACACGAACTCGCCGACCGGGTCTCGTCCGCCGCCCAAGCCGAACTCACCCCGGACGCCATCGACCGGGCCACCCGCCGGGCCCGGACCGTCCTGCCGCCGGAGACCGCCGAGGCGCTGACCGAGGCCGGCGACGCCCTCGCGGTCGGGCTGGCCGAGGCCCCCGCCGGGCGGATCACCGGTGGGCTGCCGGCCGCGTTGCACGAAGCGTGCACCCTGCTGGACGCGGCGACCCACCGCGCCTTGGACACCATCGGCGACATCAAAGCCGACGACCCCGACCCGGTCCGCAAACAGCAGGCCAAAGCCGTACTCGACGAACTGTCCACCACGGCCCAGCGGCTACTCGAACAGGACGAGCACGACGTGGCCTGGGTGGAGAAGCCGGACGGGCCGGGTGCCGGCCGGCGTGCCCTGGTCGTCGCCCCGCTGTCGGTCGCCGGCACCCTGGCCAACCACCTGTACGAGGAGCGGACCGTGGTCGCCACGTCGGCCACCCTCACGCTCGGCGGCCGGTTCGACACCGTCGCCCGGTCGCTGGGCCTCGACGCCGCACCGCCACCGAACCAACCGGCGGCGACGTCACCGCCGGCCCCGGCCGCGTCGGCGGTTCAGGCCGACTCCGGCGAGGACTCCGACTGGCGGTCCCTCGACGTCGGATCCCCGTTCGACTACGGCAAGCAGGGCATCCTGTACGTCGCCGCGCACCTGCCCCGACCCACCGTCTCCGGGTTGCCCGCCCAGGCCGGCGAGGAGCTGCTGTCGCTGATCGGCACGCTCGGTGGCCGTACCCTCGGATTGTTTTCGTCGCGGCGGGCCGCGCAGCAGGCCGCAGAGCTGGTGCGGGCGCGGACCGGACTGACCGTGCACGTGCAGGGCGAGCAGGCGCTGCCGCTGCTGGTCCGCCGTTTCCGGGAAGACCGGGCCAGCTGCCTGTTCGGGGTGATGTCGCTGTGGCAGGGCGTGGACGTGCCCGGTGACGCCTGCCAGCTGGTGGTGATCGACCGGCTGCCGTTCCCCCGTCCGGACGAGCCGCTCGCGGCGGCCCGCGCCGCCGCCGTGGACTCCGCCGGTGGTTCCGGATTCGCGTCGGTCAGCGTGCCGATCGCCGCGATCCGGCTGGCGCAGGGCGCCGGCCGGCTGATCCGGTCCACCTCCGACCGGGGTGTGGTGGCCGTGCTCGACTCCCGGTTGGAGACCGCCCGGGGGTACGGCGCGTTTCTGCGCCGGTCGCTGCCGCCGTTCTGGTACACCACCCGGCCGGAGGTCGTGCAGGGCGCGCTGCGCCGGCTGGCGGCCAGCTGACGCGACGCGCGACGCGGCACCGCGACGCGACGCGCGACGCCGTCGACCTCAGGTCGCCCGGACCGCCCCTGCCTCCGGCGGCTGCGGAGGCGGAGCCGTTGGCGTCGGCGACGGCGGCGTGACCAGTTGCGGTCGGCGGGCCAGCCGACGCACCGCCGTGTTGAGCACGGCGATCAACGGCACGGCGACCAGCGCGCCGACGATGCCGGCGAGCACCACCCCGGCGGTGACCGCCAAGACCACGGCGAGCGGATGGATGGCCACCGCCTTGCCCATGATCAGCGGCTGGAGCACGTTGCCTTCCAGCTGCTGCACGCCGATCACGACCCCGAGGATGATCAGCGCGGTGACCCAGCCGCTGTCGACCAGCGCCACCAGGATCGCGACCGCCCCGGACAGGGTGGCCCCGACGATCGGGATGAACGCGCCGAGGAAGACCAGCGCGGCCAGCGCGAAGGCGAACGGCACGTCGAACAGCACCAGGAAGATGCCGATGCCGACCGCGTCGATGAACGCCACCAACACCGTCGCCCGTACGTAGGCGACCAGTGTGGTCCAGGAGGCCCGGCCGGCGTCGTCGACCCGCCACCGAGCCCCGACCGGGAACAGTCCGACGATGAACCGCCAGATCCGCTGGCCGTCGCGGAGGAAGAAGAAGGTCGCGAAGAGCACCAGCAGGATGCCGGTGAACACCTCGACGACCGTACCGGCGGTGGAGACCGCGCCGCTGGTCAACGTCTGCGTGTTCTCGTTGATCCAGTTCTGCCCGGACTCGATGTATTCGTCGATCTTGCCGTCGGAGAGGTTGAGCGGCCCGTCCCGCAGCCACTGCTGGATCTCGCCGATGCCCGCGCCGGCCTTGACCGACAGATCCGGCAGGCCGGTGATGAACTCGTTGACGACCATGGTGAGCGTGCCGACCACACCGGCGAGGCCGGCGATCAGCACCACGGCGGTGGCCAGCGTCCGGGGGAACCGGGCCCGCAACAGCCAGCCGACGAACGGGGCGAGCAGTGCCGCCAGCAGCAGCGCCACCAGCAGCGGAATGATGACGATCCGGACGCTGCCGACGACCCGCAGCAGGGCCCAGCCGAGGATGCCGATGACGATCAGCCGCCACGCCCAGGCGGCGGCGATCCGCAGTGCGTGCGGCACGTCGGCGTCGTCGCGGCTCGTGGTCGACAGGTGACCGTCGCCGGGCGGCGGCGTGCCGCCCTCCAGCTCGGGCGTCAACGGGTCGAGATCGTCGGAACCCGCCTTGGCGGCACCGGCCGCGCGCCGGGCCCGTTCGCGCTCGCGCGCCGTCCGCACCGACTCGCGTCCGGCCTCGTACGCCTGACGGAGCCGTTGCCTGACCTGCTCTAGCCGGCTCAAGCGCACCCCCACTCGGATAACTCAGTGCTGTTCACGGTAGCGGCAAGTACCCAGTGGTAGCGGCGTACCTCTGCCCTGATCTCTCCCCGATGTGCCCCGTACGGATCTGGTGTAACCCACCTGACGGACAGCGCGCCGGGCGGCACGCGGTACGGTTCGCTCGTGACCGCCGACTCACCGCTCGACAACGGCCTGCCGATCCGCCTGCTGCACGACCGGGTGCTGGTCAAACTCGAAGGCGCCGAGGGCGAACGCCGCTCCACCGCCGGCATCGTCATCCCGGCCACCGCCTCGATGGGGCGGCGGCTCTCCTGGGCCACGGCGGTCGGGGTGGGACCCAACGTACGCTCGATCGTCAACGGCGACCGGGTGCTGTTCGACCCGGAGGACCGCTCCGAGGTCGAGTTGCAGGGCCGCGACTACGTCCTGCTCCGCGAACGCGACGTGCACGCCGTCGCCGCCCAGCGCGTCGAACCCGACTCCACCGGCCTATACCTCTGACTCTGCGCTGACTCCTCGACCCTGCCGTTCACCGGGGCCGCTGGCGTTTGGCGTCGCCTTGATCCACTGCGCCCCATCAACTCGACACTCCGACGCCGTGTCAGATCACCCGCATCCGATCACGGATCGGCCCGCTTCCCGCTGGTCAGGTCGCTTCCTGCGCTGCGGCTCGTTCCTGGCGTACCTGTTCCAACATGGCGGTGTCAGAGGCGAGGTCCGGGTGGTCGACTTGGCGGTCGAGCTCGACGACGAGTTCCAGTTCGCCGATCGCCTCGTCGAGATTCCCCTCCGCCCGGTGGACCATCGCGATGTTGTACCGGGTGACCGCCTCACCAACCCGATCACCCACCTCCCGCGAAATCGGCAACGCCTCCTCATAAAACACCAACGCCCGCCGCCGATCCCCCAACCCGTCATACACGTGCCCCATATTATTCAACGTGACCGCCTCACCAGCCCGATCACCCACCTCCCGCGCAATTGGCAACGCCTCCTCACAAAACCCCAACGCCCGCCGCCGATCCCCCAACCCGTCATACACGTGCCCGATATTGTTCAACGTGGTCGCCTCACCAGCCCGATCATCACCTCCCGCCGAATGGGCAACGCCTCCTCATAAAACCCCAACGCCCGCCGCCGATCCCCCAACCCGTCATACACACCACCGATATTATTCAACGTGACCGCCTCACCAGCCCGATCACCCACCTCCCGCACAATCGGCAACGCCTCCTCATAAAACCCCAACGCCCGCCGCCGATCCCCCAACCCGGAATACACCAGGCCGATATTGCTGAGCGTGGCGGCTTCGTTGCCACGGCTGCCGGCCTCCCGGTACAGACGCAGCGCCTGCTCGTAACTGGCCAGTGCCTGCCGAGGCTGCCCGGTAGCCCTTTGGGCCCAGCCCAAGTCATAGAAGGCGCCCGCATCCTCGCCTAGCGTCAAGGTCACAGTCGCCAAGGCCGTCACATCGGCGAAGCGGGACGTACGCAGCCACACCCTCGCCACCCGGTGCCCGACATCGCGGGCGATCGTTGCCTCCCGGCCGGCCACCGCGAGCCGGTGGACCTCCACCCACTGAGCCAGCGTCGTCATGACGCGGGCTCGGACTCGGCGGGGCCGGTGACCCAGAGTTCGTAGAGAGATCGTGCAGCGGCGGCGCAAGCCTGGGTGTACTCGTCGTCGGTGAGTAAGGGGCGGACGAGCGGTCGCAGGACGTTGGAGACGTAATAGCGGGGTTCGCGGGTCTCCGGGTCGATGCCTGCTTCGATCAGGCCCAGTTGAACTGCACGGTCGATGTGGCGGGCGGCGTTGGGGTGGTCGTGGACGGCGAGGACTGTCTCGGCGGGGACGGGCAGCTCGATGACGTTGACCTTGGCGAGCATCCGTTGCAGCTCGGGGTCCTGTGAGTGCAGGAGGTTCTGCGCGAGGATGGTTTCCCGACGGAACCGGTCGGCTTCCTGCTCGATCGAGCCGATAAGTCCGTCGACATCGAGGCTGGTGTCCGCGACGATCAGGTCCAGCCAGTCGAGCAGTCGCGGATTGCCAGCTGAGGCGTCGATGGCGCGCTGGCGGATCTCGGGGTCGATGCGGGAGCCGGGGCGCAGGTTCGGCAGGTTCGCCAGCTTCTTGTCCTGCTCGTTCCTGGTAAGGGTTTCGAGTGACTCGAAGGCAACGGTGGTCGCGGCAGGGGCGGGGAATCGGTAGCGGCTGGTGATGATCACCCGGCTGGGGCTGCCGGTGTCGCGGATGGCGGTGAGCAGGGCCGGGAGGATCTCGGCCATCTCGGCAGAAAGCACGTAAGCGCCGTCGCGTTTGTCGAGGTTGCCGTCCTCGAAGTCGTCGAACACGAACAGGCAGGGCGTCTGCCCGAGCGGCCCGTCGACGTGCAGCATGCGGCGCAGGCGAGCGAGCAGGGATGCCTGGTCGTTGTCGAGCAGCTTGGTCGCCTCGATTTGCTGCTCCAGCGTGTCGAAGATGTTCCTGTCGGTGAGTTCCCGGAACTTGGCCAGGTCGACGCGGCCGTACCAGACGACGCGCCGGTGGGTGGGCATGCGTTCCAGCAGCCGGGCGGCGAGGCTGCTCTTGCCAAGGCCGCCCATTCCCGACAGGACCAGGGCCTGTGCCGCGCCGTCGCTACCGAGCGGCTGCTTGAGGGTACGTAGACAGCGCTGGATGATCCGCCGTCGCCCGACGAAGGCGGAGCGGGCGGCGACCCGGGACAGTTGGGTCCTCGGGTCGAGGAACTCCTGGTCGGCGTGGCGGAGCTGGATCCGGGCCCGTCCCTTGGTGTTCAGGGGGGTGACCATAGGGGCGAGTGGGGATCGGTTGGCGTAGACGCGCAACAGGTGCCAGTTGCCGCGCTTGTTCGCGTACAAGTGCTGTCGGGCCTCGACGACGGCCCGGTCGATGGGCTGCCCGTCGGCCAGTGACCGGTAGAGTTCGGCGGCGAACTCGGTCGCGGAGACGTCGCCGACGGGCAGCGCCCACCCCAGCACGGTCGGAGCCCCGGCCCGGACCAGGCTTTCGCTCATCGGCGGAAACGCGCCAGCGTCCGGGGCGTTGCCGGTGAGGCAGCCGGAGACGAACACCAGGCGGGGCCAGTGCCCCGCCATGGCCTGGGCGATCTGGTCGGCGGTGGCGTAGGCGAGCCCACCGAACTCGTTCTCCACCAGGAAGACGGGTTGACCGTCGGAGTTGATGGTGGCGTGGCCGCTCAGGTGCAGGACGTCGAAGTAGCCGGCACCGTAGTCCCGGGTGAGGAAGCGAAGACCTTCCAAGGTGCCGCTCTCCTCGACGACCAGTTCGGTGCCGGTGCGGGTCGTGGCGGCCAGGATCGACGCCTCCTCCGCCTCGAAGTTGAGCACCGGCTCGACACCTTCCGGGGAGGTGGCCATGAACAGCACCCGCAGGGGGCGGTTCGCCGGCACGGCCTCCTTGAGTGCCGTGTTGGTGCCGACAGCCCGTACCGGAAGCAGCGGCGCGTGACCGGAGACGGACAGGTACGAGTCGTCTGCGGCGAGCAGCTCCCACGGCAGGTGCCGCAGCCGTCCCGCCGTGGTGATCCGCAGTGTGGTGCCGGGAGGGTTGCCCAGGACCGGGGTCAACCATCGTTCGTCGCCGTCGAGGAAGGTGGCCAGTTTCGCGCCGAGTTCGCGCAACTGCGGTGCGCCGAACACGTTCTGCGCCACAGCGTTCAGGCTGTAGTCGCGTTCCACCGCACCGATCAGGCCCTCGACGGCCGCCTGATCCACGCCACGGGTCTTCGGTCGGCCGCCACCGGTCGACAGGCGCAGCTCAGAGTAGTCGGAGGTCTGCTCGAAGATCTCCAGCTCGTACGCGTGCAGTTCGGCCATTGTGGTCTCCGCCCTCAGCGCTGCTTTGATTCGACCTGCTGGAAGGCAATCTCCAGCTCCCCCTGGCTGACGTTTGAGACTTCGACCCGGGTGCCGTCGTTGAGCACGACCCTGACAGTGACGCCGTCAGGGCGGCGGGCTTGGCACCAGTCCCAGATCGTCTTGGCCGTGCCGACACCGGCGAACACCAGCCCGATGACAGCGATCACCACCTCAGCGGATCGCTGCACCTCGACCGGCGACACCACCTCGCCAGGCTGGGCGCTCGCGCCAAGAGCACCGTGCAACCCGGCAGCCCACTGCGCGGCGTCCGGTCCCGAAACCTCAAGCATGGCAGTGCCCATCGCCTATCCTTCCGTCATCTGCTCAAGCTGTGCGAGAAACGCCCGCATTTCCTCTAGGGCCGGATGCTCTGTCTGCTCGGCCAAGGCGATCGCTCGGCACTGAGTTTCTATCGCTTCGTCAACCTGATCCATCTGCTGAAGCAGGACGGCCATATTGAATCTAACTATCGCCTCTGATCCGCGATCGCCAATGAGGCGAAGAATCTCAAGAACGTCATCGAACGTCTCCTTCGCCCCGACCAGATCGCCCTGCGAATATCGAACTCCGGCGACGTTGTTCAACGTCACCGCCTCACCAGCCCGATCACCCACCTCCCGCAAAATCGGCAACGCCTCCTCGTAAAACACCAACGCCCGCCGCCGATCCCCCAACCCGTCATACACCAGCCCGATATTGTTCAACGTGGCCGCCTCACCAGCCCGAGCACCCACCTCCCGCAAAATCGGCAACGCCTCCTCAAAAAACGCCAACGCCCGCCGCCGATCCCCCAACCCCGCATACACACCACCGATATTATTCAAGGTGACCGCCTCACCAGCACGATCACCCACCTCCCGCCGAATAGGCATCGCCTCCTCGTAAAACACCAACGCCCGCCGCCGATCCCCCAACCCGTCATACACACGACCGATATTGTTCAACGTGGCCGCCTCACCAGCACGATCACCCACCTCCCGCCGAATAGGCATCGCCTCCTCGTAAAACGCCAGCGCCCGCCGCCGATCCCCCAACCCTGCATACACACGACCGATACTGCTGAGCGTGGCCGCTTCATTCCAGCGGTTGCCGGCCTCACGGTACAGACGCAGCGCCTGCTCGTAGCTGGCTAGCGCCGGCCGCAGCTGTCCGGTAGACGACTGGGCCCAGCCGAGGTCGTAGAAGGCACCCGCGTCCTCGCCAAGCGTCAAGGTCGAGGTCGCCAGCGCCGCGACGTCCGCGAACCGGGACGCGGGTAGCCACACCTTCGCTACCCGGTGCTCGACGTCACGGGCGATCGCCGCCTCTCGGCCGGCCACCGCGAGTCGGTGCACCTCCACCAACTGGCTGACGGTTGCCGTCGACCTGCCACGTGCCGGCGTTTCCGGTTCCCCGAGACGACCAACCGACGCCGCTGAGGCTGGATCATCTGTCAACCCGGCACCGTCCCTGCCCGTGTGGGTGATCGTGTCGACACCGCCATCGGTCGCCAGCAAGCCGAAACCCTCTACAACGGCCAGCAGGATATGGCCGGCACCGATTCGACGGCCAGAAATGACCATGATCTGACATCGCGAGCTGACCATGATTCAACAAGGACGACGTTGATCAGGCTTGACGGCTATCGGCGATTCTGGATGGCGGCAGGTAGGCGGAGTACCGTCTGGTGTGGTGGTGTGCCGGGCTCGTGGGCTGGTGTGCCGCTATCCAGACCGTTGACGGGGAAGGGCTACCCGATGGCCACCATCGGCGACAACATCGCGCAGGTCAGGCGCCGGCAGTCGATCACTCAGGAGCAACTCGCGGCTGCGGCCGGAGTGAGTACGGAGACGATCCGCAAGCTGGAGACGAATCAGCGTACGACGCCTCGGATCGCGACGCTGCATGCGATCGCACGGGCGTTGGGCGTACCGACGACGACTCTGCTCGGCGATGCGAGCACCGGGGCGGCCCGCCGGGAGCCCGGCCATCGTCCGTTGGCGTTACTCGACCTGCGTCGGGTGTTGATCCCTGCCCGTGGACCGGCCGGCTACATCGCTGACGAGGTGCCGGCGCTGCCAGCGGCGGGCGTACCGGGTCGGCTCGCCGAGGCGGACCGTGCCTACCACCGAGGCGACTACGCCGCCGCGTTGGCCGTGCTGCCACAGCTGATCGCCGGAGCCCGGCACGCCGCCGAGAACGCTGACGATGCCAACAGGCCATCCGCGTACCGGACCCTGGCCCGCACCTACGACCTGACCTGCAGCGTGCTGATCCAGGTGCGGGCGGTCGACCTCGCATACCAGGCGGTGAATTCCGCCTTGGACGCTGCGGCTTCCGCCGGGGACGAACTGCTGAGCGCGGTGACGGTCAAACGCATGTCGTGGCTGTTGCTGCGCCAAGGCCGGCTGACCGATGCGGAACGGCTAGCGGTCACCACCGCCGACCGGATCGAGCCTCGGTTTTCCCGCGCTACTCCGGACGAGCTGGCGGCATGGGGCTGGCTGATGGTAGCCGCAGCTGCTGCTACGGCCCGGGACAATCGGCCGGACGAGGCGGTCGCCCAGCTCGACGCGGCGGCGGCTGCGGCAGCCCGGCTGGGCACCCGGCCGGTCAGTCCTGATCAATTGACGATCGTCGGCGGGATGCGGTCGAGCATGGTCGACATGATGCGGGCCGAGGCGGCCGGGGTCGGTGGCGAGCCGCGCCGAGTGCTCGACCTGGCCGCCAACGTCAGTCGTAGCGGTGTCGAGAAGACGACCTGGCGGCGGCACCGGCTCGACGTTGCTCGCGCGCACGCCGAGCTGCGGGACTGGTCGGAGGCGACGGCGGTGCTCGGCGAGCTGGCCGCCGACGCTCCAGTGTGGTTGCGGCACCAGCGGTACGCCCGCGAGACCGTCCGCATGATCACTACCAGTCGACGTCGGGCGATGGGCCAGGAGCTGGCGAAGCTCGCCGCGTTGATGGACGGCCAGGCGGCCTGACCTGCACAACCAGCACCGGGAGTACCGGTTTCGGGGTCTGCCGCACAACGGGCACCACCCTTGCATTCACTCTCAGTGATCAACTCGGCATCCTTCTACGTAGGACGGCCGAGCCGGGTCCCGCACCATCACACACTGCGGAACACCGCCCGGCCCGCCGTCCGCCCAGCTGGGCCCGACGCGTACCCGTGATCGCCTTCCCGCGTCGGGCCCGCCTGCGGCGGCGGCCTCGGGGTTGACGTGGAGAGCCACCTCGGGGTCGCCGCCTTCCAACTCTCACCGTTGAGGGGGGCCGTGGCGTGCTCGGGAAGTGGTTTCAGCGTGCGGACGTACCGGTGGATGTGGTGTATCCGGTGCCGGGTCGGCGGCGGTACGCCGAGGTGAGCGCACTGCCTGCGGATCGGCGGCCGGCGACCCGTACGGATCGGGCGCAGCGGCGGGGCGGTAACGCCGGCCGGCACTACCTGCCGTGAAGAAGATTGATGCCAGTGGTGGGAAGCCGGTGCACGAGCCGGTACGGCCGTCCTGGTGGTGCGCGGTGTGTCCGGACGGTACGCCGTGGCCGTGCCCACCAGGCCGGGTCCAGCTGGCCGAGGCGTACGTGGACGAGCCGGTGGCGCTGTCGGTCGACGTCGGTGAGCTGCTGCCGGTGGCCGCTGAGGAAGCCGGCATCAGCGACCCGGCCGAGTTACACGAGCGCTTCGTCTCCTGGACCTGGATCGGAGTCGACCGGCCGTGACCGTGGCGATCGGACGCCGGGTGGCCCAGTGGCGGGTACGGCGACGGATGACCCAGCAGGTGTTCGCCGACCGGATCGGCCGGTCGAAAAGCTGGGTGGACAAGGTCGAACGCGGCGTCCGAACGCTCGACAAGTTCTCGCTGATCCAGCAGGTCGCCGACGTGCTGCGAGTGGACCCGACCGAACTGCTCGGCGGCGACCGGACGCCGCCGCCATCGCACACCGCGCCGGCCAGCGGTGTCGACGCGGTCCGGGCGGCACTGGCCCGCTACGACGTCTTCGCCGCCGACCCGCCCCGGCCACCATCTGACCCCGAGGACGTATCCCGGCGGGTGGAGCATGCCTGGTCGACGTACCGCCACGGCGACCATCCCCGGCTGCTGCGGACCCTGCCCGACCTGCTCGACGCCGCACGACGGCTGCCCGCCGCGCGACCCGGACACGGCATCCGGCCGCTGACGCAGGCGTACCAGGTCACCGCCCACACGCTGGTCAAAGTCGGCGAACCGGACCTGGCCTGGCTGGCCGCCGACCGGGCACTCGCCACCGCCGGCACCGACCGGCTGCTGGCGGCCTCGGCGGCGGTGCCGCTCGCCCAAGCGCTACGCGGCCTCGGCCAGCACCGGCTGGCGATGACGGCGGCGATCACCGCCGCGCACCAGGTCGCCACCGCGCACCAAGTCGCAACCGCCGCCGGCCGGCACCCGCCGCCGCACCGACAACCGGTGTACGGGACGCTGCTGCTCCAAGCCGCGTACGCCGCCGCCAGCTGCGGCGACACCGCCGCCGTGGCCGAGCTGATCAGGCAGGCCGCCGACCTCGCCGGACAGGCCGGCGACGACCCCGATCCCGGTACGGCGAGCTTCGGCCCCGCCGCCGTCGAATGTGCCCGCGTGAGCACGGCCGTCGAGTTGGGCGACGCCGCCGACGCCGCCGGACGGCACCCGGCGATCGTCCGGTGCGACGGCTGGCTCCGGCTGCCCGCCGAGCATCGGGCGGCGTACCTGATCGACGTCACCCGCGCGTACCTCGACCTCGGCGACCTGGTGGCGGCCGGCGGCACGCTGGTCGAGGCCGACCGGGTCGCACCGGCCGAGGTCCGCTGCCGACCTGCCAGCCGTACGGTCGTGGCCGAGGTTGCCCGCAGCGGACCGGGATCGGCGGGCGTCGCCCGACTGGCGACGGCCCTCGGCCTGACCCACTGACCGCCCGGCCGACCGATACTGCGATCGGGCGTGATCCCCCTGCGGGATCATGATCCCGCAGGGGGATCAGCCGCGAAACACCATTGGGTTCCCGGGGCGGACGGCGGATTCGTACTGCTATTTGGGCGGTGGGCCGTAGTGGCCGGGCCGGACCTCATAGTCCGACGGCGGACGGTAGTCCGACGGCGGCGAGCTGTAACCGGGCGGCGGAGCGCCGTAGCCCGGCGGGGGTCCGTAGTTCGGTGGAGCGCCGTAGCCGGGCGGAGGGCCGTAACCAGGAGGAACACCGTATCCGGGCGGGGGCCCGTATCCCGGTGGCGGGCCGTAGCCGGGAGGCGGGGGGCCGTAGCCGGGAGTCGGGCCGTAGCCGGGAGTCGGGCCGTAGCCGTACGGCGCGAACGCGGGTGGGGGTGGCGGCGGCGGGGGTGCGGTGAGCACCACCGGGATCGGTACGACCGGCTCGTCAGGGGCGGCGACCGCCCGCTGGCTGCCATCCGGGAAGGTCATCTGATAGGACTCGCCGTCCCACACCGCCTGCGGAGCCTGCGGGTCCCGGCCCACGAAGACCTGACGGTAGCCGGCGAGCGCGGCGAGCAGCCGATGCTCCTCCTTGGCGTGCCGGGCCAAGTCCTTCGGTTTGCGCTCCAGACCACGCACGAACCCGTCGCGCAGCAACGCCAGCTTGGTCGCGGCGGCCTGGAAGTCACGCATCGCCCGCGCACCCGGCTCACCGGCCACCCGGCGGGCCCAGCGGCGGGCCGAATGCCGGCGACCCAGAGAGCCCAACGCCGCCACCTCCGGCGGGGTGAACCAGCCGGCGTGCACGTAGTCGGGCAGCACCCGCTCGGTGAGCCGCCCCTCCCAGCTGCGCAGCCAGATCGCCAGCCCGACCATGCCGAAGAAGATCGGCACCATCAGGCCCAGGTAGCCGTACAGCATGATCAGGGTCTGTCCGGTCGCTTCGACCAGCGTCGGCATCAGGTTCCAGGCACCGTGCAGCATCATCGCCAGCAGCAGGCCGGCGAGCGGCGCGGCCAGCCGGATCCGGCGGTCGGCGCTCCGGGCAGCCACCCCGAGCCCCACCCCGGCGAACGACGTGAACAGCGGGTGCGCGAACCCGGTGAACAGGATCCGCACGATGAAGATGGCGAAGACGTTCTGCGCCCCGGTAGCCGGCCCGTACTGCTCGGCACCGGCCGCGTAGCCGTAGCCGCCGAGGTAGAGGATGTTTTCCACCATCGCGAACCCGATCGCCGACAGACCGCAGTAGACGATGCCGTCGGTGATCCCGGACCATTCCCGCCGCCGGGTCAACAGCAGCAGGATCGGGCCCAGGGTCTTGGTCAGCTCCTCGATGAACGGGGCGACCAGCACCGCCACCAACGACTCCGGATAGCCCCACCAGTCGAGCAGGATCGCCGAGAAGTTGTTGACCACCAGCGACACCGACGTGGCGACGAACGCTCCCCAGGCGAAGCAGAACACCAGGTAGCGGATCGGTTCGGGTTCGTAGCGGTCCAGCCACAGGAAACAGGCCACGAGCACCGGTACGGGCAGCACCGCGGCGACCATGCCGACACTCAGTGCCGCGATGCCGATCTGCATGCCGAGATAGCTGAGGATGGCGACGCCGCAGCCGGCGATGAAGACGATGATGCCGAGCAGGACCAGCCACCGCTTCCAGACGCTCTGCCGGGGTCGCTCCGGCGCACCGACCGACGCGGGCGGCCCGGCCGGCGGCGGCGCACTGACCGGCGCGGGCTGATCACCTGGCGGCGGCGAGCTGACCGGTACGGGCGGCCCGGCCGGCGGAGACGAGCTGACCGGTACGGGCGGCCCGGCCGGCGGAGACGAGCTGACCGGCGGCGGCGCACTGACCGGCGCGTCAGGCGTGGGGTGCGGTTCGGGGTGCCCGCCGCCGGAAGCAGAGTCGACCATCCCGTCAGCGTAGCCAGCGGCGCCCCGGCGCGGGGCGCTGCTCCCGCCCCCGACCGGCATCCGAGGGTCGGCTCAGCCGGCGTCCCGCTTGCCGAACGCGTCGCTCACCAGGCGATCCACCTCGTCGGCGTCGGCCCCGCTGGCCCGGACCAGGTCGCTCGCGGCGGCCCGGATCTGGGCCACCACCACACTGCCGTTGAACCCCACCCCGGCTTCGTACGCCGTACCCGCGCCGTGGGCCGCCTCCAGCGCCCGACGTCGGGTGTGCAGCGGCTCGGTCCCGGCGTCCAACTCCTGGCGCAGCACGCGCACCGCTTCACCGAGCCGGCAGATCGCCTCCGGCAGGGCCGGTGGCACCGGTTCGTTCTCGGCCAACACCGACGCCACCCGGCGGGTCAGCACCCGCGAGTTGCGCAGCCCCCGCGTCACGTACTCGGCGCTCTCGGCGTACTGGGCCAGCGGGCCCCGGGCCCGCCACCGGGCCGGGGCCAGCACGGCGGTCTCGTGTCCGGCCTGCACGGCGTCGCGGAACGCGGACAGTTCCTTCTCCGCTTCCAGGAGTCGACGGGCCGCCGACTCGGCCTTGCGGCGGTTTCCCTGGATCAGCGCTCTGCCGCTGCGGATCAGCATGTCGGCGAGGACGTCGAGGGCCGGGTCGGCGGCCCGGCGAACCACCGTCAGCGGGTTCAACGGCAGCAGCAGGACCAGCACCACCAGCCCGACCAGCCCGCCGACCAGGGCGTCGATGAACCGGTCCGGGTAGAAGCTCTGCGTCGTCGGCAGCAGGGTGGCGACCAGGACCCCGGACGACGCCGCCTGGGTGACCAGGGCCGATCCGCCGCCGAGGAAGACGGCGGCGATCACCGCGAGCGGCACGATCAACGCCAACTGCCAGGTGCCGGTACCGATCGCGATGACGATGGCGTCGCCGACCGCGATCCCGATCGCGACGCCGACGACCAGTTCGGCGGTACGTTTCAGCCGCTGGCCGATGGACGCGCTGAGGATGACGACCGCCGAGATCGGAGCGAAGATCGGCAGCTCGTGGCCGATCACCCGGTAGGAGATGAACCAGGCCAGCGCGGCGGCCAGGCCGGCCTGCAGGGCGAGCACCAGGTTGGCGCGGACCCGTTGGGACCGGTCGTGGAACTCGACGGAGGCGCGGCTGCGCACCACGGTCAGGACCCCGGCGAGGCGTGGACCCGCCGCCGTGCCCGACGGCTTCCCGGCAGCGGCCATGTCAGCAGCCTACGAGGCAGATGACCGCATACGTGGCTGTTCCTGCTACTTGGTGTGATTCGCTGCGGGCTGCCGTGAACTGGTCGACCGGCCGGCGTACTGGCTAGCCTGCGACCCATGTCCGACCTCATCGACGCGCTCCGTGCCGAGCTGCCCGACGCCGCCGTGTTGACCGACCCGGACCTGCTGCGCGGTCACCAACGCGACGAGGCCGACCTGTGCGCCGCAGGCACCCCGGCCGTCGTGGTCCGGCCCCGCACGACCGCCGAGGTCGTCGCCACCGTCACAATCGCCGCCCGGTACGGCGTACCGGTGGTGCCGCAGGGGGCGCGGACCGGGCTGGCCGGCGCGGCGAACGCGATCGACGGCGCGGTGGTGGTCTCCACCGTCGCGATGGACCGGATCGTCGACGTCGACCCGGTGAACCGGACCGCCGTGGTCCAACCGGGAGTGGTCAACGCCACCCTCGCCGGTGAGGTGGCCCGGCACGGGCTGCGTTACCCGCCGGACCCCGGTTCGTGGGAGTCGTCCACCATCGGCGGCAACGTGGCCACCAACGCGGGCGGCATGTGCTGCGTCAAGTACGGCGTGACCGGCGAGTACGTCATCGGCCTCGAAGTGGTGCTGGCCAGTGGCGAGGTGCTGCGGACCGGTCGCCGTACCGCCAAAGGGGTCGCCGGCTACGACCTGACCCGGCTGTTCGTCGGCTCCGAAGGCACCCTCGGCGTCATCACCGAGGTGACCGTGGCGTTGCGGCCGGCCGCCGACCCCGCGCTGACCCTGGTCGCGGTCTTCGACTCCACCGCCGCCGCCGGCACCGCCGTGGCCGGGATCGCCTCCGGTGGGCTCAGCCCCAGCCTGCTGGAACTGCTGGACCGGACCCATCTGCGGGCGATCGAGGCGTACCGGCCGATGGGGTTGCGGACCGACGCCGCCGCGCTGCTGCTCGCCTCGGTCGACACCGGCGACGCCGCCGCAGCCGACCTGGACCGGATCGCGCAGGTCTGCACGGCGGCCGGTGCCGACGAGGTGTACGCCGCCACCGACGCGGTCGAGGCCGCCGCGCTGCTGCAGGCCCGCCGGCTGGCGCACCCGGCGATGGAACGGTTCGCCGCCGAATCCTGCCCCGGTGGCAGCGGCGGGCTGATCATCGACGACGTGGCGGTGCCTCGGTCCGCGCTGGCGGTCATGCTGGACGGGATCGATGCGGTCGCCGCCGAACACGCGGTACCGATCGGCGTGGTCGGACACGCCGGCGACGGCAACCTGCACCCCAACATCGTGGTCGACCGGGCCGACCCGGACAGCGTCGAGCGGGGCCGGGCCGCGTTCGACGCGATCCTGCGGCTCGGGCTGTCCCTCGGCGGCACCTGCACCGGCGAACACGGCGTCGGCCTGCTCAAACGGGACTGGCTGGCCGAAGAGGTCGGCCCGGTGGGCCTGCGCGTGCATCGGGCGATCCGGCAGGCCCTGGATCCGACCGGACTGTTCAACCCGGGCAAACTGTTCTGACTCCCGGGCAGACGGTTTCGACTCACGCCGTGAGTCAGTGCACCTCGATGCCGGTGTCCGTCGGCCAGTCCACGCCACGGTCGGCGGCGAAGCCCCGCACGTCGGCCGCGCCCAACCGGGCGGCGTCGGCGGTCGCGTCGTCCGGCATCCGCTGCGACTGCAACTCGGCCGCCACCCGCGCCTGGTAGTGCTCCACCTCGCGGGCCCGGACCGCGTCGTCCCAGCCGAGCACCGTACCCATGATCTCGGCGGTCTGCTCGGCGGAGTCGTTGCCCCGGTGCGGGGTCTCGATCGAGATCCGGGTACGGCGGGTGAGCACGTCGTCGAGGTGCAGCGCCCCTTCGGCCCGCGCCGCGTACGCGATCTCGGCCGCCAGGTATTCCGGAGCGCCCGGCACCGCGCTGGCCAGCAACGGATCCTTGTCGATCATCGACAGCACCTCGACCGCGAGGGTGCCGTAGCGCTCCAGCAGGTGCTCCAGCACCCCCGCCGGTACGCCGTGCCGGCGGGCCACGTCGGCCCGGTCCCGCCACATCGCCGCGTACCCGTCGGCGCCGAGCAGCGGCAGGTCGGCGGTACGTGACGGCCGGGTCACGCCGAGCCGGGCCGCCGCCCGGTCCACCACGTCGGCCGCCATCACCCGGTACGTCGTGTACTTGCCGCCGGCCACCAGCAGCAGCCCCAGCATCGGCTCGACGACGGCGTGCTCACGGGACAGCCGGGACGTCGAATCCGCCTCACCGGCCAGCAGCGGCCGCAGCCCGGCGTACACGCCTTCGATGTCACGTGGCGTCAACGGCCGGTCCAGCACGGTGTTGACCTGGTCGAGCAGGTAGCCGATGTCGCGTTCCGACGCGGCCGGGTGGGACCGGTCGAGCCGCCAGTCGGTGTCGGTGGTGCCGATGATCCAGTGCCCGCCCCACGGCAGCACGAACAGCACCGAGGTGGCGGTCCGCAGGATCAGCCCCGCCTCGCCGGTGATCGCCGAACGGGGCACCACCAGGTGCACGCCCTTCGACGCCCGTACCCGCAGACCGGGCCGGACCCCGACGTCGCCGAGCATCCGCGACACGTCGTCGCTCCACACCCCGGTGGCGGCGATCACGGTACGGGCCCGTACCTCGAACTCGGCGTCCGGATCGCCCTCGCGGGCCTCCATGTCGCGCACCCGCACCCCGGTGACCTCGCGCGCCTGGCGTAGCAGCCCGACCACCCGGGCGCTGGTCACCACGGCCGCGCCGAGACTGGCGGCGGTGCGGGCCAGGGTGATCACCAGCCGGGCGTCGTCGACCTGCCCGTCGTAGTAGCGGATCGCGCCGGAGACCACGTCCGGGCGCAGACTGGGGAAGATCCGGCGGGTGCCCTCGTGGGACAGGTGCCGGTGCAACGGCATGCCGCGACCGCCGCCGAACACCCCGGCGAACGCGTCGTAGGCGGCGACACCGGCCCCGTAGTAGGCCCGCCGCCAGGCCCGGCCGGGCAGCGACCGCAGGCCGGACGCGCCGTTCTTGGGCAGCGGAACCAGGATCGGCACCGGCCGCACCAGGTGCGGGGCGATCCGGGTGGCCAGCAGACCGCGTTCGGTCAACGCCTCGTGGACCAGGCCGAGCTCCAGCTGCTCCAGGTAGCGCAGCCCGCCGTGGATCAGCTTGCTGGACCGGCTGGAGGTGCCGGCGGCGACGTCGCGGGCCTCGATCAGGGCGACCTTGAGGCCACGGGAGGCGGCGTCCAAGGCGGCACCGGTGCCGGTGGCACCACCGCCGATCACCAGTACGTCGAACCGCTCGCTACGCAAGCGGCGAAGGTCGGCTGCGCGGCGGGCCACGGAGAGCTGGCCGGCGGCGTACCGGGAGACGGCAGGGTCACGCACCTCTCCACGGTAACCGGCCGCCTATCGTGGCGGCATGACGCAGGACCCTGGCTCTCCTGGGCAGCCCGGCCAGCCGTATCCCGGCACCCCGTATCCCGGCACCCCGTACCCCGGTCAGCTGTATCCGGGCTATGCCTATCCCCCGCCGCCAGCGCCCACGCGGTCCGGTCCGTGGCCGGCCGTGGCCGCCGTGGTGATCGGGATCTTCGCGCTCGCCGTCACCGCGTTCGCGCAGGCCGGCGGCTGGTTGACCGACCAGGTACTACTGGCCAGCGGGCTACCCACGCCGGCGCTGGTTTGGCCGCTGGTCGGACTGGGCAACGCGCTGCTGGTCGGACTGGCGGCCATGCTGCTGGCGCTGGTGCCCCGCTCGGCGTCGGTCCGGGCGACCGGCCGGGCCTGGTTGGTCGGTGCGGTCGCCCTGGGCGGGTTCGGTCTGCTGCGTGCCGTCCCGGGTGCCCGGCATGAGCTGTACCTGCTGGCGCTCGCCGTACTGGCCGCCGGTGGCGCGCTCGCCCTGCGGGCGCTGCGGCGGCGGACCGGATCGGACCCCGCCGCCGGAGAAGGCACCGCCGCCTCACCGGGCACCAGGAGGGTCGGCCGGGACCGGCTGACCGCGCTGTTGCTCGCCGGCGCGGCCGGGCTGGTCATGCTGCTGCCCTGGCTGTGGTTCGGCGCGCTGGGCGGGACGGTGGAGACGGTCCTGGCCGTCGCGGCGGCGGCCGCGCTCGGCTGGTACGCCGCCGAGCTGCTGCCGCCCGGCTACTGGACGGCGATCGGCACCTCGGGCGACGGCCCGGCCAGCGGCCCCTCGGCGACCCGTACGGTGCTGCTCGGCGGGACGGTCGCCGGGGTCGGGTTGGCGTTGCTCGCCGCCGGCACCGGTCAGGCCGGTGTCCAACTGGTCACGCTCGCGGTGCTGCCGCCGATCGGGTACGCCCTCGCCGCGATCGTCTGGGCCGCCGGCCGGACCAGTGGCGGCACCACCGCCACCGACCAGGCCGGCGGTGCGCCGGTCGCCGTACTGGCGGGGCTGACCGTCGTCGGGCCGCTGGCCTTCCTCGACGGTGAGGAGGTCTCCCTGATCCTGGCGTTGGGCCGTGACCTGCCGTTCTGGGCGGCGGCCGGGGCTGCCACCGGCCTCGGGCTCGCCCTCGTGCTGGGTCTCGGCTTCGGGTTCGGACTCGGCCGGGCCCGGGCCGGCTGGCCACGCCGGTGGGTCGCGGCGGCCACGGTCGCGGTCGTCGCGGTGGCCGGCGCCGCCGTCTACCTCACCGCCGGCCAGCCCGGCTGGTACGGCGAGCGGCTGTTCGTGGTGATGAGCGAGCAGGCCGACCTGTCGGACGTGACCCGCGACACCGGTCCGGCGGCCCGCGACACCCGGGTCCGTGAGGTCTACCAGCGGTTGGTCGACACCGCCGATACCAGCCAGGCCGACCTGCGTCGCGACCTCGACCGGTGGGGGCTGTCCTACACGCCGTACTACCTGGTCAACGCGATCGAGGTGGACGCCGGGCTGGCGGTCCGGGCGTGGTTGTCCCGGCGCGCCGACGTCGACCGGGTACTGATCAGTCAGCAGCTGCGACCACTACCGGCCACGATCTCCGGATCCACCGGCGACGAGCCCGCCCCGGATTCGCCACAGTGGAACATCACGATGCTCGGCGCCGACCGGGTCTGGTCGCAGCTCGACGTCGACGGCGACGGGATCGTCGTCGGCTCCTCCGACTCCGGTGTGGACGGTAGCCATCCCGCGCTGTCCGACGGGTTCCGGGGCGGTGACGACTCCTGGTTCGACCCGTGGAACGACACCCGTACCCCGACCGACAACAACGGGCACGGCACCCACACCCTCGGTTCGGCGGTGGGGGACACCGATGTCGGGGTCGCCCCGGGGGCGTCCTGGGTGGGTTGCGTCAACCTGGACCGCAACCTCGGCAACCCGGCACGCTACCTGGACTGCCTGCAGTTCATGCTGGCCCCGTTCCCGCCCGGCGGTGACCCGCTCACCGACGGACGACCGGAGCGGGCCCCGCACGTGCTGACCAACTCGTGGGGCTGCCCCGAACTCGAAGGCTGCGACCTCGACTCGCTGCGCCCGGCGGCCGAGGCGCTGGCCGCCGCCGGGCTGATGATGGTCGCCGCCGCCGGCAACACCGGGCCGTTCTGTGACTCGATCGACGATCCACCGGCCCCGTACGCCGACGTGTTGACCGTCGGCGCGGTCGACAGTGACCGCGAGGTCACCGATTTCTCCAGCCGAGGGCCGGCACCGGACGGCGAGCCCAAGCCGGATCTGGTGGCGCCGGGTGCCGGGGTGTTGTCGGCGATGCCGGGTGGCGGCTACGCGGCCCTGGACGGGACGTCGATGGCGGCCCCGCACGTGGCCGGCGTGGTGGCGTTGATGTGGTCGGCGAACCCGGCGTTGATCGGCGACGTGGATCAGACCACCGAGATCCTGCGCGACACCGCCGGTGCGGCGACGCCGGGCGGGGTCGACACCTGCGGGGATCCGGCGAACCTGACCGGTGCCGGCCTGGTCGACGCGTACGCCGCGGTGCGGGCGGCGCGGGCCGCCGGTTAGGGTCGGCGGTCGTGGAGCAGGAGTTCTCGATCGAGGAACTGTCCGAGCGGCACCGGCCGGCCGTCGTGGCGCTCTGCCGCGCCGCGCTCGACCTGTCGGAGGACGCAGCCGAGGGTGAGCAGATAGTCACCAGACTGCACGGGCCGGTCGTCCCCGATCATCCGTCGGGGGTGGGACCACGGCAGACGATCGGTCTGGTCGCGGTGGTCGACCAGGCGGTACGGGGAGTGGTGCTGGGCTCGGTGGCGCACCGGGACCCGTCGGTCGGTCACGTGGACCTGATCGCGGTGGATCCCGGTTGGCGTCGGCAGGGTCTGGGGCGGGCGTTGCTCGGCCGGGCGGAAAGCGTGCTGGCGGCCCGGGGCGCCGGTGAGGTGCTGTTGGCCGGTAATCCGCCGTACTACGCCTGGCCGGGGGTGGACGTGCGCTACACGCCGGCGGTCTGCCTGGCGATCGCGCTCGGCTACCAGCAGGACCGGACCGCGTGGAACATGACGGCCGACCTGGCGTCGGCGGGGTCCCCGGCGTTGCGGGACACCGACGACGCGCAGCGCCGCCTCGCCCAAGCCGGGATCACCGTACGGCGAGCCGACTGCGACGACGTCGCGGCGCTGGTCGCGTTCACCCAGGCGACGTTCGGCGACGCGTGGGCGGGCGAGGTGGCGCAGTCGGTGGGCCGGCCCGGCGCCGGCTGCCATCTGGCGGTCCGTACCGACGATCCGAGTGAGGTGCTGGGCTTCGCCGCGTACGGGTCGTCGCGGCCGAGCTGGTTCGGTCCGATGGGTACGGCCCCGACCGCGCAGGGGCTCGGCATCGGCGCGATCCTGTTGCGGCGCTGCCTGCGGGACCTGGCGGAGGCCGGCCATCAGCGGGTCGAGATCGGTTGGGTGGGCCCGGTGCCGTTCTACGCCTCGGCGGCGGGTGCCCGCATCGAGCGGGTCTTCTTCCTGTACCGCAAGCAGCTCTGACCGGCCTTTCGACACGCCGCAGGGGCGGTCACCGGCGAGCCGGTGACCGCCCCTGCGGTCCGTGCTTGTGTTACGCGTCGCGTGTGTCGCGCGTCGCGAACGATCGAGCTGGACTCAGAAGTCCATCTCGCCGCCGCCGGGCGCGCCGGCCGGGGCCGGGTTCTTCTCCGGCTTGTCCGCCACCACGGCCTCGGTGGTCAGGAACAGCGCCGCGATCGACGACGCGTTCTGCAGCGCCGACCGGGTCACCTTGGCCGGGTCGATGATGCCGGCCTTGAGCAGGTCGACGTACTCGCCGTTGGCGGCGTTGAGGCCGTGGCCCGGGTCCAGGTTGCGGACCTTCTCCACGACGACGCCACCTTCGAGGCCGGCGTTGACGGCGATCTGCCGCAGCGGGGCGTCCAGCGCGATCTTGACGATCTGGGCACCGGTGGCCTCGTCGCCGACCAGGTCGAGCTTGTCGAAGGCGGTCTTGCCGGCCTGCACCAGGGCGACGCCACCACCGGGGACGATGCCCTCTTCGACGGCGGCCTTCGCGTTGCGGACCGCGTCCTCGATGCGGTGCTTGCGCTCCTTGAGCTCGACCTCGGTGGCCGCGCCGACCTTGATCACCGCGACGCCACCGGCCAGCTTGGCCAGCCGCTCCTGCAGCTTCTCGCGGTCGTAGTCGGAGTCGCTCTTCTCGATCTCGGCCCGGATCTGGTTGACCCGGCCCTGGATCTGCTCGGCGTCACCGGCACCGTCGACGACCGTGGTCTCGTCCTTGGTGACCTGGACCTTGCGGGCCCGGCCCAGCATGTCGATGGTCACCGCGTCGAGCTTCAGGCCGAGTTCCTCGCTGACGACCTGGCCGCCGGTGAGGATCGAGATGTCGGTCAGCATCGCCTTGCGGCGGTCACCGAAGCCGGGGGCCTTGACGGCAACCGACTTGAAGGTGCCGCGCACCTTGTTGACGATCAGGGTGGCCAGCGCCTCGCCCTCGACGTCCTCGGCGATGATCAGCAGCGGCTTGCCCGACTGCATGATCTTTTCCAGGATCGGGAGCAGGTCCTTGACCGACGAGATCTTGCTGTTGACGATCAGGATGTAGGGGTCGTCGAGGACGGCCTCCATCCGCTCCGGGTCGGTCCAGAAGTAAGGCGAGATGTAGCCCTTGTCGAAGCGCATGCCCTCGGTGAGCTCGAGCTCCAGGCCGAAGGTGTTGCTCTCCTCGACGGTGATGACGCCTTCCTTGCCGACCTTGTCCATCGCATCGGCGATGATCTCGCCGACGTTGGAGTCACCGGCGGAGATCGACGCGGTGGACGCGATCTGCTCCTTGGTCTCCACGTCCTTGGCGAGCTTGCTGAGTTCCTCCGCGACGCTCGACACGGCGGCCTCGATGCCCCGCTTCAGGGCCATCGGGTTCGCGCCGGCCGCGACGTTGCGCAGGCCCTCGCGGACCAGCGCCTGGGCCAGGACGGTCGCCGTCGTCGTGCCGTCACCGGCCACGTCGTCGGTCTTCTTGGCGACCTCCTTGACCAGCTCAGCGCCGATCTTCTCGTACGGGTCCTCGAGCTCGATCTCCTTGGCGATGCTCACACCATCGTTGGTGATGGTGGGGGCACCCCACTTCTTTTCGAGCACGACGTTGCGGCCCTTGGGGCCGAGCGTCACCTTGACGGCGTCGGCGAGGGTGTTCATGCCCCGCTCAAGGCCGCGGCGCGCCTCTTCGTCGAACGCGATCATCTTGGCCATACGGCGTTGTCCTCCTGGACGCTCGCGGCACCGGAGCCGGTCGGCTCCGCTATACCGCCTGCTTACGCACCTTCGGACGTCACTACCTGGCGACAGTGACGTCCGCCGGCCGGGCCGGATAGCCCGCGACGACCGGCCATCTCCGCAGTCTCCTCGGGGAGGAGACGACGGCGGTGGCCCCACCGCCCCGACCATTGGCACTCCCGGTTGGCGAGTGCCAATCCTTGTTTAGCACTCTCCCCTGTCGAGTGCAAGCGAACAGGAGCTTGCCCACCCGGGACAAATCGGGCGTACGGCCGGCGGCGGCCGAGACCTCGGTCGTCGGCTGCCCGCCGGGGCCAAGGACGACGGCCCGCCGAGGTCGAGGAGGACGACGCGCCGGGACCAAAGACGATGAAAGGCGCCGGTTCGACGAGAACCGACGCCTTGGGTGGTAGATGTGTCCGGTCCGGCGGCTGGGGGCCGACTACCGGCGGCTAGGCAATGAGTCGGACCCTTTCCGCCTGCGGGCCCTTCTGCCCTTGGGCGATCTCGAACTCGACGCGCTGTCCGTCATCGAGCGCCTTGTAGCCGTCCATCTCGATCGCGGAGAAGTGGACGAAGACGTCCTGCCCTCCGTCGACCGCGATGAAACCGTAGCCCTTCTCGCTGTTGAACCACTTCACGGTGCCCTGCGCCACGGTGCACTTCCTCACTTCTGTCGTGCTGGGCCTGAGCCGACCCCCGCCAGGCGCGTTCGCCTGACGGAGCCGCCGATCGGCGACCCGTTTCCGGTCCCCGAATGCGGTAGCCGAAATCGCACGCTACACGAGGTCCGAGCCCGCCGCACTATCCCAAAAGGGGACAATAAGCACTGCTCAAGTCTCATCCGAGCCCCGTCTCGTTGACCACGTGTGTCCCGTACACCGCAGAACGTGAGGTCTGGACGCCATCGTTCCCCCAGCGGACGGGCCGTCCGGCACCCGGCCAGACCCAGACCACGCCATGACCACGGTCGATCACGACAGCGCCATCCCGCGTTCGCCGCCATCGGACTGCTCGTCGTACTCCTGGCGAGCGGCACCGGACTGCACAATGACGCCGGAAAACCGCGCCCGCGCCAGGCCGGCTGGACCGTATCCGACGACGACCAACGCACCGTGCTCCTGCGGGAAGGCCATGTCGTGATGCCGACCGACGGATTCTTTTCGTGGGCCGCGCTCAATCGGCGTACCGGCCGGATGACCGGATCACCCAACATCGGCGCGCAGAGCGACACCATGTCGTTGATCAAAGCGTGGCTCGCCGCAGACGACCTCCGCCGCGCCGACGAGCAGGGTCAGCTTCCCCGGGCACCGCACCTGGCCGCGCTCTCCGCGATGCTGCGGGACAGCGACAACCCGGCGGCCGACGCCACCTACGCCCGGGTCGGGCGACGCTCCTCCATCGAACGGATGGTCCGCGTCTGCGGCCTGACCGACAGCGCGCCCGTACTCGACCGGTGGAGCAACACGGTCGTCTCGGCCAGGGACCTGGTCCGCCTCGGCCGCTGCCTCGCCGACGGCCGGGCCGCCGGCCCGCAGTGGACGGCGTGGCTGCTGGCCGAGATGCGCGCCGTACGCGGTGAAGGCGACTTCGGGCCACGGGACGCGCTGACCCCCGAGTACGCGGCGACCGTGGCCATCAAGAACGGCTGGCTGCTGCGCGACGAGGACGACCTGTGGCACGTCAGCTGCCTGGCGATCGGCGAGACCTGGGTGATCGGCGTACTGGCCCGATATCCGGGAGAGCGCGGTCTCGACTACGGCGCCGGGCTCTGCCGGCAGGTCGGCGCGGCCCTGCTCCTGGTCGCCTGAGGTGGGTCCGTCGGCCCCGGACCGGCTGACAGGATCGCGGCGGCTGACGGAATCGCGGTTGTCGGTGCGGACCACCACCGGTATGCATGCCGGCATGGATCCACTCCCCGTCGGCCCGCGCCCCGCCGGCCCACTCCCCGCCGGCCCACTCCCCGCCGTCCGGCGCATCCGCCCCGAGGACGCCGCCCGGATGCGGGCGCTGCGGCTGGAAATGCTCGCCGACGCACCGTTGGCGTTCATCGAACGGCTCGCCGACGCGGCGGCCCGCCCGCATCGGGAATTCGCGGACCGGGTGGCCCAGGCCGCTGTCGGAGATCGGCTCGCGCAGTTCGTCGCGGAGGCCGACGGACGGTTCGTAGCACACGCCGGCGGGCTCGCCGCCCGTGACGACCCCGCCCTGACGGTGATCTTCGCGGTGTACCTCAGTCCGCCCTGGCGCGGGCAGGGGCTACTGGCCCAACTGGTCGACGCGGTCGGCGCCTGGTCCCGGTCCGCCGGGCGGCCGCATCTGATGTTGGAGGTCCTGGTCGGCAACACCCGGGCGATCCGGGCCTATCAGCGCCTCGGCTTCGTCGACACCGGGGTTCGGGTGCCGCACCCCAAGATCCCGGTGCTGACCGAACTGCAGATGCGCCGACCGGCCTGACACGTCACGCTAGTGCCCGTCGCCGGCGACCAGCGCGGATCTGCGGCGTACCGCCCGCAGGTGGGTCGGTGCCGTCGACGTCTCCAGGTCGGCCAGCATCGTACGCAGGTAGTCCCGAATCCGTGGCTGCTCCCGCCCGGCCTGCCACACCTCGTCGACAGCGATGGTGAGGAAGTTGTCGAAGGTCTGACGCGGCGCGACCGCCCGGAGCACGCCGTCCGAGTCCCGGACGGTTCGTGGTGTGTCGGGTCGTCCGGCGAGCCGGCGCAGCAGATCGTGCATCTCCTGCGTCGCCCGCAACGCGGTGGTGACGTCGTTGCTGGCCGGTGAGAGCGACCTCGTCGCGATGTCCGAGAGTTGTCGGAACCCGAAGCCCACGTCCATCCCGGGGGCGCGTTCGGCGCTGATGCTGATCGCGGTGACCAGATCGTCCGGGTCGAGCTCCGCCGGTTCCTCACCGGATAGCCGGTGTACGGCCAGCAGCGGGCCGCCCTCGACGACAAAGTCGCCCGGCGTCGCGGTCACCGAGATGGTGCAGTGCCGCCGGGCGGCGAGCCGGCTGATCGCGTCGAGGTCGATGTCGGTGACGATGCCGGGGTGCGACGCCGGTATCTCCGCGACGACCGGACCAGGCACCGGCGGTTCGGCCGTCAGCTCACCGGGCGGGTGATAACTGTCGATGCCTTTACGGGTCTGCCCACCGATCGTGGCGATGATCGTGGCGACCTGCATGATCGTGGTGATGTGGAACAGGTAGTAGATGAAGGCGGCCACGCTGGCCAGCACCAGCAGCATGGCCAGGATGAGCGACACGGCGGGCAGGTCGGCGTCGGCACGGGCGGGCAACGCGGCGAGCACCACCATCGCGAACAGGAACGTCGCGATGAACGTACCGAGGGTGAACTGGGTGACCCGGTCCTGCAGGAAGTTGCGCAGGATCCGGGGCGAGTACTGGGTGCTGGCCAACTGCAGCGCCACCACCGTGATGGAGAAGACCAACGCGGTGAAGGAGATCATCGCGGTGATGATCGAGGAGAGCACGGACCGGGCACCGGCCGGCCCGCCGGGCAGCAGGCCACCCAGGTCCAGGTCGGCCCGCACCTCCAGCACCGACAGACCGACAGCCAGCAGCACCGCGCCCAGGCCGAACGACCCGGGTACGAACCAGAGGCTGCCGGTCACCGCGCGGATCCGCGACGATCGGGTGTTGGGCCGCGCCACGGCGGCGGCATACCCCGCCGGGCCGGCCGGCACACCTGCCAGCCGGCCCCTTTGGCGGGTCAGGTGTGCCGGCGGGACTGAACGATCCGGAACCGGCCCGCCACGTACGCTCCGTCGGTCAGCGCCGCGTTGGCCGCCGGGTTGGCGCCACTGGCGTGGAAGTCGGAGAACGCCGCCGACTGGTTGACGAACACCCCGCCGGTGAGGTTCACCGACAGGTGTACGCCGACGTCCAGCGCCGCCGACTCGACCTGCGTCAACACCTGCTCGTCGGTGCTGTACACCCCGGCGGTCAACGCCCCGCGCGCGCCGACCGTCCGGCGGAAGATCCGCACGCTCTGCTCGGTCGACCCGGTGGCGATCACGAACGCGATCGGGCCGAACCACTCGCGCCCGTACACGTCGTCGGCGTCCGCGTCGAGCGTGACCAGCAGCGGGGTACGGACGACCGCGTCCGGGTGGGCCGGATGGGTCACCTCGCGCGATTCCAGCACCGGGTCACCGAGTTTTGCCGCCTCGGTCAGCCGGGCCAGCACCCCGTCGTTGACGATCGCCCCGATCACTTCGACGGCCCGCGCCGGGTCGCCGGTGAGTTTGCCGATCGCCGTGGCGATACCAGCGGCCACCTCGTCGAGGCTCTTGTGTCCTTGGTCGGTCTCGATGCCGGCGGCCGGCACCAACAGGTTCTGCGGGGTGGTGCACATCTGTCCGCTGTAGAGCGACAGGGAAAAGGCGATGTTGCGGCACATGCCGGCGAAATCGCTTGTGGAGTCCACGATGATCGTGTTGACGCCGGCCTTCTCGGTGTAGACGCTGGCCTGCCGGGCGTTGGCTTCCAGCCAGTCGCCGTACTCGGACGATCCGGTGAAGTCGATGATCCGTACCTCGGGGCGGGTGGCGAGGACGCTCGCCAGCCGGTCGTCCGGCGCCTCGGCGGCTAGCTGGATCAGGTCGGGGTCGAAGCCGGCCTCGGCGAGCACCTCCCGGGCGTACCGGACGGTGATCGCCAGCGGCAGGACCGCGCCCGGGTGCGGCTTGACCAGCACCGGGTTGCCGGTGACCAGCGAGGCGAACAGTCCCGGGTAGGAGTTCCAGGTCGGGAAGGTGTTGCAGCCGATCACCAGGGCCACCCCGCGCGGCACGACGTGGAAGGTCTTGGTCATCCGCAACGGCTCGCCCCGGCCGGCGGGCTTCTCCCAGCCGGCGGTACGCGGGTGGCGGGTCATCTCGGCGTACGCGTAGGCGATGGCTTCCAGGGCCCGGTCGAAGGCGTGCGCCGCGCCGGCCTGGAAGGCCATCACGAACGCCTGGCCGGTGGTGAACTGCACCGCGTTGGCCAGTTCGAAGCTGTGGGCGTGCAGCCGGGCCAGGATCTCCAGGCACACCCCGGCCCGCGTCTGGGCGCTGGCGTCGCGCCAGGCCGGCATCGCGGCCCGGGCCGCCACGACGAGCTGGTCGGGGTCGAGGCGCGGGTACCGGACGTCGAGGTCGACGCCGTACGGACTGCGTTCGGTCGCCACCCGGGCGAGCGAGCCGGCGTGGTCGAGGGGGAAGTCCTGGCCGAGGTAGGCCCGGAAGGCGGCTTCTCCCTCGGCAGCGGCGTGTTCGCCGTACACCCGGGGGCTCGGGGATTCCGGATACGCCGACCAGTAGCCGCGTTCGGTGATCGCGGTCAGCGCCCGGGCGAGGGTGTCGGCGTGCGTGACGTACAGGGGGTGCGGGGTCTCCGTCATGCCGTCATCATGCCTGACGCCCGGGCCGGCACGGTCGGACCGATCCGTGCCCCGGCCCCGTACGGCGAGACCGATCCGGCCCGTACGGACGTCAGATGGTCTGCTGCCAGTTGTGCCAGATGTCGACCGGCCGGAAGCCGATCGCCTCGTTGATGGCGATCATGTGGCTGTTGCTGTCGGCGTTCCAGGTGTCGATCACGCGCAGCGCCGGTTCGTGCCGCAACGTCAGCTTCAGGTTTTCGACCTTGACGATGAGGCCGAGCCGGTGTCCGCGATGGTCCGGATCGACGATGGTGATCTGCTGGTACGCGTGCCAGTCCGGTTCGGCATGCGGGGTGATGTTGGTCCAGGCGACGATCCTGCCGCTGTCGGTGTCCTGGACGGCGGTGTGGTAGCTACGGGTGCCCGCCGCTTCCCTGGCCACGTCGACCTCGTGAATCCGGTCGGCGTCTACCTTCTCCGGCTCCCATTCCAGGTCCCCCATGGGGGCGTCGGTGACCATCCGTCCGTCGAGGTAGGCGAGGTCGTCCCGGTGTTCCACCGGACAGACTCCGATCCAGGTGAGCAGTTCGTAGCCGGCGGCTCGGCTCCAGCCGTCGGTGAGCATCTCGTCCAGCGCGGCGTGATCCGCCGTGCCGATGTCGAGTCGGCGGCGCGCGTCGACCAACGCGGACTTGGCACCCATGGCGAGCGCGAAGGCGGTGGGAGCCGGGTCCCGGACCACCCCGCCGGGCAGTGTGTCGCACGACTGCCCCATCAGCCGGGTCCGGCCCTCGGCACGAATTCGGTCCACCGCGTAGGCGTAGAGGGCTCGACCGACGCCCCGCCGACGGTGGTCGGGCAGCACCTGGACTTCGAGGCCCGCGTTGTCCAGGTTGTCCAGCATCGGATATTCGATGGTGGCCAGCCCGACCGGGACGCCGTCGAGGTAGGCGAGCGCGGCCTCGTGCCGCACGCTGCGCCGTTGATGGCGGAACAGGGCTTCGAACCAGGGGCGGGAGGCCGTCGGGATGTCGGGCACGAACGGCGCGGCGGCTTTGATCTCGAACGCCTGGTCGAGGGCGACCGGGTCGGCGGGGTCCACGAGAGAAACGGTGAGGTCCATGCCGTCGAGGGTGACGGGGGGCAGCGGCTCGCGCGACCGAATTATCGACCCCGGCGGCCGGGATCATCGAGACCCAGGGGCGACTGGATGCATCGGCCTGGGGCCGAAGGCTGCCCCGGCTCGTTGGTCGGGAGGACGCTCGCACAGCGCCTCCGGCGCCGTTGGTCGTTGGGATCCGAAGGTGAGATTGTTACCAAGCTCTGTCGGTGCCCTTACGGCGAGTCGTCCTCCCGCACGGAGCATCCTGCGCGTTGCAAATGCAGCCGTCAAGACCCGGCTGGGGTGTTTTATCGACCTATGGCAAAAACCCGACTACGCGCTGCACACACGAGATCGGCCGATCGGAGGACACCGGCCGGCCGATTCGTACGATGATGTGCTGGTAGAGCGGGTCAGCCGAGCAGCCCGGCCGCGCGAACGGACCGCAACGACGGCTTGACCTGATGCGTCGGTCCCACCAGGCCGGCGACGGCATCGATCGTCTTGAGACCTTCGCCGGTGTTGTAGACGACCGTTTCCGCCTGCGGGTCGAGGTGCCCGCCCTCCACCAGCTTCTTCAGCACGGCCACCGTCACTCCGCCGGCGGTCTCGGCGAAGACCCCGGTGGTACGGGCCAGCAGCTGGATGCCGGCGCGGATCTCGTCGTCGTCGGCGTAGTCCATCCAGCCGCCGGTACGCCGGACCGCCTCGATGGCGTACAGGCCGGCGGCCGGGTCGCCGATGTTGAGCGACTTGGCGATCCCGGTCGGCTTGACCGGAACGATGGTGTCGGTGTCGGCGTGCAGCGCGGTGGCGATCGGGTTGCAGCCGGCGGACTGCGCGCCGAACACCCGCCAGCCGTTGGCCGGCGCCTCGACCAGTCCGATCTCGACCAGCTCGGCGAACGCCTTGTCGATCTTGGTCAGCAGTTCGCCACTGGCCATCGGGATCACCACCTGCTCCGGGATCCGCCAGCCGAGCTGCTCGGCGACCTCGTACCCGAGGGTCTTGGAGCCCTCGGCGTAGTAGGGCCGGACGTTGACGTTGACGAACGCGGTGTCGGCGAACTCGTCGGTCTCCACCAGCTCGCCGCAGAGCCGGTTGACGTCGTCGTAGGAGCCCTCGATCGCGACCAGGTCGCCGCCGTACACCGCGGTGGTGACGATCTTGCCGGCTTCCAGGTCGCTGGGGACGAAGACGATCGACGGTACGCCGGCGCGGGCCGCGTGCGCGGCGACCGAGTTGGCCAGGTTACCGGTGGAGGCACAGGCGAACCGGGAGAAACCGAGCGTACGGGCGGCGGTGAGGGCGACCGAGACGACCCGGTCCTTGAACGAGTGGGTCGGGTTGGCGCTGTCGTCCTTGACCCACAGCGGCGCCCGGATGCCGAGTTCGGCGGCGAGCGCGGCGGCGGAGATCAGCGGGGTCAGTCCAGGATCCAGGCTGATCCGGGTCGCCGGGTCCTGTCCGGCCGGCAGCAGCGGGGCGTACCGCCAGATGTTGGCCGGGCCCGCCTCGATGTCGGCCCGGGTGACCCGCGCGAGAGCCGCCGGGTCGTAGGCCACCTCCAGCGGCCCGAAACACTCGTAACAGGCGTGCTGCGCGACGAGCGGATACCGGGCGCCGCAACCACGGCAGACCAGGGCGCGCGCCGGGCTGGCGTCAGCGGTGCCGGCTGCGGATTCGGTGGTGGTGGTCGCGTCGATCAGTGACGTCATGCGAGGAGTCCTCTCATCTTTCCCCTACGCCGCGCGGTGCGGTGGGGACGGAATTGGCACCTGCCCTGCCTGGCGACTCTGCGTCGAGTCGCGCGGGGTGGTTGCCGGGGCTTCGTCGGGCCGTGTCCCTCTGCCCCTCTGGATGAGGTATTCAGTTGTTTCGAGCAAGTGTACGGGCGGCCGGCAGGCAGCTCACCTCCTGATCCCAGGGTGTGAGCAAACCCGCACCCATCGGTGCCGGTACGTCCGGCCCGCCGGAGAAGCGGCCGAGCAGCGGCGGACAGCTGCCAGAAAACTGCCGGAAACCTGACGTCCATTTCTCGCTCAGCATGGTCAGCCGGACGGCATTCGAGACCCGTACGGGTGGTTTGCGTCTCACCAACGGGCCGTTATAGTCACCGAATTCCGGAGTTCAGGAACGGGGTAAACGGTGACGAACGGTCGTATGTGTCCGGTATGTCGACGGTCGGTCGACCAGTTCGAGCCCGGCCCCCGCAACCGGCCCGACGCCCGCTGCGGCGGCTGCCAGAGCCTCGAACGGCACCGGTTCCTGGCCCTGCTGCTGCACGCGCACGCACCGACGATCACCTCCGCCGGCCTGCTCGTCGACATCGCCCCCAGCCGGCAGACCAGCGGCCTGTTCCACAAGCCGCTGCGACCGAAACGCTACGTCCGGATGGATTTCGACCCCGGCGCGGACGGCCGCGACGTCGACGTGCAGGCCAGCCTCACCGACCTGCCGTTCCGGTCCGGTGCCGCCGACGTGGTGATCTGCTACCACGTGCTCGAACACATCCCCGACGACGCCACCGCGATGAAGGAACTGCACCGGGTGCTCGCACCCGGTGGCATGGCGTTCGTGCAGGTGCCGTTCCATCCCGGTCGGGCCACCGACGAAGACCCGTCGGCACCGACCGAGGAACGCATCCGGCGGTTCGGCCAGGCCGACCACGTCCGGGCGTACGGCGACGACTTCGAAACCCGGCTGCGCGCCGCCGGCCTGGAAATCGTCCGGATCACCCCACGCGAGATCGCCGGTAGCGCCGGAGTCGAGCTCTACCGGCTGCAGCCCGAGGAGGCGACCTGGCTGGTGTGGCCCGCCGGCGCCGACCGGCCCGCCTTCGATGCCAAGTCGCTGCGGCGCACCATCCGCGACCAGGTACGCGCCGACTCCCGGCCGACGCCCGCCCCGTCGGTCCCCACCCAGTCCCGCCGGCCACGGCCGATGTCGGCCCGGCTCCGCTGGGCGGCCACCCACCCGCTGGAAGCCACCCGCCGGGTGACCCGCCGGATCTCCGGCGGACGCTGACCACCGGCTGACCGGCTGACCTGCCAGGTCAGCCGGCGGCGCGCAGGGCCACGTCGACGACCGCGAGCACCTCGTCGACGATCCCCGGCGGGGCGGCGATCGTCGCGGACGAGTCCAGGGTGTGCGGCGTACCGTCGACGTCCACGACAGCCGCGCCGGCCTCCCGGGCGATCAGCGTGCCGGCCGCCATATCCCACGGCTTGTTCGACAACGCGATCGACACGTCGGTCCGCCCGTCCGCCACCCAGACCAGGTCGATCGCGGCCGAACCGAGCATCCGTACCCGCAGGGCGTCGCGGGCGACGCCCTCGGCGAGGGCGAACCGGGCCGCGTTGCGCCGCTGCGCGTCCTCGCCGACCGCGTAGTCCCCGAGGTTGACCATGGCGTCGTGCAGCCGGGCCGCGTCACGGATCCGGATCGGCCGGCCGTCGCGGTGCGCGCCACCACCGGCCGTCGCGGTGTAGCGGCCGGCCAGGAACGGCAACTCGACCACGCCGAGCACCGGACGCCGGTCGCGGACCAGCCCCAACGACACCCCACACAGCGGTACGCCGTGCGCGAAGTTGACCGTACCGTCGATCGGGTCCAGCACCCACTGCTCGCCGTCGCCGACGCCCGACGTCCCTTCTTCCTCGCCGAGGAACCCGATGTGCGGGGTCGCCTCGGCGAGGAAGGCCCGCAGGTCTCGTTCCACGGCGAGATCGACCTCGGAGGCGTAGTCCCGGTCGCCCTTGCCGGAAAGCTGTCCCGGATCGCGGGTGCGCATCAGCTCGGTCCCGCGTGCGGTGGCCCGTACGGCGATGGCGAGCAGATCGTCGAGAGAGTCGATAGCCATGCCGGCAGCCTAGGCCGGCTGGCCGACGGCGGGCCGGACCGCGGTGGTCAGAAGCTGGCCGCGTACCCCCGGCTCGACTCGATCGCGCTCTGCGCCAGCGCCGCCGCCTCGGCCAACTTCTGCTTGGCCTGTTCCACCTTGGCGATCGTCTCGGCGACCTGGGAGTGGCTGGACCCGCTGGTGATCGCCCGCAGCGCCGCCCCGCTGCTGCTCAACGCCTCGGCGCTGGACCGGATCGCCCCCACCTGCTGACCGACCTCGTCGCTGAACCGGGCAACCCCCGCCTTGACCTCTTCGACCGAACTCACGCCGGCATCCTCCCCATCGGACTGTCGTCTACCGCTGCGACGGTACCCGACGCCGGCCACCGCCCCGGCACGACGGGTTACCGACCGTGTCGGCGTACGGAATGATGGCGCACATGACGACGACGGCGGCGGTGTGGCGGGCGGCGGATGTGCGGCGGCGGCTCGCCCTGCTCCTGCGCTTCGGCTGGATCGAGGCGAAGTCGTGCGGATTCGCGGTCGCCGTCTTCACCTGTCTGGCGCTGACGTCGGTCGTTCCGCTGCCGATCCCCCGGTACGACGCCCTGCTGATCTGCATGGTCGTCGTCACGGTCGGGCTGTGGCGGGTCGGCTGGGAGACCGGCCGTGAGGTCGCGGTGATAGCCGGCTTCCACCTGGTCGGGCTGGCGTTGGAGTTGTACAAGGTGCGGGTCGGTTCCTGGTCGTACCCGGAGGACGCGGTCACCAAGATCGCCGGGGTGCCGCTCTACTCCGGGTTCATGTACGCGGCCGTCGGCTCCTACATCTGTCAAGCGTGGCGGCGGTTCGACCTGCGGGTCACCGGCTACCCGGCGGTCACGGTCACCGTGCTGGCCGTCGCCGTGTACGCCAACTTCTTCACCCACCACAACCTGCCCGACGCCCGCTGGGTGCTCGCCGCGCTGCTGCTGGTCGCGCTGCGGCGTACCTGGGTGTATTTCACCGTCGACGACGCCCGGCTGCGGATGCCGCTGGCGCTGGCGTTCGTGCTGATCGGGTTCTTCCTGTGGGTCGCGGAGAACATCGCGACGTTCCTCGGTGCCTGGACCTACCCGGACCAGCAGCACGTCTGGACGTTCGTGCACGCCAGCAAGTTCGGCTCCTGGTCGCTGTTGGTGACGCTGTCGTTCGTCCTGGTCGCGACGGTCAAGGCGGCCGAAGGCCGGTTGTACGGCGACCGCCCCCGCCCCACCGTCACCTGACCGTGGGGCGGGCTGCGACTACTTGCCGCTGATCTTGACGGCTACTCCCACCTGATCTTGACGCAGTTGCCGGTGGTGTAGCTGCCGTTGTCGTGCTGCGCCAGGTTGTGGTTGGAGCTGGCGATCCGGGCGCACACCTTCGGTTGGTCACCGATCGCGTTGACGAAGGCCGGGTCGTCGGTCCAGATCACCGACGGTTCCTCGTCTTCGACGTACCAGAAGCCCTGCTGCGCGGACGGGACGTGCGCACCCATGATCTCGTCCGGCGGGTTGGTGCCGTCGCTGCCGTAGATGTGCAGATGCCAGCCGCCCTGGACCGAGGGCTCGTTGTCGCCGAACTCCGCCTCGTACTCGATGGTCAGCCGGCCCTCGGCGACCCGCGCCGAGGTGAGACACACCCAGGTCCAGTTGCTCTTGATCTCGTCGGTGCACTGCTCGTCCGCCGGCACCTCGGGCACGACCGGCTCGGTCGGCTCCGGCTCCGCCACCAAAGTCGGCTCGCCGGTACCCGCGGCGACCTGCTGCCCGTCACCGCCGTCATCGTTGTTGCTGGTCACCGCGTAGGTCACGCCGGCTCCGGCGAGCAGAACCACCAGTACCGCCCCGGCCACGATCAGTGGACCACGTCCGCGCTTGGCCGGCGACGTGTCCGACCGACGCGGCGGCGGGCCGCCGGAGTCGCCGGCCGGAACCGATCCGGCCGAGGCGAACGTCTCGGTGGACGACGGGTAGGTCGACCCGACGCTCGCGCGTGCCGAACCACCGCTACCGGCCGTGCCGGTCCTGCCGTCGGCACCGACCGAGGCGACCCCGGTGGACGGCGCCGCACGGTAGGTCGCCGGGGTCGCCGGGGACACCGGGGCGGGTGCCGGCACCGGCTGCGTGGGTGGGACCCGGTAGGTCGCCGTGGACGCGGTCGCCGCCGGCGCACCCGGCATCCCGGACGCCGGCATCGGCGGCTGCCCGCCCGTCCCGCCCCGCCCGGCGATTCCCTGGCTGGCCAGCCAGGCCGCGCCGAGCGATACCGAGTACTTCGGATGCGCGTCGACCGCCACCGGCCGGCCCAGCTCCGAGCCGACCAGCTGGGCGACGATCGGCATCCGGGACGAACCGCCGACGAGCAGCACCGAGTGCAGCTGCTCCGGCGCGCAGCCGGCGGACCGGACGGCCCGGTGCAGCGCCTCGATGGAGCCGTGCAGCACCGGGCGGACCATCGCCTCCAGCTCGGCGCGGGTGAGGCGGATCTCGGTGGAGATGTTGGGCAGCAGCACCGGGATGGACGTGTCGGTGTCCGACGACAGCGCCTCCTTGGCCTGGACGCACTCGTCGCGCAGCCGCGCCACGGCGGCGATCGCGGCGGGGTCGTCCTCGTCGAGCTCTTCGAGCTTGCCGCCGAGCGCGGTACGGACGTGGTTGAAGACTGCGGCGTCGAAGTCGATGCCGCCGAGCCGTTCGATACCTTCCGGCTGGCCCAGGATCTCGAACCCGGTCGGGGTCTTGCGCAGCACCGCCGCGTCGAAGGTGCCGCCGCCCAGGTCGTACACGGCCACCACGGCACCGGGTTCGATCCGCTGCTGCTCGGCGTAGTTGACCGCCGCCGCTTCCGGCTCCGAGGTGTAGCTGACCGGCAGGTCGAGGTTCGCCATCCGGACCGCCTGGCGAAGCAGGTCCAACTTGTACGGACCCCAGTTCGCCGGGTGGGAGACGCAGATGCTGGCGGGTGGGCCGCCTTCGCGCCGGGCGACCTCGTCGACCACGGATCGGAGCAGGCGTGCCATCAGCGCCTCGGCGGACCAAGGGGGACATCCCCGCGCCATCCCCTAACCGCCGGGCCGGTGCGCCGGACCGGCGTCGCCGGCCCACGCCGGTCACCTCGTCACGCCGGTCACCTCGTCAGGCCGGTGACCTCGTCACGCCGGTCACGACGTCACGTCCTTGCGGGTAAACCGCCAGAAGGCCAGGGACAGGAAGACCGTCGCGTACGCCAACGCCGACACGCAGCCGCGTACGACATCGTCGGTCTGCGTCGGCGTCGACAGCAGCCCCAGCCAGGCACCGCTGAAATGAGTCGGCAGGAACTCCCGCAGCACGCCGAGGGCGGTGATCTGGTCCAGGATGCTGGACAGGATCCACAGCAGCACCGCGCCACCCACCGCGCCGAGCGCCGCGTCGGTCGACACCGACAGCAGGAACGCCAACGACGCCACGATCAGCAACACCACCGCCAGGTAGCCCAGGATGGCGAGCAACCGCAGCACCCCTTCGCCGGCCGGGATCTCGGCGGCCACCGTCGAGCGCAGCGGCGACCAGCCGTACCGCAGCGTGCCGACCAGCAACGCGGTGCCGGCCAGCAGCACGATCGACAATCCCGAGTACGCCAACGCGACGAGCAGCTTCACTGCCAGCAGCCGGGACCGGGGCACCGGTACGGCCAACAGATAGCGCAGACTCCCCCAGCTCGCCTCACTGGCCACTGTGTCGCCGCAGAACAGCGCCACCGCCACCACCAGCAGAAACGTCGACGACACCAGGATGGTGAAGAGGGTGAAGTTGAGCCCACCGGAGGTCGCCAGGTCGACCAGGCTGCCGAACTCACCGCCACCGTTGTCGTCGTCGTCACCGGAATCGAACTCGAAGGCGATCAGCACGATCAGCGGCAACAGCACCATGAACCCGAGCGTCAACTGGGTCCGGCGGCGCGCCGCCTGTCGGCGTACCTCGGCCCACAACGGCAAGGTGGCGCGGGCCCGGTAGCCGGCGGCGGCGCCGGACGGGTCGACCGGCCGGTCCGGCTGCCGCGTATCCGGTGCTTCGACGGTAGCCATCAGCGGTCCCCGCTTCCCCGTGAGTTCTCGCCGACCAGGGCGAGAAAGGCGTCCTCCAGCCGGCGGCGGGGCACCACCCGGTCCACCGCCACCCCGGCCCGGACCAGTTCGGCCACCACCTCGCTGCGCGCGGTGCCGTCGACGTCGACGATCAGCCCGCCGTTGACGGACGCGACCGCCCGTACCCCGGACAGCCGGTCCAGCACCGCCTCGGCGGCGGCCACGTCGGAGACGTCGAACTGCACGCTCGGCGAGTCACCGACGATGTCGTCGACCGGACCGGACGCCACCACCCGGCCCTTGTTGACCACCACCGCGTGGGTACAGGTCTGCTCCACCTCGGCCAGCAGGTGGCTGGAGACCAGCACCGCCCGCCCGCCGGTCGCGTACCGCTTGAGGACCCGGCGCATCTCGGCGATCTGCGGCGGATCGAGCCCGTCGGTCGGTTCGTCGAGGACCAGCAGCTCCGGCAGCCCGAGCATGGCTTGGGCGATGGCCAGCCGTTGCCGCATGCCGTGGCTGTAGTTACGGATCCGGCGGTGCACCGAATCCCCCAGGCCGGCGATGTCGAGGGCTTCGTCGAAGTGGGCGTCCGCCGCCGGGCGTCCGGTGGCCTGCCAGTACGCCCGCAGGTTGTCGATGCCGGACAGGTGCGGCAGGAAGCCGGGTCCTTCGACGAGCGACCCGATCCGGGACAGCACCGGCGCACCCGGCACAAGCCGGTGTCCGAAGACCAGGATCTTCCCGGTGGTTGGCTGGGTCAGCCCCATCAACACCCGCAGTGTGGTGGTCTTGCCGGCGCCGTTGGGCCCGAGCAGCCCGACGACCTGACCGCGCTCGACAGTGAAGTCGACCCGTTCGACCGCGACGAACCCGTCGCCGTACTCCTTGCGGAGGTCGCGCACCACCAGCGGGGTCTGGGCGTGCTCCGCGACCACCGTGTGGTCGGCTCGCCGCTGCCGCAGCCGGACGACGGTGACCACCACGATCAACCCGATCACGATCGCGGCGACCAGCCCGGCGAGCACCCAGCGCCACAACGCCGCCGAGGTGGCAATCGGTTCACCCGCCACCTGCGGCAGGCTCAGCTGCGCGGCGGCGCCGGACCCGATCCCGACGGTGTAGACGGTCGGCTCGACCGGGGTGGCGTACGCCTGGTCGGAGGTGGCGACGACGATCCGCAGCCGGTTGCCGGCCTCGAAGCGGTGCACGATCGCCGGCAGGGTCACCTCGACCGGTTCCGCGTCGGCGACGTCGGCCGGCAGGCCGGTCAGCCGTACCGGGGCGATCAGCCCGCTGGGCAGGGACATCGTGCCGTCCGGGTCGACGTCGTACAGCTTGACGAACAGCACCGCCTCGCCGGTCGGCGACGCGGCCCGGACCGACACGGTCGGCGCGCCGACGACGTCGACCGGGTCGGCCAGCGGAGCGGAGTCGAAGTGGGCGTGCTGGCCGGGCACCTCCCCGGCGACCCCGCCGAGCAGGCTGGCCAAGCCGCCGGAGAACGGCAGCGCGGAGATCGCCGCCGGGTTGCCGGCCGGCGGGTTGGCGATCGGCCGTGGCGGGCCGGCGACGTCGACCGTCGCGGCATCGGTGCCGGCGGTGCCGGGATAGTCGGTCACCTGGTAGCCGGTGGCGACCAGCCCACGGTCCATCGCGTCGAACCCGGCAACCCGCGACCAGGTGAAACTGCCGCTGGGCGGTTCCCCGGCGCCGGCGACGTAGTGGTCGAGCCACTGTGCGGTGAGGAACTTGACCCGGTCCTGGTCGTTGCTCGGTCCGCTGCCGCCGTCGTGGCCGCCGGTGAACCAGGCCACCCGTACCGGGGTGCCGTTGGCGGCGATGCCCCGGGCGTTGGCGTCGGCTTCGGCGAGCGGGAACAGGGTGTCCACCCCGCCCTGGATCAGCAGCGTCGGCGCGGTGATCTGGTCCAGTACGCGGTCCGGGCTGGAGCGGTCGAGCAGGGCGACCGCCTCCGGGGTACCGCGTCCGGTGGTGGCGATCGCCAGGTAGGCGGCGCAGACGTCGGCGGCGAACCGCCCGCAGGCCGGGTCGACACCGGCCAGCCCCGGCGGTACGGCGTTCGGGTCCGGCCGACCGGTGGGCTCGTCGGCGGAGGGCTCGTCAGCGGGCGGCTCGCCGACGGTGGGCTCGCCGTCGACCGACGGGTCACCGAGACCTGTCGCGGGGACCGCGCCGTTGCCGAAGAAGAGTCCCGCCCAGCCCTTCTTGAACACCCCGTCGACCGGGTCCGCACCGGTGGACTCCGGCAGGAACGACCGGGCCAGATCGTTCCAGGTGATCATCGGCACGATCGCGTCGACCCGGTCGTCCTGGGCGGCCAGCAGCAGAGCCAACGCGCCACCGTACGAGCCGCCGACCACACCGACCTGCGGATCCCCGGCGGCGTCGGTGCGCACCTCGGGTCGCTCGGCGAGCCAGTCGAGCAGCCCGGACGCGTCCCGTACCTCGTAGTCGGGGTCGTTGAGGTGGATCTGCCCGCCGCTGAGCCCGAAACCACGGGCCGTGTACGCCAGGACCGCGTAGCCGAGCCCGGCTAGCTCCTCGGCGTCGGTGGCGATCGTCTCTTTGCTGCCGCCGAACCCGTGAGCCAGCAACACCGCCGGAACCGGGTCGGTGGCCGACGCCGACGTCGGCAGGTAGAACGTGGTGTCCAGGTCGACCGGCTGGTCACCGGCCGGACCGGAGCGGACGGTGATCCGCTGCTCGGTGGCGGTGTACGGCAGCGACTCCGGCCAGAACGCCCAGGCGACCACCCCGGCGACGAGCGCGATGGTGAGCACCGCGCCGAGCAGCCGCCGACGGTGCGGCCGGGGCAGGGCACGACGGAGTCGGCCGGAGATCGAAGTCGACATGAGCCACACGGTACGGCGCGGCGCGAGCCCGTACCTGTGAACCCTCTCAGCGACCCCGACGCGGCCGGCGGGATGCGGCGGACCGATAGTCTCGGCGGGTGGCCGACCGCGAACTGACCTTGACCGCGAGCCTGCGACCAGCGGCGTTGGACGCCCGGCGGGGCATCGTACGGCTGCATCCGGAGGTGCTGGCCGCGCTCGGCATCGCCGCCGGCGATCCCGTCCGGCTGACCGGCCGGCGGGTCAGCGCCGGGGTCGCGGCCCGGGCCGAGGCCGGAGCCAGCCGCGCCCTGCTGTACGCCGACGACCTCACCCTGGGCAACCTCGGTCTGCGCGACGGCGGCCAGGTTACGGTGTCGCCGGTGCCGACGGTGGCCGCCCGAGTGGTGCTGCTCGACGGTCCGGCCGAGATCGTCGCGGTGGTCAGCCCGGAGATGCTGCGCCTGGCGCTGCTCGGCAAGGTGGTCACCCCCGGCGACGACGTGTCGCTGCTGCCGCAGGACATCTTCTCCGACTCGGCGCACCGGGGACTGATCGAGGCGGCGCGACGCAGCCTGGCGAACACCGTCGGGTTCCTGTGGACCAGCACCCTGCTGACCGTGCTCGCGGCCGAGCCGGTCGGGGTCGGCGCGTCAGCCGGATCGGGCCAGACCGGCGTGGCACCCGGACCGGGCCAGACCGGCGTGGCACCCGGACCGGGCCAGACCGGCGCATCGGTCGGATCCGACGGCGCGGTGCTGGTCACCATGGACACCGTCGTCGGCTGGGCGCACGGCCCGGTCACCCACGGATCGACCGGCGAAGAGGTACGCCCGCTCGGCGTCACGCCGCCGCCGGCCGCACCGGACTTCGTCGACGAACCGCTGCCGAGCCTGGCCGACCTGCCCGGCCTGCGGGCCCAGGCCGACGAGCTGACCGAACTGCTCGACCTCGGCTTCCACCACCGGGAGGTGCTGGCCCGGCTCGGCACCACGGTGTCCCTCGGGGTGCTGCTCAGCGGACCCGCAGGTTCGGGCAAGTCTGCGCTGGTCAAGGCGGTGGCCGCCGCGCTGGACGCGCGGGTCGTGGCGGTCTGGGCCCCGGAGGTCGCGGCGCTGACCAACGACGCTGCCGCGCGCCGGCTGCGCGAGGCCGCCGCCTCGGTACGGCGTGGCGACGCCGCCGTTCTGCTGATCGCCGACGTTGACGCGCTCGCCCCACGCGACGAGTCTGGCCCGCTGGCGACCGTGTTCCGGCAGCTGCTCGCCGAGACGGTGGCGGCCGGCGCGGCGGTGGTCTGCACCACCAGTCACCCGGAAGCACTCGACCCCGGCCTGCGCGGGCCGGACCTGCTCGCCGTACAGATCACGGTGCCGCTGCCGGACACGGCGATGCGTCGGGAACAGTTGACCGTGTTGACCAGGGCGATGCCGTTGGAGGAGGACGTCCGGCTCGACGAGGTGGCCGGCCGGACGCCCGGTTTCGTCGCCGCCGACCTCGCCGCGCTGGTCCGCGAAGCCGGGGTACGGGCGGCGCTGCGGCAGAAGTCGGCGGAGACGCCGATGGTGACGATGGCCGACTTCGACGCGGCGCTGGAGGTGGTCCGACCGACCTCGATGTCGACCTCCACTCTGGAGCTGTCGCGGGTGACGTTGGACGACGTCGGGGACATGGCGCAGGTCAAGGAGACACTCACCGAATCGGTGCTCTGGCCGTTGACCTATCCGGACACGTTCGCCCGGCTGGGCGTGCAGCCGCCGCGTGGGGTGCTGCTCTACGGTCCGCCCGGCTGCGGAAAGACGTTCTTGGTGACCGCGCTGGCCGGCACCGGCAAGGCGAACGTGTTGTCGGTCAAAGGTGCCGAACTGCTGTCCAAGTGGGTCGGCGAGAGCGAACGGGCGGTCCGCGAGTTGTTCCGCCGGGCCCGGGAGGCCGCTCCGACGTTGGTCTTCCTGGACGAGGTGGACGCCTTGGCCCCGGTCCGGGGTCAGTCCTCGGATGGTGGGACGACCGATCGGGTGGTGGCGGCCCTGCTCACCGAACTCGACGGGGTGGAGACGCTGCGCAACGTGGTGGTGGTCGGGGCAACCAACCGTCCCGACCTGATCGACCCGGCGTTACTGCGACCGGGGCGGCTGGAGCGGCTGGTATACGTACCGCCGCCGGACGGCGCGGCCCGAGGGGAGATCCTCAAGGCGGCGGCCCGCTCGGTCCCGCTGGCCGACGACGTCGACCTGGCCGCGCTGGGTGAGTCGTTGGACGGCTTCTCGGCGGCGGACTGCGCCGCGTTGATCCGGGAAGCCGCGCTGGCCGCGATGCGAGAGTCTCTCGAAGCGTCATCGGTGTCGGCGGCGCATGTCGCGGCAGCGCGGGAACGGGTCCGACCGTCGCTGGATCCGGCCCAGGTCGCCTGGCTGGCCGCGTACGCCGATCAGCAGGCGGCCAGATAGCCGTCCGCCGTCCGACGGGCTGCCTGGCTCACACCGCCAGGTCGGTGGCGTAGGCCTCGTCGAGCCAGAACCGGGCCCGAATTTGTCCGTCTTCGACGGATATGATCGCGCCGCACCGGCGGAGCAGGTTGATGGCGGACCGATTGGCGGTGGTGGTCCGGGCGATGACGACTTGGGCCCCGAGCCGGACCGCCTCGTCGAGGACGGCGCGCAGCGCGCCCGAGCCGATGCCGCGTCCCCGTGCCGAACGGCTGAGCCAGATGCCGGTCTCCACAGCGGCCGCCTCGTCAAGCTGGGTCAGTCGGATGCCGCCGACGACGTCACCGCCGATCGTGATCGCGTACATGATGGTGCCGGCCGGCCCGAGGCCGCCGCCGCCGTAGTGGGCCCGGTGGAAGTCGCGGAAGGCGTCCCGCCGAGCCGCCGTCCAGCCGGCAGGTCCTGGTACGAGTGGCATGACCTCGCCGGGGTCGGCCTCGGCCACGGCGGCGGACAGCAACGGCTCCAGCAGGTCGTCGCCCATCGGAGTCAATCGCACGTCATGCCGCACGCCGGTAGTCTCCCAGTCCGCCGTCGGGTCCGCGTTACTCATTCCGCACCCTCCACCTACCCAGCCGGTAGCCCTTCAGACGGGTAATTGCTCAGTCCGGAGGTCCTCGAAACGGGTGGGCCAGCTGATTCGACCCGGAACCCATCGACCATGAGAGATATTGCTGGTCAGCCTGACAGGTCCGGCTTGTCCGGGACCGGGCCAGGCGGCACGCGATCTGGGCCACTGAATTCACCCGGGAGCATCTCGCCAACCGTAAGGAATGGATCCAACACCGAAGGTAGCGTGACTCGTAGGTTGGTGTCGAGGACCGCAGGCCACCCGGCTGCGATCGGCACCAGGGAACGCAGGGGGTCAGCAGACATGTTGCAGCAGCTGCACGAGAAGGGCCTACGGGCCGAACACCTGTACGCGGCGGGGGTCGTCAGCATCGCCATCTCGTTCGTGAGCTGGACGCTGTCCAAGCGCTTCGAGGCCGCCGGGATCGACCGAGCCGACCGGTGGGGCATCTTCGTCGGCGAGTGGGCGCCCACCTTCATCGCCCTCGGCAACGGTCTCAAAATGTACGAGAAGTGATCACCCACGTCACCCAGGTCACCAGCTGACCAGCGGGTCGACGTCAGCGGCGCCGGGCCCGGGACCTCGCCGCTCGTAGTCGCCGCAGCCGGGCCACCAGCACCGGCTCGGCGGCCAGTGCGGACGGCTCGTCCAGCAACTGGTTGAGCAGCTGATAGTACCGCGTCGCGGAGATCCCGAACGTGTCGCGGATCGCCTGTTCCTTGGCCCCGGCATGCTTCCACCACTGCCGCTCGAAGTCGAGGATGCGCCGCTCACGGTCGCCAAGCCCCGGACGTTCGTCCGACGCCGCCAGTCCGGCGTCCCGCGTCGGGAGGTCGGTGTCCGACGCTGCCAGCTCGGTGTCGGTGTCGGTGTCGGTGCGCTGCCGGGGAACGCTCGGCACCGTACCAGGCGCCACCGCCGGACCGGACCCGGACCCGGGCTGGGTTTCGTCGGCGGCCGGCACCCTCACCAGCGTAATCGCCGCGACCAGCCGGCGCATCCGGCGACGTGCCAGGATCAGGTCACGTCGCGGCGTCGAATCATCCACGCCGCCACGCCGAGCACCACCAGCACTGTCACCGCGATCAACCCGCCGGTGTGTAGCCAGGTCAACTCCAACGTCGACGGCACGCACTCGGCACCCCCGGGCGGGCATGCCCGCCAGTCGCTCAGCTCGACCGCGCCGTCCATCCAGGCGATCCAGTACGTCGGGATCAGCCACGCCTCCACGTACCGCGCGTCGACGAGCTCGGCCAGGAAACCGAGTGCGGACTGTCCGAGTACGAGAAACGCGAGCACTCCGCCAAGAGCCAGGGCGGTGTGCCGGCCGATCGCGGCCAGTCCGAAGCCGACCGCCGCCGCCGCCGCGACCAGTACGAGTACCCGCGACTCGCTCAGGGCGAACGACTGCCAGGCACCACCGGTCATCCCGTCCGGGTCGCCCCGCAGCACGGCGGTCACCCAGTGCGCCGCGGTCCACACCCCGACCGCCGGTACGGTCACCGCGATGGTGCCGGTCAGCAGTGCGGCGAGTTTGGTGAACAGGACCTGGAGCCGCCGTGGCCGCCACAGCAGCAGGTTCATCATCCCGCCGGAGGTCCACTCGGCCCCGACGAAGGACGCTCCGACCACGAAGAAGACCAGCGTCAACAAGCTGGAGAAGGTGTGGAGGGTGGCCGGGAACTGGTCACGGAACTCGAAGGTCGCCGGGAGGTAGTGCTCGGCCAGGAACGACTCCCGAGGCGGCGGGGTGATGCTGGCACAGTCCGGTGGGAACTGTCCGGCGTCGGCGCCGCCGCTGGTCTTGCTCCGTTCGCACTCGGCCCGCCACTGCTCGGTCCAGGTGATGCTGAGCTGATACTCCCGTTCGGCGGTCCGTTCGGCCTCGGCGTAGGCGGCGGCGTCGAGCTTCTGGTTGGTGAGGAAGGTTCCGGCGGCGACGGCGGCCAGCACGAGTAGGCCGGCGAGCACCAGGTAGCGCACGAAGCGCCGCTTGACGAGACGGCGCAGTTCCGCCCGGTACAGGTTCATCGGCCTGCTCCCTGCTGCGCGGCGGCGGTGCCGGTGGCGGTGGCGGTGGCGGTCAGTTCCAGGAACACGCTTTCGAGATCCACCGAGACGGGTGCCAACTCGCTGACGTACAGGTCAGCGCCGGCCAGCGTACGGGTGACCCAGGCCGGCTGGTCGACACCGTGCACCACCAAGTGGTCCGGGTGCCGGGTGACGGTGACCGTGGCGGCGGTCCCGGTCGACGCGGCTTTGGTCGACGCGGCTTCGGCCGACGCGGCTTCGGCCGACGCGGCTTCGGTCAGCGCGGCTTCGGCGGCCGGCAGGTCGGTGACGGCTTCCAGGCGTACCAGCAGACCACCCCGGGAATGCGCGGCCAGCACCTCGGTCACCGGACCGGCGACCACCCGGCGCCCCCGGGAGATGATGGTCACCGAGTCGCAGATCAGCTGGATCTCGCCGAGGATGTGGCTGGACAGCACGACGGTCGTACCGCTGTCCACCAGGTCACGCATCAGCGTGCGCATCTCCCGGATGCCGGCCGGGTCGAGCCCGTTGGCCGGTTCGTCGAGAATCAGCAGCTGCGGTTCCTTGAGCAGGGCGGAGGCCACCGCGAGCCGTTGCCGCATGCCGAGAGAGTAGGTCCGGACCCGGTCACCGGCCCGCTCGGTCAGACCGACCAGGTCCAGCACCGCCGGGACCCGCTGTGGTGCCACTCCCCCGGCCTGGGCAAGCAACGACAGGGTGTCGCGGGCGGTGAAGTGCGGGAAGAACTGCGGGCTCTCCACGATGGCGCCGACCTTGCCGATCACCTCCGACAGGTGCTCGGGGACGGACTGGCCGAGGATGGCCATTTCACCGCCGTTCGGGGCGACCAGGCCGAGCAGCGTACGCAGGGTGGTGGTCTTGCCGGACCCGTTCGGGCCGAGGAAGCCGTGCACCTGACCGGCCTCGACGGACATGTCGAACCCGTCCAGGGCGTGTCGGACGCCATGTCGTCGGCTCCGGTACGTCTTGCGTAGTCCGGCTATCTCCAGTACCGCCGTCACCCGCGTCGCCTCCCCGCCGCTGTGCCAGGACGACGCACACCATACGCCGGTCGGGATCAGGCGGTGATGACCGTCAGTCCGAGTTGCCGGAACAGGTCGACGGTGGCCGGGTCGGCCCCGGAGTCGGTCACCAGCGTCTCGACCCGCTCGATCGGGCAGATCCGGGCGAACGCGTGCCCGCCCAGCTTCGACGAGTCGGCGATGATCACCACCCGCTTGGCCCGGGCGACCATCAGCGCGTTCATCGACGCCTCGCCTTCGTGGTGGGCGGCGGCCCCGAGTCGGGGGTCGATCGCGTCCACGCCGAGCAGGGCGACGTCGAGGGTGACCTCACGCAGCAACGCTCCGCCGAGCGGGCCGACCAGCTCGAACGACTGCGGGCGGACCACTCCGCCGGCCACCACGATCTTCATCCGGGAACGGACCAGAAGTTCGTTGGCGATGTTCAGCGCGTTGGTGACGACGGTGAGCTGGGCGCCCTCGGCGCTGGTGTTCAGGTCCGGCCGTACGGCCAGGGCGCGGGCCACTTCGGTGGTGGTGGTGCCGCCGTTGAGTCCGACCACCATGCCGGGTGCGACAAGCGCGGCGGCGGCGGTGCCGATGCGTTGCTTCTCGGCCGAGTGCTTGGCGGTCTTGTAGCGCAGCGGCAGGTCGTAGGAGACCCCGTTGGCCACCGCGCCACCTCGGGTACGGGTGATCATTTGCTGTTGGGCCAGCTGGTCGAAGTCGCGCCGAATGGTCGCCTGCGACACGTCGAGCCGGGCGGCGGCTTCCTCCACGCTGATCCGGCCGCTCTCGGTCAGCAGTTCGAGCAGTGTGTTCCACCGTGCGTACCGGTCCATCCCGCCCACCTCCTGCGCAGATGGTGACTGATTTGCTGCACACTAGTGCTCGAAACACCCGCTGGGCAAAAAGCTGATCTGCGTGAAATCACGCCGATGTTGCCAGTGGCTGACCGTCGCGCGCACAATGACGCTCGAAAAGCTGTCTGATTGAGCTGGAACGCGCAGCGCCGCGCGCAGGCACGTCCTTCTGCGCACACGCAGGCACCTCCACCCGTACGGGTGCCAGGTTCCGGGTTCGACGAGGAGAGTGGCGATGGCGTACGTCGACGCCGAGATCGCAAGCCAGCCGGAGTGCTGGCGGTTGGCCGCCAGGCAGGCGGACGACGTGGCGCACGCGCTGCCACGCCCCGGTGAACGGGTCGCCGTCGCCGGCTGCGGCACTTCCTGGTTCATGGCGATGGCGTACGCCGGGTTGCGGGAACGCGCCGGTCAGGGAGAGACCGACGCCTTCCAGGCCTCCGAGTTCCCGGTCGGTCGCGACTACGACCGGATCGTGGTGATCAGCCGCTCCGGCACCACCACGGAGGTGCTCGCCCTGCTCGGTCTGCTCGCCGCCGCCGACGACAGCCAGGGCCGTGGCCGTGGCCAGGGCCCTGGCGACCAGCGACCGACGACCGTCATCGTCGCCGACCCCCAGGCACCGGCGAGCGCCCTCGCCCGGCACACCGTCGCGCTGCCCTTCGCCGACGAACGCTCGGTGGTGCAGACCCGCTTCGCCACCAGCGTCCTGGCGCTGCTGCGCGCCCATCTCGGCGAAGACCTCACGGCCATCGCCGCCGACGCGGAGGTGGCGGTGCGCGCACCGCTGCCGATCAACCCGACCCTGGTCGACCAGGCCACCTTTCTCGGCCGCGGCTGGACGGTCGGACTGGCACACGAAGCCGCGTTGAAGTGCCGGGAAGCCGCGATCTTCTGGTCCGAGGCGTACCCGGCGATGGACTACCGGCACGGCCCGATCGCCATCGCCGCCGCCCACCGGGTCGTCTGGGCCTTCGGCGAGATCCCCGAGCAGCTCGCCGACGAGGTCACCGCGACGGGCGCGGCGTTCGTGCACAGCCGGACCAACGGGGTGTACGCGGTACTCGACCGCTGGGCGGCGGGCCGGCAGCCGCTCGATCCGATGGCCGACCTGATCCTGGCGCAACGCTTCGCCGTCGCGTTGGCGCAGAGCCGAGGGCTCGACCCGGACCATCCCCGGCACCTGACCCGTTCGGTCGTCCTGGCGTGACGGCGACACCGGTCGGTACGGCAGACCCGGCGACTGGTCCGGTGGCGTCCGACGGCGAGCAGGTCGTCGTCGCCCTCGACGTCGGCGGCACCAGCGTCAAATGTGCTCTCGTCGGTCGCGACGACCAGGCGGTACGGCACACCGAGCGGCATCCGACCGGGGCGGCCCGGGGACCGGCAGCCGTCATCGACACCATCTGCGACATCGCCGAACACCTCGCCGACAAGGCCCGGGCCGCCGGCCAGACACCGGTCGCCGCCGGAGTCGTCGTACCCGGGGTGGTGGACGAGACGGCCGGGGTGGCGATCTGGTCGGCGAACGTCGGCTTCCGCGACGTACCGCTGCGGGACCTGGTGGCCGCGCGGACCGGCCTGCCGACGGCGCTCGGCCACGACGTGCGGGCCGGCGGCGTCGCCGAGGCCCGACTCGGCGCCGGCCGGGACAGCCGACACGTCCTGTTCGTCGCGATCGGTACGGGGATCGCCGCGGCGGCGGTCGTCGACGGAGTCAGCTACGCCGGGGCGCACGGCGCGGCCGGCGAGCTGGGTCACGTCGTGGTCCGGCCGGGCGGACCCGACTGCGGTTGCCGGCAGTCCGGTTGTCTGGAGGCGCTGGCGTCGGCGTCGGCAATCGCCCGACGCTACGCCGAACGCGCCAGCTACGCCTCCGATGCTCCGAATGGCGAGGTGACAGCCGGGGCCGCCGAGGTGGCCCGGCGGGCGGCCAGCAGCGATCCGGTCGCCGCCGACGTGTGGGCGGAGGCGGTCGACGCGCTCGCCGACGGTCTGCTGATCGGCCAGGCGATGTTCGACCCGGCGGTGGTGGTGCTCGGCGGCGGCCTGGCCGAAGCCGGCGACCAGCTCCTCGTCCCGCTCGACCACACCTTGCGGCAGCGGGCTACCTTCCACCGGATGCCGCGCCTGGTCCGGGCGGCGCTCGGCGACGGGGCGGGCTGCCTCGGCGCCGCCCTGCTGGCGTCGGACACCGTACGGCCGGCACCGGGGCCGGCACCGGGCGCGGGGGCGGCTCGGTGAGGCTCCGGGGCCGGGTGGTCACCCCGGATCGGGTGATCGAGCAGGGCTATCTGACCATCGACGGCGCGACGATCAGCGCCGTCGGCACCGAGACCGACGCGGACGGTGCCGCGACGGCTGGCTCGGGTTGGCTGGTGCCCGGTTTCGTCGACCTGCACAACCACGGCGGCGGCGGGCAGACCTTCACCACCGGCGACCCCGACTCGGCCCGGCAGGCGGCCGCGTTCCACCTGGCGCACGGCACCACCACGCTGCTGGCCAGCCTGGTCAGTTCTCCCGTCGAGTTGATGCACCGGGCGGTACGGGCCTACGCGCCGCTGGTCGCCGACGGCACCCTCGCCGGGCTGCACTTCGAAGGCCCCTACCTGTCGACCGTACGGTGTGGCGCGCAGAACCCGGCGTACCTGCGGGATCCGGACCCGGCCGAGGTGTCGGACCTACTCGACGCAGGCGGCGGCACGATCAGGATGATGACCATCGCCCCGGAGCGGCGGGGCGCGCTGGCCGCGATCGGCCGGCTGACCGACGCCGGGGTGATCGCGGCGATCGGCCACACCGACGCCGACTACGACCAGACGCTGGCCGCCGTCGACGCCGGAGCACGCGTCGGTACGCACGTGTTCAACGGGATGCGGCCACCGCACCACCGGGAACCCGGCCCGGTCTTCGCGTTGCTGGGTGCCGCCCCGGTGGTCTGCGAGTTCGTGGCCGACGGGGTGCACCTGCACGACGGCACGCTGCGGTTCGCGGCGACCGTCACCGGGCCGGGACGGGCGGCGCTGGTCACCGACGCGATGGCGGCGGCGGGGATGCCGGACGGCCGGTACGAGTTGGGCGGGCAGTCGGTGGTGGTCGCGGACGCGGTGGCCAGGTTGTCCCGGGACGGGTCGATCGCCGGCAGCACGTTGACCATGGACGCGGCGCTGCGGCAGGCGGTACGGGCCGGCATCGACCTGGTGGACGCCTGCCGGATGGCGGCCACCACCCCGGCCGGGGTGCTCGGGCTGGCCGGCACGACCGGTGCGCTGGTCGCCGGGCAGCGCGCCGACGTCGTCGAACTCGACGACGAACTGCGGGTACGCCGGGTGATGCGGGCCGGCGTCTGGCAGTGAGCCACGGTCACCGGCTGGTCAGGGTGGTGGTGGACGGTAGGCGGTAGCCGAGTTGCTGGCCGTAGGTCATCAGTGGGCGCAGGGTCGGCAGCAGGGTGGTGGGTTCCGATCGCCAATGGCGTCCCCGGTTGCCGTCCAGTCGGCGGTGTCGGGCGGAGGTCGTCTGTCGGAGTCGGAGGGCGTGCAGTCGTCGGGACGCCGTCGACCGGCCGGAGCGCCAGTCGAGCCAGCGCAGCCACCAGTCACGCAATGCGTCGATGATCGTCATTCTTCTCTCCTTGATCACTTGTCAGTTCGTCCTACGTTTGGACAGTCGGTACAGCCCGCGTCGTTGAACGAATATCTCCCGCCGCTCGGCGGCTTCTCCACTGTGGTTGATCACGTATCCGGTGAGCCAGATCCAGCCGTGATAGGTGGGCTTCTGGTCGACGGAGATGACGCGGAAGGTGAGTCGTCGGTCGCCGGCGAACTGCACGCTGGCGTGCGCGCCGATCAGCAGTACGTCGCCGGGTTTCGGCTCTGGCGTCCGTAGCAGTCGGTTATTCACGGGGCGGTGCGTCGCGGCGCGGCCGTTCCACGCCGTCCGCGCCTCGTTCCGTCGGCCAGGTGGTGAGCCCGCATTGGGGGCACCACCGGGACTTCACTTTGAACAAGAACAGTCCGGCGCAGAAGCCGAGCAGCACCGCGCCGACGAGCGCACCGATGTCTAGCATCGATACCTCCAGATGGGTCGGGTTGACGCAAAGGTCATGACCACCTCCTTTGAAGCCGGCTCTGAGGCCGCCAAGGGCCAGGTGACCTGGGTCTGCTCAGTCGTGGTTTCGCGGTGCCGCGAAGACGCCAGACGCGCGTAGCGCGGCGATACGGTCGCTAAGGTGACCGCTGGTCATGCGCTTGGCTGCTGCCGCCTCCGGCGTTTCGTTGGCGGCCCCGTACTGCCACCACGCTCGCCCGCTCGTGCGGTCGGTGACGACGAAGCGGTCCTTTACGGCGGGACCACGCACGATCAGAGTGACGGCCTCACCGTGCGCGGTCACCGAGTGGATCATGCTGTGGTGCAGGGTGTAGGTGTCGCCAGGTTCCTCGACGCGGACCATGCGAGGAGTCAGCGCCGACACGTCCACTTCGTCGGTGAAGTCGTGGTCGGTGCCGTACAGGGTGTGCGTGTAGGAACCGGTCAGGATGCGGCTGGTGTAGGTCCAGCGGTGGTTGTGCGGCCGGTCGAAGTAGCCATCAAGGAAAATGTGCAGGCGCAGCCGCCATCCGGTCGGATCGTCGTGGAGGACAAGCTTGTCGAGGATGTCGTAGTGCTCGCACAGACTGGCGAGGTGGGCGTCGTCCGGGAGCCGTTCCACGAGGTCCGCCAGGATCGCCCGGTCGTCCGCGAGTTGGTCGAGCAGCTTCGTGGCGGCAGTGTTGACCGAGGCGACGTCGTTCCAGTTCAGTGCGGAGAGCGGGCTGATCATCTCGGTGTAGGTGATCTGGGCGGCGATGGTCACGGCAGATGCTCCTTGATGAGGCTGGTGTGAGTGCGTTGCTGGGGCATGTGCCAGGGCTATTGCGTAGTCGGGTAACTCCTGGTCACGGCGTCGATGAGGTCTGTAGAACGGCGGTTCGCTCGTCGGGTGGCGCGGGCGATGTTGGGTTCGCCGTTGCTGCGGTGGTAGCCGACCGCGGTGTTACGGAGTGTGGCGAAGACGGCGGGTCCGTTTCCGGTCCGGGCGTGATGGGCATCCTCACGTAACGTGACATCGCGGACGTAGTGCAGGCGGTTCTCGATATGCCACTCCGCCCGGGCCCAGGTGCCGAGGTCGGCGGGTCGGGCCTGTCCAGCGGGCAGGGACACCGTCAGGTACGCCGTTTCGCGGCTGGTCCTGCCCTTCACCGTGCGGGTACGGGTGATCCGGACGGCCTGCTGGGCGTAGGGGAAGCCGAGCCCGCCGGGGGTCGCCACGGTGACAGCTTTGACGGTGCGGGTCTCCGTGCGGCCGTGTCCGGTGTCCCGGGTCCGGGCTCCAACCGGGACCTGCGCCCAGGGAACAGCTTTGAGCTGGGCGAACGTGGTCGGCCGGTTGGCTTTGACCGTGACCATCAGATGTCCGCCGGCGGCGGCCAGGTACTCGGCGTGTCCGGTCTGGGCGTGCAGGGCGTCCGCGACGACCAGGACGTCGGTCAGCGATCCCAGCTGGGCGGCGACCAGGCGCAGCAGGGGCGTGAACGCCGGGATCTCATTCGACTTCGCGGCGATCTGGACCTGGGCGAGCACGACGCCGGTGCTGGTGTCGTAGGCCGACAGCAGATGGATCTGACGTCCGTCGGCGAGTCGGGCGCCGCGTACGACCTTGCCGTCGACGGCGATGACGAGGCGCCACCGCCGCCCGCTGCGGGTGACGGGTGTCGTGCGTGCCAGTAGCCAGCTGGCCAGCACCGTCGACAGGGCCTGCGCGTCGACGCGGATCAACAGCCGCCACACCGTGGTCGCGGCGGGAACCCGGTCGGTGAAGCCGAGCCTCGCCCACGCGGTGCGGTCCAGGTCCCGTACCCAGTCGGCGATCGCGGCGAAGGTACATGCCCCGGCCAGTACCGCGCACACCGCGACGGCGAGCACGCTGACCAGGGGGTAGCGGCGGCCACGCGGATCACGCGGATCGGGTACCGCCCTCAACGCGGCGAACAGGCCGTGATGCTCGCTGTCGGTGACCGCCGCCGGTGGTGGCGTATCGGTGGGTCGGTGCGGAAGCAGAATCTCGGTGGGTGATGATGGCATCGGCGGGTGCGGTCCTTCTCGTGATCATGTGGCTTCGCAACTTCATGATCACCAACGGGCCGCGCCCGTCCTGCATAGACCCCCGAATTCCTCCCGAACTCCCAGCTCAGCCAGCCCTCAACCGACTACGCAACAGCCCTGGGGCATGTGCCTTGCGGCAGCGCAGTGTGCGGTGGCGACGGCGCAAGCGGCGTTCAGGGCTTCGGCGAGCCCGGATCCAGCGAGGTGGGCGTGGGCGAGTCCGCCTGAGAACGCGGCTCCGGCCCCGTGGGTGTGGCGGATAGACATGCTCGGTGCGTTGGCCACAGTGGTGCTGGTGGCGGTGCGTGCGAACGCGCCGAGCTTGCCGAGAGTGATAACGACGGCGCCGGCGGCTGTCCGCTCGTGGAGCCCGGCGGCGAGCGTTTCGGCTTGGTCGGCCTGGGATTCGTCGAGGTTGGTCTGCACGAATGCCACTTGACGATTGCGCGCGGCCGATGCCACGGCTTCGGACAGCGGGTCGCCGCCGAGATTGAGCAGCAGTGGTGCCCTGCTGGAGCTGATCGCGGCGGCTGCCGCAAGGTCGATGATGCGATAGCAGTCGATGTAGGCGAGGCGTGCGGTGGTCAGCGGTGTCGGGTCGGTGTCGTTGAGGTGATCGATGGCGGTGCCGAGCCAGGCGAACCAGGTCCGAGTTCCTGCCTCGTCGGTCACGATGGTCAATTGCGGGGTGCCTGACCCGGAAACCGCGACCGGAACGGCTTGGTGAGCAACGCCGATCGTGTCGAGAGTGTGCAGCACGGCCAAGCCGGCGGGGTCGGGGCTGACCGGGTTGCTCACGAGGCTGACGTGGATTCCGAGTTGCCGTGCAGTGAGCGCGGCGATAGGCGCGTCTCCGGCCAGCGACGGGATGATCTGGGTGACTTGGGCTCCGCTGTTTGCGGCCGGGTAGGCGGTGACGCCGAAGACTTGGGCGTACGCGAGGTAGCCGAAGCACGCCAGATCTATTCCCGTCGCTGGCGTCACGGCTACCAGCCCCGCTCTGAATACCGTTGCCCGCTGGCCACGTGCCGCAGTGCCTCGGCCACGTACGGCACCATGTTGGCGGGCAGATCGGTCAGATCGTGGAAGTTCCAGCCTACGCATTTGTCTGGCTCGGTGTTAGTAATCTCGCCGGACCAGGAGCGGGCCTCGAAGAACAGGGCGACGCGGCCGGAGTTGGTGTAGTGGTGCATTAGATGTACCAGCGGCAGTTCGTCCGCTTTGATGAGAACGCCGATCTCCTCTTCGGCCTCCCGTGCCGCGCCCGTGCGGGCGGACTCGCCGTCTTCAAGGTGCCCGGAGGGCAGGCCGAGCTGTCCGTCCGCCCAGCCGGTGTTCTGACGCTCGCCGAGCAGGACGCGTCCGTGCTCGTCGCGCAGGATCAGGTGCAGATCTATACATGCCTGGTAGCGGCCCATGAGTGGCTCCTTGTCGATCGTGTCGGACTACTGCCTTGGTGGTGACGCAAGTCGCATTCTTCGCCGCGCCGCACCGGCTGGTCAGATTGCCGAGCCGGTCGTCACGTCGGCTTTCCAAAGGCGGCACACCGGTACGATGTCCGGGTCGACCGCACACGAGGCCGAGCCCATGACCAGTTCCTCGGCAGGGCAACCACCCATGCACGAGCCGCTGACCTTGCACGATCCACAGCTCGCCTTGGCGAGCACCTGAGTGAACAGATCTAATTCGTTGGCATCTTTGTTGAGCACCACCCGGCCATCGATCATGTTGGCGAAGTGCAGGTCGGTGTCGAACAGGAAGGAACACACATAGGCCCGCCCGTCCGGGAAGATCGAGATCCGGTCGAGGGTCCGGCCGACGCACCCCCGGTAACCGTCTGCTGCGTATCCGGCCATGCGCTCGCGGCGGGCATAGGTGGGCTGATACCAGATACGCGTCTTGTGACCTGAACCGACCCGCTCCAGTTGCTCGTAGAACTCGATCCATTCGGCGGGTTGGACGCCCCACTCGGCGGCACCATGCCCCGAGCCGATCACGGAGAAGACGTGGTACTTGACCAGCGACACGCCCAGTTCGTCGGCGATGTCCAGCAGGTTCAGGCAGTCACCGAGGTTGGCCTTGTTGACAGTGCAGATGATGCGGGTGTCGAAGCCGCGCCGGCACAGCTCGGCGACCGTGTCGAGGGCTTGGTCGAAGGTACCCGTGCCGCGTACCTGGTCGTGGCTTGCCGGGCTGCCGCCATCGAGGCTGATCTGCACGTACGAGAAGTCGTCGGGTTGCATCTGAGCGAACTTCTTGCCCGCCGGGCCGAGGCCGTTGCTGGTAGTAATGACGTGCTCATAGCCTATTGCCTTGGCGTTGCGGATGATTGGGATGTAGTCGGGGTGCAGGGTGGGCTCGCCGCCGAGGATGGTCAGCTTCGAGCCGCCCATCTGTCGCCAGGTGGTCAGCGTCTTCATCACCGCCTCGTAGGGCATCTTCAGTGCCCGTTCCAGGCGGTCGCCCATGTAGCAGTGCTCGCAGCGGAGTTGGCATGCCTCGGTGATGTAGAGGTAGACGTTACGGAACCGCCCGTAGGGAATCTTGTCAACTCGTTCGGGGGTAGCGTCGAAAGCGGAGGCCGGCAGGCGGGCGTTGCCGTACGCCTCGGTCACTGCCGCGCGGTCGCGGCGCAGCGTCGGCATCGGTAGGACGGTGGTCACGGTCGTCTCCCTGGGTCGGACGGGGCGCGATGCGCCGATGCGGGGTCGGTCAGGATGGCGAAGAAGTGCCGCGCCAGGCGTGATACCACTGGCACGGGGTGGCCGGCGTCCATTACCAAACGCGGGATGCGCAGGCGCACGGCTACGGCTGCGATCTTCGGTTGGTTGCTCCGATAGCGGGCCAGTCGCAGTGCATGCAGGTGGGGTGTGTCGGTATCCCGGCGCTGCAACGCGCCATAACAGCGAGCGCAGCGTGTCGGGTCGGAGGCGGCGGACTTGGCCGGAGCGTGGGGGTCTGCCCCGCAACCAGGACACACCTGCCTCCCGGCGACCCGCGCGGCGAGGACGACGGTATCGGCTCGAAGCTCAAGTATCGCTACCCTGCGGTCCAGTGCCGATGCTATGCGGGCAAGGTGCCGCAACTGGAGTGCGGTGCCGGGAAAATTGTCCAGCAGGATCGGCCCACTGCCCGCCGGGAAACGGTGTTTCAGGAAGGCCGCGTCGAGCACCCTGGCAACTGCCTCGTCGCTGACCCAGTCAAGTCGATCGACGCTCGGCGGCAGGCCGGACAGCCCATCAGGGTAGGCGCGGATGGCCTCGCGCAGCCTGAACACGGTCGCGTCCTCGTGCGGCGCGAGCGCCCGCACAACGGTGGTCTTTCCCGCACCAGGCGGCCCGACCACGGCGATCATGCTTTGCCGCCAAGCCGAATGCGTTGACTGTCGGGCCGGTCGCGGATCGCCGATCGACGAAGACGAGGCCGCGTGCCGCGTCACCAGAGCTCCTTCAACCCGGCCAGGACGTGCTCAAGCTCATCTGCGGTCAAGACCGGCTCGGCGGTGGGTCCGTCACGGATCTCCCAACCACTGCGTGGCCCGACGGACTGCCGTTCTGGTTGTTTTTCGGCTCCGGGTCCTTTGACACCATCGCTTGCTTGCCCGTGATGTCCACGTACAACTCCACAACAGACCTCCTGTCCAGAGCGCGTCTCTTGCAGGCGACTACTCGCTGACGAGGTCCACTTTCACCGGAAGGGGTGCCACGGCGTCACGACGCACGCTGTACATGTAGGGACGTCTTGGTTAGGATAAAGTCGTCCCTAGAAGGGTTAAGAAGGGGGTAGGCATGGCGAACGACCGGCTACGGGAAGCCGTCCTGAACGCCGGCCTGACACCGCTGAGTTTGGCTGACCGTCTCGGAGTCAACCCCAAGACGGTTGAGCGGTGGATTACGCTCAACCGTGTTCCCTACCCACGCCACCGACACGCCATCGCGGGCCTGCTGAAAGAGCGTGAGGCGTACCTCTGGCCCAACGCCGCATCACCCGAACGCGTCGCACGGGTGGCGGAATCCGAGGTCGTGCACGTCTACTCCCGCCGGTCCGCCGTCCCGTACGACCTGTGGCGGCGACTTGTCGAGCAGTCCAGCGAACGAGTCGGCATACTCGTCTACGCCGGCCTGTTCCTGCCGGAACTGGTGCCTACCCTGGTCCGAGACCTTCGAGAAAAGGCGCTAGCCGGTGTCGACGTCCGGCTGCTCCTCGGAGACCCGGAGTCGGAGGCTGTAGCTCAACGAGGTGCAGAGGAGGGCATCGGCGATGCGATGGCCGGCAAGGTTCGCAACGTGCTCGCCTTCTACGGCCAGCTCAAGGAAGTACCAGCCGTTCACGCGCGGTTCCACCGTACAACCCTCTACAACTCGATTTACCGGTTTGACAACGAGATGCTTGTCAACACGCACGCCTACGGGTTCCCAGCCGCACATGCCCCGGTCTTCCACCTCCGACGACTCTCCGGAGGTGACCTGTTCGACACCTACGCCGACAGCTTCGACCGTGTCTGGTCCAGCGCCGAACCGATTTGGCCGACACCCATGGCAGGGTAGAGGCCGTGGCCAGGACCGAGCACTTCAACAACCCGGACGCCCCCCGACCCAACTCGATCGTTGTCGCCGTCACCGCGTTCGTCCTCGACGAGGATGACCGTGTGCTCCTGATTCGTCGGACGGACAACGACCTGTGGGCGCTACCGGGCGGAGCGCAGGACTTCGGCGAGTACATCGCCGAGACAGCCGTACGCGAAACCAAGGAGGAAGCCGGGGTTGACATTGAAGTGACCGACATCGTCGGCCTCTACACCAACCCCAACCATGTCATCGAGTACAGCGACGGCGAGGTACGGCAGCAGTTCTCCATCTGCTTCCGCGCCCGGTACCTCTCCGGCGAACCCACCACGAGCGACGAGTCGTCCGAAGTCCGATGGGTCGCCGAGGATGACCTGAGCGGGCTGACGATCCATCCGTCCATGCGACTGCGCATCGATCACGGCTACGAGAGGCGTCCCAAGCCGTACATCGGTTAGGACACCGCGAGCCGATCCGTGGTTCGGCCGACGGCTTCGAGCAGTGTCGGTCTGGCCCGTACCCAGAACCTGGTGACCAGGTGATCCGGGCCGTACCGCTCTTCGATTTCCGCCAGGCGGTCCAGAACGGCGACGTCGTGGCCGTCCGGGCCGGTCGTCATGTCCGCGTGCCAGAGGGCATCAGCCGTCAGTGACTGTTCCTGCGTGAACTCTGCGGCCAGCTCGTCTCGGAGGCCGCGTTCCTCCGCCTCGAACAGTGCGCACGAGTGGTGAGCCACCAGCGCGGCCACGCGGTCGGACAGCCCGATACGGCGTAGCCATCGCCCGCCGTCGAGAGCGTGCAGGCCGGTATCGGCCACGCCGGGGGCGTACCCGACATCGTGTAGCCACGCGGCGGCGACCAGAGCCTCAGCGTCCGTCGGGTCCAGGACGTGACTGATCTCGCCGGCCTTCCTGGCCACGGCCTGCACATGACGCCAACGCCGAGGTAGAGCCGCAGCCAGCTGGTCCTCGGCTAGTTCAGCCGCTCGTTGCACCAGAACCGACATACCCGGAGCGTACGGCGTCCCTAAACATCCCCGCCGGGCTTGTGGCTGTCGGTTACGCGCCCGATGCCGGCCGGCTGCCGGAATTCCGCGACGGCTGGCTGGCCCGGTCGTCGAGTTGAGGGCTCACGTACGTAACTCCGCGAAATAACGTGCGTGAGCCCTCAACTCGACGCGGCACCGCGCGGCGGAGAGCGTCAGCGGTCAGGAGAGTCCGGCTCGGCGGTCCAGGCCGTGCGGAAGGGCAGGCAGCCTGATCTCGTCCCAGACCACCCGGCCCAGCAGCCGGGCCAGCAGCAGGCCGAGCAGCAGGCCGGTGACCGAGTCGGTCAACCAGTGGAAGCCTAGGTACGTCGTACTGCAGAACACCACCACCACGGGCAGTACGCGCAGCGTCCAGTAGCCGGGGAACGGTCGGGCCGACCGCACCGGCCGGCCGTACGCCCGCAGCAGTCCGGTGATCAGCAGGGCGATCACCGCGTACCAGATGACCGTGTTGACCACGTGGCCCGACGGGTAGGCCGTCGCCGGCTCGGCGGCGGTGAACAGCCGCTCGGGAAACGGGTCGTCGGGGTCGTGCGGGTAGGCCCGGGGCAGCAGCACCTTCATCGCGCCGACGGTGAGATAGGTGGCGGCGGTCGCCGCGACGACCGGCAGCAGTGGCCGTACCGACCGGACCCGGCGGGCCAGCAGCAGCGCCAGCAGCCCAGCGACCGGGATCAGCACCTGGCCGCCCTGCCCGAGGTAGTTGACCACCCGGGCCACCCAGTAGGCGGCCGGCGGGCGGTTGGCGTCCGCCCAGTCGCGGACCGCCAGGTCGAGGTCGAGCAGTCGGCCGGCGGCGAGCGCCCCGGTCACCACGACCATGCCGACCAGCAGCAGTACGTCGGGCCACCAGCCGGTCGGCCGTACCGCTCGGGTCGACCACCAGCGGCCGGTCGGCGGCCGCCGACGGGCTTCGACGGGCCGGGGCAGCGGGGCGACGGGCTCGGGCACCTTCGACACGCTACCGGGTGCGGGACGTGACGAGGCTGTGTCCGGGGAGCGACAGCTCAGCGGCAGTACTTCCACATATAGAGTAAAAGGTGCAGATCGCCAGTGTTAGCCGAGCCACGGTAGGCGGCAACCGCAGGCCGTACCCGTCATGCTTGACTCCGTGCGGATCACCTCGGCCCTTGTGGACCCAGCGCTGCTCGACCTGCCCTGGTCGACACCGCTGGAGCAGTGGCCTGCCGATCACCTGGTGGCGCTGCCGCAGGGCATCTCCCGGCACGTCGTACGGTTCGTCCGACTCGCCGGCACCGTCTACGCCGTCAAGGAGACCGGAGAGCGGGTCGCCGAACGCGAGTACGACCTGCTGCGCGCCCTGGAACGCATCGACTTCCCCGCCGTCGAAGCGGTGGCGATCGTCGCCGACCGGACCGACGCCGACGGCGAACCCCTCGACCCGGTCCTGATCACCCGCCACCTGCAGTTCTCCCTGCCGTACCGGGCGCTGTTCTCCAACCAGCTGCGTCCCGAGACGCTGGCCAGACTGCTCGACGCCCTCGCCGCGCTGATCGTCCGGATGCACCTCACCGGCTTCTTCTGGGGCGACTGCTCGCTGTCGAACACCCTGTTCCGCCGCGACGCGGGCGCGTTCGCCGCCTATCTGGTCGACGCCGAGACCGGCGCGCTGCGACCGAGCCTGTCCAACGGCCAACGCGGCGAGGACCTGGAGATCGCCCGGGTGAACATCTTCGGCGAGGCGCTCGACCTGCAGGCCGCCGGCCTGCTGCACGACTCGATCGACCCGGAAACCGTCGCCGACGAGGTCGTCACCCGCTACGAACGCCTCTGGCACGAGATCACCTACGAACAGCACGTCGAACGCGAGTCGCGGCACGACATCGAACGGCGGATCCGCCGCCTCAACGAACTCGGCTTCGACGTGGCCGAAGTGGCGATGTCCCTGGTCGATCAGGGCTCCTACCTGGTACGCCCCAAGGTGGTCGACGCCGGCTACCACACCCGGCGGCTGCTGCGGCTGACCGGGCTGGACGCCGAAGAAAACCAGGCCCGCCGTCTGTTGAACGACCTGGACGCCTACCGGGCGGAGAGCGACCTGACCGACGAACAGCAGGCCGCGCACCGCTGGCTCACCGAAGTCTTCGAGCCGGTCGTACGGGCGGTTCCCGCACACCTGCGCCGCAAGGTCGAACCGTCCGAACTCTTCGCGCAGGTCATCGAGCACCGGTGGCGGCTGTCCGAACAGGCCGGCCGGGACGTCGGGCTGGCCCCGGCGGTCCAGTCCTTCCTCGCCGACGTGCTCGTGCACTACCCCGACGAGCAGGCCGTGCTCGGCGTCGAGGTGCCGGTCGGCTGACCGTCACCCAAGGCACGACCGTCACCCAAGGCACGACCGCCACCCAAGGCACGACCGTCACCCAAGGCACGACCGTCACCGGAGGCGCGGCTCAGGCGACGGGATCGGTCGGCGGCGGTGGCGGGTCGCTGGCCTGCTTGAGCAGCCAGCTCAACCCGGACCGGCGGGCGACCACGGTCACCCGGTCCCGGGCCCGCAACCGGTATCCGTCCGGCGGCAGCCAGATCGGTCCCGGCTCGCCGAACTGGGCGAACGCGACGACCCGTACGCCCGGATTGACGCCGACCGCAGCCAGCGTCCTGCCGTCGAGCGCGGACCCGGCGGCGACGATCACCTCGGCGACGAGCAGCACGTGCCGGTTGACCGGGATCGTCGCGATGACCTCCCGGTCCATCAGCGCGGCGGCGAACGCGGGCGCGGCCAGGTAGGAGACGCTGCGGGAGACACCGATGTTGAACACCCGCTGGAGGCGGTGGGCGAAGTCGCCGTCGAACAGCCGCAGCACGATCCGCAGATGACTGTTGATTTCACGGCCGTAGAGAGCCGCCTGCAGGTTCGTCACGTCGTCGGTGGAGACCACCACGAGTGCCCGGCAGTTGGCCACCGAGGCGTCCCGGAGCGTCTCCTCCTGGGATCCGTCCCCGATGATCAGCGGTATGCCGAGGTCTCGGGCGACCGCCGCCCCGCGCGAATCGGGATCCCGGTCGACCGCCACCACCTCGATGCCGAGGTCGTGCAGCTGCCACATCACCCGGGTGCCGACGTTGCCGAGGCCGACCACCACGACGTGCCCGTGCCGCTCGGTCTGTGTCCGGCCGTCGACCAACGCCAGTCGTGCCTTGACCGCGCCGTCCACCACGGCGGCGGTCAGCAGCGGGATCAGCGCCAGCCCGGCGAGACTCAGCACCACCTGCAGCACCTGGGCCCGGCTACTCAGGTCCGGCTCCGGATCGGCACCGCTGAGCGTCATCACCAGGGTCAGGTAGAGCCCGTACGGCACGGTGCTACCCACCTCGCGGGCCAGCATGACGCCGAAGACGAGCACCACCGCCAGTACGGTGAGCGTCGCGATGCCGATCTTGCGGGTGGCGAACGACCGCAGCGCGCGCAGCGGATCCCGCCACAACCGGGCCCGCTGGCGGGCTCGGGCGATCCGCCGGGCGGCGATCACCGGACCGAGTTGCACTCCGGCGGCCTCGGCCAGGACCAGATCGGCGCTGGCATGGTCGGCCGGGAGCACCCGGGGGTTACCGGCGTCGCGCAGGTCGGCCAGGCCGCAGACGACGTGCTCCGGGCGCACCTCGGAGCGCTTCGCGACGTGCAGCGTCCGGCCGCCGTGTCGGAAATGGGTCGGCGACACCTCGCCGAGCGCCGCCGCGACGAACGCCGGTGCGGCCATCGTCGCGTCGGAGAGGACCTCGCAATCGGGCAGTAGCCGTTTGACCCGGTTGCCGAGCCGGGTGTTGAACATGCGCATCACGACCCGCAGGTCGGGTTCGACCTCCTGGGCGCAGAGCGCGGCGTGGATGTTGCCGACGTCGTCCTGGTTGATCAGTGCCAGCCCTTTGGCGCCGACCAGGCCGGCGGCCCGGAACGTCCGCTCGTTGAGCCGGTCGGCGCGCAGCAGCCGGATTCCCTTGATGGACCGCATGTCCGGTCCGTCCGAACGTGACCGGGTCGGCACGATCACCGTGACCGTGGCGGAAGCGGCCACCAGTTCGTTGACCAGTCGGAAGGCCAGTGGATCCTGTCCGCAGACCACGTACCGTGGTCGATCGTCCCCGTTGCCCCGTAGCCGCCCCTCCATCACCTTGCGGGCGCGGTGTCGCCATGGGTCGGTGTCCATGTCCGGGATGGTAGTAAGCGCTGGCATCCACCCCGGCGGCCCGGAATCCACCCGCTGGCGGTGCTCGCGGCGGCACACTGAGGGACGACCTGACCCGGTGGGGAGGAGATACGTGGGACTGTCCGCAACGGTCGCCCGGCTCCTCGGCGTACGGGCCGAAGAGGTCGACCGGTCCACGGCCGGCACCGACCGCGTCGACGCCGGGACCGACGCGCTGGTGGTCGGCGGCGGGATCGCCGGCATGTCGGCGGCGGTGGTGCTGGCCGAACGCGGCGTACGGGTGACCGTGCTGGAAGGTGCCCCCCGGCTCGGTGGCCGGCTGGCGTCCTGGCCGGAGACGCTCGACGACGGTACGGTCCAGCCGATCGACCACGGCTTCCACGCCTTCTTCCGGCAGTACTACAACTGGCGGGCGATCCTGCGGCGGATCGATCCACGGCTCGGCATGCTGCACCGGGTGGACGGTTATCCGGTGTGGTCGACCCAGTGGCCGGCGGAGGAGTTCGGCCGGCTGCCCACCGCCCCGCCGCTGAACCTGCTCGCGCTGCTGCTGCGCAGCCCGAGCCTGCGGCTACGGGACCTGCGGCGGATGGACCGGCAGGCCGCGCTGCCGCTGTTGGCCTACCACCCGCAGCTGACGTACCAGCAGCTCGACCAGCGCACCGCCGCCGAGCTGCTGGACTCGATGCGGCTGCCGGACCGGGCCCGGGCGATGCTGTTCGAGGTGTTCTCCCATTCGTTCTTCAACCACGAGCGGGACATGTCCGCCGCCGAGCTGGTGGCGAACTTCCACTTCTATTTCCTCGGCAACCCGGACGGGCTGGGGTTCGACGCGCCGGACGCCGACTACGACACGGCCATCTGGCAGCCGCTGGCCGACCATCTGCGCCGCCACGGCGGGCGGATCGTCACTGGCGATCCGGCGGTCGGCGTCAGCCCCCGGCGGGCCAACGGCTGGCAGGTGCGGACCGGCTCCGGGGCCGCGCACACCGCCCGGTACGTGGTGCTGGCCGTCGACCCGCCGGCGCTGCGGTCGTTGTTGGCCGACTCGCCGCAGCTGGCCCAGGCGGCACCGGTGCTCGCCGAGCAGGTGGCCGGGCTGGGTGTCGGGCCCCCGTACGCGGTGGCCCGGTTCTGGCTCGGCGGTGACGTGGCGGCGGACCGGCCGGTGTTCAGCGGTGTCTCCCGCCAGCCGACCTTGGACTCGGTGACGGCGTACCACCGGTTGGAACGCCAGGCTCGACGGTGGGCGCGGCACACCGGCGGCTCGGTCTTGGAGCTGCACGCGTACGCCTGCCCGGAGGAGGTCGCGGCCGAGGTGCTGGCCGAACGGATGCGGGCCGAGTTGGCGGCACTGTGGCCGGAGGTGGCGGGGTTGCCGGTGCTGGACTGCCGGGCCCGGGTGCAGGCGCAGGCACCGGCGTTCGCGCCGGGGATGGCGGCGGTACGGCCCGGGGTGAGCACCGACGCCGACGGGCTGTTCCTGGCCGGGGACGGGATTGGCACGGAGCTGCCGAGCGCGCTGATGGAGCGGGCCGCGGTCACCGGGATCCTGGCCGCGAACCACGTCCTGCGGCGTGAGGGCACAGCCACCGAGCCACTGCGGACGATCCGGCGGTACGGCCTGCTGGCCCGGTCGACGACGGTGGCCCGGTCGACGACGGTGGCCCGCCGCAGGAGCGACGGGCCACCGGTGAACTGATCGCTCAGCTGGTCTGCTCGACCGCGTCCCGGATGTCGACGAGGGCCGCGCCGGCTTCCTCGCCGCTGCTGAAGTAGAACACGTACAGCACCAGGGCACCACGGCTCGACCAGACGCAGACCCCGCCGGGGATGCCTTCGATGTCGGCGTCGCCGCACCGCGCCGTACCGCCCTTGGGCCCGGCGTCGACGTCGGTGATGTTGGTCATCCCGAGGCCCATCGCGTCACCCTCGGTGGCGTCGGCCAACTCCTGCTCCGGGTCGGCCATCACGCCGGACACGCCGGCGATCATCACCAGGTTCTCCTGCTCGATGTCGCCGTAGAACGCACCGATGGAGCTGGTCGACTCGGGTACGTCGGCCGCCAGCCCGGTGGCCATCTCCTCGGCGAGACCCTGGAACTCGGGGTCGGTGTTGAGGTCCCGGCCGGCGAGGGTGTCCGGGGTGACCAGGCGGGTCTGGGTCGCCTCGATGACCTCGCCGACGGTGTCGCGTACGGCGAAGTAGGTGATGGCGGCCCCGCCGAGGCAGAGCACCAGCACGGCGGCGAGCACGATCAGGATGATCTTGCCGGCCTTGGACTTCTTCGGCGGCGGCGCCATCGGGGCGTCGAACTGGCCGGCGTACGCCGGGCCCGGAATGGTTCCCGCCGGCGGCATCGGCTGCCCGGCGGGTGCACCCTGGTACTGCGGCGCTGAGGGGTCGGACATGTTCTACGTACTCCTTGGCAAGGGCCCCCGTGGACCCTGACGAGACAGGCAGCTTGGAGCTTCCTGGCAACCCGCTGTGTGCAGGGCCGGCCGATAGTACCGGTACGCCGGATCACGGCGAGTGCCCGATGAGGATCACCCGCCGCCGAATCACTGCCGATCCGTTACCGCACCGGCTCGACGCAGCCGCTTCAGCCGCGTCCGGCCTGGCGGCGATAGCGGCCGGGCGGACACCCGTGGGCGCGGGTGAACGCGCGGTTGAAGGCGAACTCGGAGGTGTACCCGACCTCGTGGGCGATTGCGGCCACCGGACGGGACGTGTCACGCAGCCGGCGCGCGGCCAGGTCGAGGCGCCACCGGGTGAGGTAGGTCAATGGGGGTTCGCCGACGTGGCGGCTGAACCGTCGGGCAAGAGTGGACCGGGACACGTTGATCGTCGCGGCCAGGGTGTCCAGGGTCCAACCATGGGCGGGCCGGCCGTGCAGCGCGGCCAGTGCCCGGGCGGTGACCGGGTCGCGTAGGCCGCGCAGCCACGAGACCCCGGCCGGTTCGCCTCCGGTGGCGAGCCAGGCCCGGATGACGTGGATCAGCAGCAGATCCAGCAGGCGTACGGCCGCAGTGGCCGCGCCCGCGGTGGCCGCGCCCGGCGCGGCGGTGCCCGGCGCGGCGGTACCGCCGCGCGTCTCGTGTGCCAGCAAGTCCAGTATGGAACGCAGCCAGGGTCCGTGCTCCGACTCGTCGGCGGCCACGTGCAGGACCGGTGGCAACAGGCTCAACACCGGGTGGGCGGCCTCGGCGTCGTAGCGGTAGCCGGCACAGAGGATCCGGGTCCGGGCACCCGGCCCGTCGAGCACCAAATCCCCGTCGGCACGGATCAGGCCGCGTTTGAGGTCGTCGTCGAAGCGGCGCGGCGGCAGATCCGGGTCGGTGGCCAGCTGGTGCCGGGCCCCGGCGGGCAGCAGCACGACGTCACCCGGGGCCAGTCGCCGGGGCGGCGTCCCGTCGGCGGCGAACCAGCAGGTGCCCGCCACCACGGCGTGGAACGCCGCACCGGACCGGGCCGGCAGCTCGATCGCCCAGGGTGCCCGCGCGTCGAAGGTCGCCAGCAGGCTCGCGTCGACCCGCGCCAGGGCCAGCACGTCACCGAGCACGTCCACCCGCCAAGGGTAGGCACGGCGCGACGACGGCCGACCGACGAGGGGCACCGCGCTGGTGAGACGAACAGACAACGACCGGAGCGGTACGGGCATTCAGAATCTCACCGCCGCTCGGCAAGGTGATCGGTGCGCGGAGGAGGGAAACGTGGGCGGCCGGTGCCGCGTGCCCAGCACCACCGCAACTACGACTACGACTACGACTACGACTACGACTACGACTACGGAGGAACACGATGCGGATCGCCGTTCTGGGACTTGGCGCGATGGGCGCACGGATGGCCCGCCGGCTGCTCGCCACCGGCGAGGACGAGATCGTCGTATGGAACCGCACGGCCGAGGCGACCCGGCCGCTGGTCGAGGCGGGTGCCACCGCCGCGCCGACGCCGGCCGTGGCGGCGGCGCGCAGCGACCTCGTCCTTGGCATGCTTCGCGACGACGACGCCGGACGCGCCGTCTGGTTGCGCCCGGACACCGGTGCCCTGGCCGCGATGAACCCCGGTGCCGTCGCCATCGACTGTTCCACCGTGACGCCGTCGTTCACTGGCGAACTCGCCGCCGGGTGCACCGCACACGGGGTGGGTTTCCTCGACGCGCCGGTGCTCGGTTCCCGCCCCCAGGCGGAGGCCGGCACGCTGATCTTCCTCGCCGGCGGGGACCCATCCGTCGTACGGCGGGTCGAGCCGGTGCTCCGCCGGATGGGCGGCGCGGTGCACCACATGGGACCGTCCGGGACGGGTGCGCGGATGAAGCTTCTGGTCAACGCACTGTTCGCGGTACAGGTCGCCGCCGTCGCCGAACAGGTCGCGGCCCTTGGCGGTACGGATCTCGATCCTGCTCGGGCCGTGGAGGTGCTTGCCGCCACCCCGGTGGCGAGTCCGGCGGCCGGCGCGGCGGCCGTGGCCATGCTCGGCCACACCTTTCCGGCGGCCTTCCCGATCGACCTGGTCGCCAAGGATCTGGGATACGCCGCCGGGTCCGTCACGGGTCGGGGCGACCTGCCGATCACCCGTACGGCGGCCGACGTCTTCCAGCGGGCGGTCGAGCAGGGGTACGGCGCGGACAACATCACCGGGGTCGTCCAACTGTTCCGTACCGCCGGAATCGCGTGACTGTGGTCGGGCGGTGCCAGACCGGATCCCCGAACCTCGTCCCATCCCATCCCATCGCTCGGCACGCTGGGCGGACGGCTGTCGTGACCAGCGTTGCTGTGACGGTCGCCGTCGAGGTGTCCCGCCGTGCGAACTCACGGCGGGTTCGTCCTCGTGATGGTGCGGAGCCCCCGGCCGGGATCGAACCGGCGACATCTCGCTTACAAGGCGAGTGCTCTGGCCATCTGAGCTACAGGGGCAGTGTCGTACGCCGTCAGCATAGCCTTTGACGTGGCGTTACCGCCGCATCGGGCGGGCCATCCGATTGATCGGTCCCGCTGTCCGACCGGCTGGTGACCGGTAGCCGCAGGGATCAGAGTGGCGTTCACCACCCCGATTCCCGATAAGTCCGATATAGGGGTGAATCGTCAGGCGGCCCGGCCTTGGCAGCCGGGCAAATCCCGTTTACCGTGGCGTGACACGTGCGACACGAGGCCTTCCCGCGTCGTGCCCGCCCGTGGACCGGCGCACGGCGCCGGTCGCTCCTTCACTCGGATCGTCCGGCACGTTCCTGCCGGTGAAAGGAAGCGTTCACCATGGCTACGGTCACCTACGAGAAGGCGTCCCGCATCTACGCGGGCACCGAGCGACCCGCCGTCAACCAGCTCGACCTGGAGATCGGCGACGGCGAGTTCCTGGTGCTGGTCGGCCCGTCCGGCTGCGGTAAATCCACCAGCCTGCGGATGCTCGCCGGTCTGGAGGACGTCGACGAGGGCCGCATCCTCATCGACGACCGCGACGTCACCCACCTGCCGCCCAAGGCCCGCGACATCGCGATGGTCTTCCAGAACTACGCGCTCTACCCGCACATGACGGTCTACGAGAACATGGCCTTCGCGCTCAAGCTGCGCCGGACCTCGAAGTCGGAGATCGACCAGCGGGTCAAGAAGGCGGCAGCCCTGCTCCAGCTGGAGGAGTACCTCAACCGTAAGCCCAAGGCGCTCTCCGGCGGTCAGCGCCAGCGGGTCGCGATGGGCCGGGCGATCGTCCGCGAGCCGCAGGTCTTCCTGATGGACGAGCCGCTGTCGAACCTCGACGCCAAGCTGCGGGTGCAGACCCGTACGCAGATCGCCTCGCTGCAGGCCAGCCTCGGTGTCACCACGGTCTACGTCACCCACGACCAGGTCGAGGCGATGACGATGGGCCACCGGGTGGCGGTGCTGCTCGACGGCGTGCTACAGCAGGTCGACACCCCCCGGAACCTCTACGACGCACCGGCGAACGTCTTCGTCGCCGGCTTCATGGGCTCCCCCGCGATGAACATCAAGACGGTCCCGCTGATCGAGCAGGGCGCGGTCTTCGCCGACCTGGTGGTGCCGCTGAGCCGCGAGCAGATCTCGGCCGCGCAGGCCGGCAGCGGCGACAACCGGGTGACGGTCGGTTTCCGGCCCGAGGACTGCGACCTGGTCAGCGCGACCGAGGGCGGCATGCCGATGCTCGTCGAGTTGGTCGAGGACCTCGGTTCGGACGCCAACGTCTACGGCTACGCCACGCTCGACGGCACCTCGGAGCGGTTCGTGGTACGGACCGACCGTCGGCACATGCCACGGATGAACGACACCGTGTTCGTCCGGCCGCGTCCGGGCCAGCACCACGTGTTCCACGCCACGGACGGCCACCGGCTCTGACCCACGCGTCAGCGCGCCACCCCCGGACCCCGGTGGCGCGCCACCCGATCGTCGGCAACGCGGACGGCCGGCCTCCCCATCGGGGGAGGCCGGCCGTCCGGCATGTCCGGCCGGGATGACGCGACTAGCGGGTCACGGGTTGACCACCCGGCCGCCGATGGTCACGACGAGCCGGCCGTCGGAGGCGAACGACCAGCTCAGAGAACCGGAGTACGACGAGCACCGGGATCCGTTCGAGCCGGACCAGAACTGGTTCGAACTGTCGGAGTTGCCGATGATCCGGTCGGTCGACCCGCTGTCGCACGAGGTGTTGTTCCGGAACACCGAACTGCCGCCGTCGAAGTTGAAGTTGCGTTCCTCGTTGCCGACGCCGACGTTGTTCGACACCGTCATGCTGCCCAGGTTGCGGTTGTACGTGAATCCGTGCTTGCCGTTGCCGTACGCGATGTTGCCGCGCACGATGTGGTTGACCCCGATGTCCTCGCCGCCGAGCTTGTAGCCGTTGCGGTCGCCGTTGCCGGCCTGGCCGCCGTTGCTGAGCGTGCCGTTGTCGTAGGCGAGGGTGTATTCGAGGGTCACCGCGCCGATCGGCCCGGTGTCGCTCTTGGTGTAGAGGTCGTAGCCGTCGTCGATGTTGTTGTGGGCGACGGTGTAGCGGAAGACGTTGCCGGGGCCGACCGTGAGCTTGGGGGCGAAGCCGTCGGCGTCCTCACCGTCGGAGTCGACGTTGTCGTGCGACACCGAGCTGAGCACCAGGTTGTTGGCCGGCCACTGGTCCCGGGGCGCGCCGGCGATCAGCCGGGACAGCTGCAACCCCGAGTCACGGTTGTGGCGGGTCACCACTCGTTCGACGATGTTGTTGTTGCCGGCGAGCAGGATGCCGTTGTCTCCGGCCCGTTCGACGACGATGCCGTGGATGTGCCAGTACGATCCGCCGATTTCGAGCCCTCGGTTGGCCGAGTCTTCGCTCTGGGCCGAGAAGTTCAGCACCGGCGTTTCACCGGGGTACGCGTACAGCTTCTTGCGGGCGCTCGACGTACCGCTGTTGTTCTGGGCGATGGTGATGGTCTGCGAGTAGCGATAGGTGCCGCCGCGCAGGTAGATCGTGCCGCCGGGGGCGATCCGGGTGAGCGCCGAGGCCAGCGTCGTCGGGTTCGAGATGGTGCCGGCGGCGCTGTCGCTGCCGTTCGGGGCGACGTACACGGTGTCGCCTGACGGCGGCGGGGTGGTCGGCGGGGCCGTCGTCGGGGGCGCTGTCGTGGGCGGGGCCGTCGTCGGGGGCGCGGTGGTCGGCGGCGCCGTCGTGGGTGGCGCGGTGGTCGGCGGCGCGGTGGTCGGCGGTGGCGGGGTCGTCGGGTCCGGTACGGAGCCGATCGTGTCCACGCTGACGTCGTCGTAGCTGGCCCCGCCATAACCGGTGACCAGGGCGATGCGGCCGGACCGGTAGCTGCCGTCGCTGCCGGAGCCGATCTGGCTACCGTTGACGAAGCCCCGGATGGTGTCGCCGCTGTTCTCGATCCGCAGGGTGTACCAGGTGCCGGTGGAGACGGTCAGCGACGCCGATCCGAGTACGGTGATCGAACTGCCGTTCACCACCTGCAGTTCGGCGCGGTTGCTGTTGATCAGCGCCAGTCGGTACATCTTGGTGTTGCTGGCGACGCGCGAAGCGATACCGACGAACCGGTTGGTGCCGTTGAACGACAGCGGCTTGACGCGCGCCTGCATCTGGTAGTCCGTCCAGCTGGTGCTGCCGGCGAAGAACCGGGCCAGGTTGCTGCCGGTGTTGTCCTGCCGGAGCACCTGGCTGCCGTCGGCGACGACCTCCCAGCTGCCGCCGGACTTGGACCAGCCGCTGGTGCTGCCGTTTTCGAAGTCGGCCGAGAACAAGGTGGCCGCTTGGGCGTTGGTGGTCATCCCGACGACCAGCGCCGCGGCCACGGCGCTGGCGCCGAGCGCGGCCAACAGGCCTCGTCTGCGCGGGTGTGTGCTGCTCTGCACGGGATCTCCTTCGGGTTGGCACCACTGCTGGTGCGACGGAGGCGGGCCGGCGGTGCGCCGCCGGCCCGCCTCGTTTTCTGGTGCCGACCGGAGCGGGTGCGGGAGACCCGGGCTGTCGTCGCCCGTACTCGGTCCTGGTCGGTGGGAGCCCGTGGGCGGCGGGGCCGCCGCCGCCCACGGGGGCTGTGTCGCGCGGCCTTGGCCGCGCTAACGGCCTTGGCCGCGCTGGCGGTCGTCGCCTCAGACCGGCAGCTTGCCGGCGCCGGCGGTCAATGTGGTGTAGAGCGGGACGAGGGCGGCGGGCAGTACCGGGCCGTGCCGCAGGGTCGGTGTCCAGCCGGCGTCGGAGCCCAGGTCGGGGTCGTTGGCCGCGTTGTACGCGTCGAGCAGGCTGGCGGGCCGCAGCGGCCTACGGTGTTCGGCGACCCAGCTGCCCTTCTCGGTGAGGACGGTGCCGCCCCAGTCGTAGAGGAGGTCGGCGGTGGCGATCCCGGCACCGAGGTGGAACGCGTTGTTCTCCAGGTACGGCGCGCCCTGCACGCCCACACCGACGGCGTACTGGAAGCCGTCGCCGGACAGCTTGTAGTGGTTGTTGTAGATGTCGATCTGGCCGAACCGGATCCGGGGCAGGCGCTGCAGGCTGCCGTCGAAGACGTTGTGGTGCAGGGTGACGTTGAGCCGGCCGACGTCCGGGCCGACCGTGTTGGACGAGCCGATCAGCATGACCTTGTCGCGGCCGTCGAACCTGTTGTAGGAGACGGTGACCAGGCTGGCGGTGTGGGTGATGTCGAGCGCGCCGTCGTGCACCTGCAGTGGCCGGCCGAAGTAGCTCGGCTGGGCGCTGTCCGGGTTGTCGCCGTCGGTGAAGGTGTTGTGGTCGACCCAGACGTTCTCCGACCGGCGCACCGACATCAGGTCGTACTGCGAATTCCAGTTGCCGGCCTCGCCGTCGTTGGGTGACCAGGCCGGGAAGCAGTCGTACGCGTCGTCGAAGACGATGTTGCGGACGATGACATTGTTGGCGCTGTCGACCATCAGGGTGAGGTTTTCCAGCCGTGCGCCGCGCAGGCCGACGATGGTGGTGTTGGGTCCGACGTTGATCTGGGTGTACTGGGTCTGGTTGGTGACCGACCGACGTCGGGCGTCCTCCAGTGGACCGCTCGGGTTGACCCGGCCCCAGACCTCGGGGTCGTAGGTGGCCAGGAACTCGTCGAAGTCGTATTCGGGGTCGGCCAGGTCGGCGCAGCCGGAGATGCCCTCGAACCCGTTGACGGTTCCCTTGACATAGATGATCTTCGGCGTGGCGTTGGTCCGGTTGGTGGCGTTGTCGCCGCCGAGGGCGTCGATCAGTTCGGCGCGGCTGTCGACGACGTGGATCTGTTCCGGCGCGGCGGCCGAGCCACCGGTGGTGCCGGGGCCGGCCGCCGCCCATCCGTCATTGGGCGGCAGCACCTGCCGACCGAGCGACCGGGCTCCCCAGGACAGCCGGTCGGAGTCGTTGTCTTTGCCTGCCGCCACGGCCGTCCCCGGCAGTACGGCGACAAGCGCCACGCCGACTACGACGGCAGTCAATCTCCTCAGTCGCATTGTCACACTCCGCAACCTGTTGTTCGGATTCGACCACGTAACGCGTACGCAATCTTCCTGAACCCAAACGGTAGAATTGTTGATGAAATGTGTCAACGCAATCTGTTTGCAGATAGTTTGCAGGTCAAATAGGCAATCTCTATTTTCCCGGCGGCGATTCGCCGAGAGGGCAGGTATTCTGTCCGATTTGCTGGCTACCGGAACGAGTACGAATTTGCAATGCGTTTTCCGTCACTGTCGCAACGGGGTGCCCGGCGTCACGGTCACCCGTCGGCCACCCCCTGCTCCAGTGGCTCCAAGGGCTCCAGCCGGGCCCGGTGCGGCCGTACCGCCCACTCGACGTCGTCACCCTCGGAGAACAGTGACAGCTCGGTAGCGCTGCGGCGCAGGATCCGGTTGATCCCGTCGATCGTGAGCACCCGGTCGGCACCTGCCGAGCCGGTGCTGGACACCCGCTCCGGACCGAGCAACCGCGGCAGCGGCGCCGCCTGCAGCACCTCCAGGACGCTGGTGAACGACGCGGTCCGCGACAGTGGCGCGATCAGCGGTACGCCGACCGGGTCCCGCCGGTGCGCGAGCAGGTTCTCCAGCAGCCCGGTCCGCCCCGGCACCAGCCGCATCGCCGGCTCGCCGGGCAGCCGCAACTGGTCGGTCGGATATTCCAGCACCGCGACACCCGCCGTACCGTGCACCAGGACCTCGCCGGCCACGAAGTCCTCACCGGCGAGCGTCACGGCGACCACGATAGACAGACCGGAGTCCAGGGTGATCCGCATCGACGCCGTGTCGTCCACCTCGATCGGGCGGACCCGGTAGCGTTCCAGCTCGACCAGCACCGGCGCACCCTTGTCCACCGCCGCCGCCACCGCCAGGCACTGCATCGTCGCGTGCGCCAGCGGGTTGGCCAGCGCCCCGTCCAGTGACGGGCGGCCGTCGACCGTACGCCGACCGGCCCACGGCGAACGGTGATAGTAGGCGTCGTCGCGCTGCCAGGAGGCGAGCGTCGAGATGCCGGTGACGGCACCGAGCCGGCCGTCGGTCGCCGCGGCGGTCACCTCCGCCAGGGCAGCCGAACCCAACGCCTGGAACCCGACCTGGCAGACCCGGCCGTGCCGCGCCAACGCCGTGGCGAGCCGCCGATGGTCGGCCAGGGACAACACCGGCGGCTTCTCCAGCAGCAGGTCGGCACCGGCGGCGAGGGCGTCCAGCGCGATCGGCAGATGGGTGTACGGCGGTGTGCAGATCACCACGACGTCCGGCCGTGCCTGCCTCAGCATCTGCCGGTGATCGGTGTACACCTCGGCCCCGGCCGGGATCGGCGCGTCCAGGGCCGGCTCCACCGGCCGGACGTCCACCAGGCCGACCAGGCGCAGTGTGCCATCGTCGTGCAGTGGCGCCAGCCGCCGTCGGTGCCACAGGCCGTGCCCGCTGGCACCGATCAGCGCCACCCGGGGCGGCTCGGTCGTCACGTCGTACCTCCAGCCGTCGTCTCGGCCGCTCGTCTCGGCCGTCAGCCGGCCGCGCCGGTCAGGGTGCCGGCCACGCCGTGCCGGTGCAGTGCGGTCAGCCAGGTCACGACCAGTTCCCGGACCACCGGGTCGGCGGCCAGTTCGGGCGGGAACACCTCGGTCAGGCCCAGCAGCGCGTCGGTCACCGCCGCCGGAGTGTCGGCGCTGTCGGCCAGCGCCGCGCCGATCGCCCCGGCCAGCGGGTCGTCCAGCGGCAGCGGGGCACCGTCGTCGGCCCGGCCCTGGACGAACCGCATCCAGGCGGCCACGATCAACGCCGACCAGTACGGCCGTTCGCCGACCGCCCGCCGGTCCAGCATCGTGTGCAGCACCCGCTGCGGCAACTTCTGCGAGCCGTCCATCGCCACCTGGATGGTGCGGTGCCGGATCGCCGGGTTGGCGAACCGTTCCAGTACCGACTCCCCGTACTCGATCACCGACACCCCGTCCGGCGGGGCGAAGCTGGTCGCGACGTCCTCGGCGATCAGCCGGCGCAGCACGTCGACGAGTCCGGGGATCCGCAGCGCCTCGGCGATCGTGTCGTACCCGGCCAGCGCGCCCAGGTAGGCGATCGCCGAGTGCACCCCGTTGAGGCCGCGCAGCTTGAGCCGCTCCCAGGCACCGGCGTCGTCGGTGAGCACCGCGCCGGCCACCTCCCAGGCCGGCCGGCCGCCGGGGAACCGGTCCTCGACGACCCACTGCGAGTACGGCTCGCCGGCGATCGCCGCGAGATCGGTCACGCCGAGCTCCCGGTGGGCGACGGCCAGGGTCTCGGCCGTGGCCGCCGGCACGATCCGGTCGACCATGGTGCCGGGGAAGGTGACGTTGGCGTGCACCCAGTCGACGACGGCGTCCGCCGACCGGGCGTACGCCAACGCCTCGCTGACCAGGCCGTGCAACCGGCGGCCGTTCGACGGCAGGTTGTCGCAGCTGACCAGGGCGAGCGGTCCGGCGTCGGCGGCGGCCCGGGCGAGCAGTCCGCGCAGCAGCAGGCCGGGCACGGTGGTCGGCGCCCGGTCGGTGGTCAGGTCGGCGGCGACCGCCTCGTCGGGCCGCAGCCGGCCGGTGACCGGATCCAGTTGGTACGCCTTCTCCGTCACGGTCAGCGTGACCACCCGGATCGCCGGGTCGGCGAGCAACGCCACGATCGCGGCCGGATCGCTGGCCGCGTGCCGTACGCCGGCGAGCGCGCCGACCACCTGTGTCCGCGCACCGGCGGCGGAGAGCGTGGTGACGCTGAACAGGCCGTCCTGGGCGGCCAGCCGGCCGACCACGTCGAGGCTGCGGGGCGCGACACCGACGATGCCCCAGTCCCCGCCGGCCCGCGCGATCGCCCCTTCGGTGTAGACCGCCTGGTGCGCCCGGTGGAACGCACCGAGTCCGAGGTGGACGATGCCAGCGCCGACGTCGCCGGGACGAATCAGTGGCCGGCTGGCCGCCGGCACCCGGTCGAGGGTGCCGAGGCCGAGCAACGGTGGGTCGGCCGCTGCGGTGTCGGCCATCCCGGCCCGGCCCGCGACGCCAGCGGTATCAGCCGTATCAGCGGTGCCGGCGGTGCCGACCGTGTCGGCGTTCACCGCCACACCGGCCCGTCCGGGAAGGAATACTCGGCGATCGACTCCGGCTTCATGGTGGCGCTGTAGCCGGGCTGGTCGGGCACCAGGTAACGGCCGCCCCGGGTACGGACCGGGTCGACGAAGTGTTCGTGCAGGTGATCGACGTACTCGACCATCCGCCCGTCGAGCGAGGTGCCGACCCGCAGGTAGTCGAAGATCGCCAGGTGCTGCACGTACTCGCAGAGCCCGACGCCACCGGCGTGCGGGCAGATCGGCACGCCGAACTTGGCGGCCATCAGGATCACCGACAGCACCTCGTTGATCCCGGCTATCCGGCACGAGTCGATTTGGCAGACCCGGATCGCCTCGGCCTGCATGAGCTGCTTGAAGATGACCCGGTTGGCGGCGACCTCGCCGGTGGCGACCCGGCAGCGCCCGTCGGACAGTTCGGTGACGGCGGCGGCGATCCGGGCGTGGCCGAGCACGTCGTCGGCGTGCGTCGGCTCCTCGATCCAGTACGGGTCGACCTCGACGAGCCGGCCCATGTTGGCGATCGCCTCGTCGACGTCCCACACCTGGTTGGCGTCCATCATCAGCAGGGCGTCCGGGCCGATCTCGGCGCGGATGATCCGGGCCCGGCGGACGTCGTCGTCGATCGGCCCGCCGACCTTCATCTTCATCGCCCGCCACCCGTCGGCGTACGCCGCCCGGGTCAACGCCCGTACCTTGTCGTCGGGGTAGCCGAGCCAGCCGACCGAGGTGGTGTAGGACGGGAACCCGTCGCGCTCCAGCTCGGCGAGCCGGTCGGCCTGGCCGACCAGACCCTTGTCGAGGATCGCGGCGGCCTCGTCCGGGGTGATCGCGTCGGTGATGTGATGGAAGTCGATGCTGGCGACCAGCTCCTCGGTCGGCATCTCGGCCAGCAGCCGCCACAACGGCTTGCCCGCCAGCTTGGCCCGCAGGTCCCAGACGGCGTTGACCAGCGCACCGGACGCCATGTGGATGACGCCCTTTTCCGGGCCGAGCCAGCGCAGTTGCACGTCGGCGGTGAGCGAGCGCCAGAAGGTGACCGGTTCGGCGACGATGTCGGCGACGGTCCGGCCGGTGACGTGGTGGGCGAGGGCACGTACCGCCGCGCAGGTGATCTCGTTGCCCCGGCCGTTGGTGAAGGTGAAACCGGCGCCGAAGACCCCGTCGGGGTGGTCGGTGCGCAGCTCGACGTAGGTGGCCGAGTAGTCGCCCTTGTTGATCGCGTCCGAGCCGTCGCCGGCCGCCGCGGTCGGGAACCGCACGTCGTGCACGTCGACGCCGGTGATGGTGACGGTCATGACAGCTTCTCCCCGATCTTGAAGACCCGCTTGGGTAGCCGGTAGGCCAGGTCGACGATGGTCTCGGCCGCTTCGTCGAGGTCGAGCCGGTGCTCGGCGACGAGCCGGGCCAGAAAGCCGGCGTCGATCCGGCGGGCCACGTCGTGGCGGGCCGGAATGGAGCAGAACGCACGGGTGTCGTCGACGAAGCCGGCGGTGTTGTAGAAACCTGCGGTCTCGGTGACCGCCTCCCGGAACCGGCGCAGCACCTCCGGCGAGTCCAGGAACCACCAGGGGGCGCCGAGGTAGAGGGCGGCGTATCCGCCGGCGAGCGGGGCCAATTCCCGGGTGAAGGTGTACTCGTCGAGGGTGTAGACGACGACCCGCAGTCGCGGATCGTTGCCGTACGCGTCGAGCAGTGGGGTGAGTGCGTGCAGGTACTCGGTGGCCTGCGGGATGTCACCGCCGACGTCGCGGCCGTGGGTGGCGTACAGCCACTTGTTGTGGTTGCGCACCGAGCCGGGGTGCAGCTGCATCACCAGGCCGTCCTCGATGGACATCCGGGCGAATTCGACAAGCATGTGGGCCCGGAACGCCTCGGCGTCTTCGGCGGTGGCGGTGCCGCGCAGGCCGCGTCCGTACAGTTCGGCGGCCTCGCGTTGCTCCAGCCGCAGGGTGAGCGCGGTGAGGTGGCCGTGGTCGGAGCTGGTCGCGCCGGCGGCGATGAACGCCTGCCGGCGGGAGCGCAGCGCGGCGAGGAAGCCGGCGTACGTGCCGGTGTCCTCGCCGGTGATCGCACCGAGCGCGGCGACGTTGTCCGCCCAGTCGTCGAATTCGAAGTCGACGACGTTGTCCGGCCGGAACGTGGTGATCACCCGGCCACCGGGGCCACCCCAGCCGTCGGCGGCGAGCTTGGCGTGCCGGCCGAGATCGTCCAGGGGTGATTCGGTGGTGGCCAGCACCTCGATGCGGAAACGCTCGAACAGGGCCCGGGGCCGGTACGCCGGTTCGGTCAGCTTCGCCGCGATGGTGTCGTAGACCTCGTCGGCGGTCCGCGCGTTCAGCCCGACCGTCACGCCGAAGACCTCGGCGAAGGTCTTCTCCAGCCACAGCCGCGACGGGGTGCCCCGGAACAGGTGCCAGTTGGCGGCGAGTCGCCGCCAGATGGTCCGCCCGTCGGTCTCGGTGGCGTAGTCGCCGTCGCCGGCCGGTGGCCGTGGCCGGGTGCCAGGCCGGGTCGGTACGCCGAGCTCACCCGGGGGGATGCCCTGGCTCAGCAGCATCCGGGTCACGTAATGATCGGGTACGACGAGCAGCCGGGCCGGGTCCGGGAACGGCTCGTCGTCGGCGAGCAGCGCTGGGTCGACGTGGCCGTGCGGCGAGATGATCGGCAGGTCCCGCGCGTGCGCGTACAGTTCGCGGGCGATCGCCCGCTGGGCGGGCTCGGCCGGGAAGAGCAGGTCGGCCCGGGAGCCGGAGGCACCGGTCGGGTCGACGGCCGGATCGGGTGGGGAGGACACGGAAGCAAGCTCCTCGCGGGTACGGGGTAGGGGTCGGTATCGGTGTCGGTATCGATGTCGGACCTGAGTCTCCGTGTCGATGTCGGACCGGAGTGTCGATGTCGATGTCGGACCGGGGTCGAGGCCAGGGGCGGTACGGTCAGTCGACCGTGAGCAGGTCGGCGACCTGGACGGGCTGGCCGGTCTCGAAGGACCGGTTGGCGGCCAGGCCGGTGAGCAGGGCGAGTGCGCCGTCGCGGGCGGTGGCGGCCCGGCCCATCGGGTCGGTCTCGCCACCGAAGAGCACGGCGGTCATCTTGGCGTCGGCGCCGCCGTGCCCGGCCCGGGTGTAGCCCGCGACCGGCACCTGGCGGGGCTGTTCCCAGAACGGCCGTACGGTGATCTTTGCCCAGCCTTCCTCGACGGCCGCCTGGACGCCGTGCAGCGCGGCGCCCTTGAGTTCTCCGGCGGCGTACGGGCTGACGAAGTCGCTCTCCACCACCTCCAGTTCGAGCCGACCCCGGCTGCCGTTGAACATCACCCGGTAGCCCTCCCAGGGGGCGTACGCGGTGAGGTGGTAGGTCATCGTGGCGCCGGTCGAATAGGTGGCCAACACCGACATGTCGTCCTCGATGGTCACCCCGGGGGCGAACACGTTGCGGTCGCGGTGGTAGCCGTCCTCGGCCTCGGCTTCCAGGTAGAGCGCGCGTAGCTGCGGGTGGGCCGCCAACTGCAGGGCGAACGGATCTCCGGCGGCGGCGACCTCGCCGTGCGCCCGGTCGTAGTCGCGGGCGTAGCCGTGCCGGCGACCGGGTTCGCCGTAGAAGAACAGCCGGCCGGCCGCGTAGACCCGCACCGGGACCGCGTCCAGCCACCAGTTGACCAGGTCGAAGTGGTGGCTGGCCTTGTGCACCATCAGGCCGCCGGAGTTGGCCTTCTCGCGATGCCAGCGGCGGAAGTAGTCGGCACCGTGCCGCACGTCGAGCAGCCATTCGAAGTGGACCGAGCCCACCTCGCCGATCTCGCCGTCGGCGAGCACCTGACGGACCCGTTCGTGCAACGGGTTGTAGCGATAGTTGAAGGCGACCCGCACGGTGCGCCCGGTCTCGGCGACCGCGTCGAGGATCCGTTGGCAGCGGGCCACGTCGACGGTCATCGGCTTCTCGGTGATCACGTCGCAGCCGGCGTGCAGGGCGGTGACGATGTATTCGTCGTGTACCCGGTCGACGGTGGTGACCAGCGCGACGTCGACTCGTTCCTTGGCCAGCATGGTGCCGAAGTCGGCGGCCGGGTAGGTGGCCACGGCGTCCCGGCCGAACTCCTCCAGCCAGGCGTTGTGCGCGTCCATCCGAGCCTGGTTGAGGTCGCAGAAGGCGACGAGTTCCGCGCTGTCCCGGTGGTCGAGCACCAGGGAGCGGACGAACATCTCGGCACGGGCGCCGGTGCCGACGAGCGCGTAGCGCAGCCGCCGATCAGGTTCTGGGGACATGCTGCTCCGCCTCCGGTTGGCTGCAAAGGTTTGCAGCAGAAGCTGCCACGCGACGGACACCTTCGTCAATGGATCCTCTCAAACTGGAGACATTTGCCCTGTTTCACGAGGTTTTGAACACCCAACAGGACGTCGGTCGCAACAAAGCCGTAATCGAAGACCGTTGACACATGAGCAACCGTTTGCATTAATTGGCGGACCAACGTGACCCCAGCCACACCGGTCACCGTCCACACCACCGGTCACCGCCCACGTCACCGGGCGGCGACCACCGAGACCGAAGGGCTACGCGTGCCAGCCACCATTCGCGACGTCGCGCGGGCCTCCGGAGTGCACATCTCCACCGTCTCCCGCACGTTCTCGGCACCGCACCTGGTCAACCCGGAGACCCGCAGCCGCGTGCTGGCCTGCGCGGAACACCTCGGTTACCGCCCCAACCGGGCCGCCCGAGCACTGATCACCGGACGCACCCACAACATCGGGCTGATCGTCGCCGACATCGCCAACCCGTTCTTCCCGCCCCTGATCAAGGCGGCGGAGAGCCAGGCCCGCCACCGGGACTACCACATCTTCGTCACGGACACCAACGAGGATCCGGCAGCCGAGGAAGAGCTGGTCCACGCCCTGGCCAAGCAGGTCGACGGGGTGCTGCTCTGCAGCCCCCGGATGAGCAACAGCCTGATCGAGCAGCTCAGCCGGGACGTGCCGCTCGTCGTCATCAACCGTCAGGTCACCGGCCTGCCGACCGTGGTGATGGACGTCGGCCAAGGCGCCCGGCTGGCCGTGGAACACCTGATCGGGCTGGGACACCGCCGGATCGCCCTGCTCGGTGGCCCGCGTGGTTCCTGGACCAACCGGGAGATCCGCCGGACCGCGTTGGCCGCCGCCCGCGGCGCCGACGTCACCTTGACCGTCATCGGCCCCAACCCGCCCACCGAGGGCGGCGGCATCGCCGCGGCGGACCAGGTCCGCCGCGCGGAGGTCACCGCCGTCCTCGCCTACAACGACCTGATGGCGATCGGCCTGATCGAAGGGCTCGACGCGCACGGGATCATGGTGCCCCGGGACGTCAGCGTGGTCGGCATCGACGACATCGCGCTGAGCCGGCTCACCCGCCCCAAATTGACGACGGTGGCCACACCCAACGCGGCCGCCGGCCGGGCGGCCGTCGACATGCTGCTCCAGCATGGCGACGACCGTCGCACCACCGCCCAGGTAACGCTCCAGACCGAGTTGGTCATCCGCGACTCGACGGGCCCGGGACCGCACAGCCATGCGGACCCGGGCTACGTGGCTGCCGCCGCACCGGTCGACGTCGCCTCCTAACCCCAAGGAGTGAGCGCAATGCACCCCGCAACATCACCAGCGGCGAACACGCCTGCCACGCGTGCTCACCGTACCCCTTTCGGCCGACGTCACCTGCTGCGCGGCATCGCCGCGACCGCCGTCGTGCCGCTGGTCCTCGGCGTCGCCGCCTGCGGCGACGATGAGGCATCGACCGACCCGAACGCACCGGTCACCGTCGAGTTCTTCTGGTGGGGTGGTGAGGCCCGGGCCGAACTCACCCAACAGGCCCTCGACCTCTACCAGGAGAAGAACCCCAACGTCACCATCAACCCCACCTGGCAGGCCTTCACCGGCTACTACGACAAGCTGGCCACCATCTCGGCCGGCGGCAACGCGCCGGACATCTTCCAGATCGACGACAACGGTCTGGCCGAGTACGCCGGCCGCAACGTCACCCTGGACCTGACCGAGTACGTCTCCTCCGGTGACATCGACCTGAGCAACCACCCGGAGAGCCTGACCCAGTACGGCCAGATCGACGACAAGCAGGTCGCGGTCGCCGCCGGCGAGAACACCCCGGCCCTGGTGTACGACAAGACCAAGATCGCCGAGCTCGGGGTGGCCGAGCCGGAGACCGGCTGGACCTACGAACAGTTCATCGAGTGGGGCGCCGAGGTCACCGCCAAGGCCGGCGGGAACTACTGGGGCGCGATGGACCCGAGCGCCGACTACAAGGCACTCTGGCTCTGGCTGCGGGCCCAGGACAAGGAGTTCTACAACGGCTCCGAGCTCGGCTTCACCGAGGCCGACCTGGTCGAGTGGTTCCAGATGTGGCTCGACGCCCGGGAAGCCGGCGCCACCCCACCGGCCGACATCGTCCACGAGGCCGTCGGCGGCGGCGTCTCCGACCAGCTGGTGGTGACCGGCAAGGGCGCCACCTCGTTCATGTGGTCCAACCAACTCGCCGAGCTGGGCAAGTCGACAAGCAACGAACTCGGCGTCGCCGCCTACCCCGGCGACCCCAAGGGCCAGTGGGCCCGCGCCTCGCTCTACTGGGCCGGATCCCGGACCACCGACCACCCCGAGGTCGTCGCCGACATCATCGACTTCCTGGTCAACGACCCGGAGGCGGCGGAAATCCTCGGCGTGGACCGTGGTCTGCCCTCCAACCTCGACAACCGTACGGCCGTCGAAGGCACGCTCGACGACCCGTACATGACGATGACCGTCGAGTTCGAAAACGAGCTGATCCCGCAAATGGGCGACGCGCCGTCGCCGCCGCCGCAGGGCCACGGACCGCTGCGGTCGACCCTGGTCACCGTCGCGGAAAGCGTCACCTACGGCCAGGCGAGCCCCGCCGACGCCGCAGCCGAGTTCTTCCGGCAGGCCGCCGCTACCCTCGAGTAGACCCGCCGGGCATCCCGGTCGTGGTGCCCGTGCCGGCGTGTACGCCGGCACGGGCACCACGACCCACGACCGCAGAGAGGAGCCAGCTCGTGGCCCTGACCACGAAACCCGGCCCGGCCACGACCACGACAGCACCCGCCGACCCGCAGCGCAAGCGGCGAGGCAGCGCCAAGGGCGGCAGCCGGCGACACGGCGAAGGCCTCGCCGGGTACGTCTTCCTGTCCCCCTGGTTGCTGGGGTTGATGGCGATCACCGCCTTCCCCATGCTGTTCTCGCTGTACCTCAGCTTCACCAACTACGACATCCTGTCGTCCTGGGAGTTCGTCGAGTGGGTAGGCTTCGACAACTACTGGGACCTGTTCACCACCGACCAGACGTTCCGCCACTCGGTGTGGGTCACCCTGGTGTTCGCCTTCGTCGCCGTACCGCTGAAGTTGGCCGCCGCGCTCGGCGTCGCGCTGCTGCTCAACCGGGAGTTTGGCGGCGTCGGCCTGTTCCGCAGCCTGTTCTACCTGCCGTCGCTGCTCGGCGGCAGCGTCGCGCTGGCGCTCATCTGGCGGGCGATGTTCAGCGGCGACGGTGCCTTCAACGACTTCCTCGGACTGTTCGGCATCGCCGGACAACCGTGGGTCAACGACCCCGACTGGGCGTTGGAGACCCTCATCGTGCTGGCCGTCTGGCAGTTCGGCGCGCCGATGGTGATCTTCCTCGCCGGACTCAAGCAGGTGCCCGTCGAGCTGTACGAGGCGGCTTCGGTCGACGGGGCCGGCAAGATCCGGCAGTTCTTCAACGTGACCCTGCCGATGCTCTCCCCGGTGATCTTCTTCAACCTCGTGCTGGAGACGATCAACGGCTTCCAGGGCTTCACCGCCGCCTTCGTGATCAGCAACGGCACCGGCGGCCCGGTGGACTCCACGATGCTCTACACCCTGTACCTCTACGAGAAGGGCTTCACCGAGTTCCAGATGGGGTACGCGTCCGCCCTGGCCTGGGTCTTCCTGATCGCCATCGGCCTGATCACCGTGCTGTTCTTCAGCACCGGACGCTTCTGGGTGCACTACTCGGACGGAGAGAACGACTGATGGCCACCCACGCTGCTCCGATCGCCCGCCGCCGCGCCACCGGTCGCCAGTCCTCCGGGCTGCGCAGCCTGGTCCGGGTGCTGATCCTGGTCGTCATCCTGATCGTGGTGCTCTACCCGCTGGTCTGGGTGCTCGGCTCGTCACTGAAGTCGCAGACCGAGGTGGCCAGCAACCTGTCGGTGATTCCGCAGGACCCGACCTGGGCCAACTACCCCGACGGCTGGAACTACCTCCAGAACATCTCGTTCGGCCGGTTCTTCTGGAACAGCACGGTGATCTCGGTGGCGACGGTGATCGCCAACGCGGTCTCCTGCCTGCTGGCGGCGTACGCCTTCGCCCGGCTGAAGTTCCGGGCCCGCAAGGTCTGGTTCGCCATCATGATCGGCACCCTGCTGCTGCCCAGCCACGTACTGATCGTGCCGCAGTACATCATGTTCAACACGTTCGGCTGGATCGACACCCCACTGCCGTTGATCGTGCCGAAACTACTCGCCACCGAGGCGTTCTTCGTCTTCCTGATGGTGCAGTTCATGCGCGGCATCCCCCGGGAACTCGACGACGCCGCCAAGATCGACGGATGTTCCCCGTTCGGGGTGTTCCGGTACGTGATCCTGCCGCTGGCCCGACCGGCGCTGGTCACCACCGCCATCTTCTCGTTCATCTGGACCTGGAACGACTTCCTCACCCAGCTGATCTACCTGCCGAGCGTGGAAAGCTACACCGTTCCGATCGGGCTACGACTGTTCATCGACTCGACCGGACAGACCTCGCTCGGGCCGATGTTCGCCATGTCCGTACTCTCCTTGCTGCCGGTGTTCCTTTTCTTCCTGGCCTTCCAGAAGATGCTGGTGCAGGGCATCAACACCAGCGGCCTCAAGGGGTGACAAACGTGACGACAGCGGGGCGGGACGCCGAGCCGGTCGACGAACCGGCACCGGTGTCCCGCCCCGACTGGCGGGACACCCTGCGGGCCGCCGCCGACCTCGCGCTGCTCGGCATCGTCACCACGATCGCCGCGATCCCGATCGTCACCACGGGTGCGGCGCTGGCCACCGCCAGTACGGCGATCCACAGGTGGACCGTCGACGGCAGCTGGCCGAGCCTCGGCGACCTGCTGCGCGGATTCTGGCGGGCCCTGCTGCCCGGTGCCGTCGCCACCCTCGCCGGCCTCGCCGCGTTCGCCTTGCTCGGCGGCAACCTGGTGCTCATCTCCGCCGGGGTGGTGCCCGGCGGAGCCGTCATGCTGGTCGGCACGCTGCTGCTGATCGCGGTCACCGCCGGACTGGCCGGCACCGTCGTGGTGCAGGTCGGCCGCCAAGACGGTACGGGTTGGCGGGCCGCCACCCTCACGGCCTGGGGGTTCGCCCAGCACCGGCCGCTGGTGGTGCTCGCCGCCGCCGGCGTGGTCAGCCTCGCCGCGCTGCTGGCCGGCCTGGCGATGCCGCTGCTGGCCCCGATCCTGCTCGGCTACACACTGTTCGGGCTGCACACGGCGCTGCGCCGACTCGCGTCGGGCTGAGCACCCGGCTGAGCACCCGGCTGAGCGCCCGGCTGAGCGCCCGGCTGAGCGCCCGGCTGAGCGCCCGGTTGAACGTTGGGCTGAGCGCCAAGCCCAGACCGTTCAGTCGGTGAAGCGGCTCACCAGGAAACCCGCGTCGGTGGGGCAGACGATCCGGGACTGGTCCCACGAGCAGGCTTCCGCCCGTACGCCCCGCAGCAGCCCCAGCTCCTGCACCCCGGGGGCGGCGGCGACCGACACCCCGGCGACGCTGGCATCGTCGGGGTAGCTGCTCGGATTCTCCGCGAAGACCAGCAGGTTGCCCCGGTCGAGCCGGACCGCCACGCCGTCGCGACGCAGCACCTCGTTGCCCTCCGGGTCGAACAGCACCGACAGATAGCCGCTGGACGTCTGCCGCAGCAGCACGTGCTCCCCCACCGGCACCATCACGTCGAACCCGGCGGCGTCGGTGCGCCACCGGACCTCGCTGCGCGCCATGTCGACGACCACGAGTTCGTTGGTGTCCGTGCCGAACCCGGTCGCCTCCAGCAGGCAGACCCGGTCCGGGCCGCATCCGACGATGCCGTTCAACCGACGGGTGTCGTCCTGCGGGGTGTAGAGGTTGGCTGGTTCGTCCGTACTGGCCAGGTCGTAGGAGGTCAGCCGGTAGCCGCCGCCCGACGCCGCGACCAGCAGCCGCCCGTCGTAGACCATCGCGATGTCGGTCGGCGCGGCCACGTTCGGCCGTTCGCTGAGCAGCTCACCGTCGCCGGCGTCGAAGATCCGGGCCGAGCGTGTCGCGGTGATCTGCACCAGCCGTCGGTCGTCGCCCCGGTCGGGAGCGAAGGCACCGCCGAAGGCGTCCGCCGGGCCGGCCAGGTCCGCCCGGGTGACCATCGGATAGACCACGCTGGCGGTGTCGTCGTACTGGTCGGCCGGGTTGTCGTGGGACCACCGTTCGTCGCCGTCCCGGAGGTCCAGGCCGACGAGCCGGCCGCCTTCGACGTCGGACCAGACCAGGACGTCGTCGAAGACGAACAGCTGATCACCGTCGTCGATGCCGAAGGTCCACCGTTCCCGCCCGTCGCGCGGGTCGAACACCACGACCGGGCTGCGGCTGTCCGCACCGTACGAGTCGCCGGTGGCGATCAGCGCGTCCGGGGTGGCCCGCAGGCCCAGCCACCGGTCCGCCCCGACGCTGGTGACGGCCTCCCACCGCTGCTTCGCCGTGGACGGGTCGATCGCGACGACACCGAGCCGGTCATCGTCCCGGACGAAGGCGCCGTACGCCTTCCCGTCCACCAACTGGGTGTAGTAGTCGCTGCCCGACCCGGCTTCCTCGGGGAGGACAAGCGCGTCGCCGACCTGGGTGAACGCCCGAAATTCGATCGCCCGGGCGGAGTCCGGCAGGAAGTACAGCACGGCGGCCGCCACCACACCGGCCAGCGCGAGGCACGCCGCCGCGACCAGCCAGGTCACCGGCCGACGATGCCAGGCCGGCACCGGGGCGGGTCCGGCCGAGTCCGGATCCGTCCCCGGCGGGCCGGCGGGCGGCACCGACCTGGGTGGATACGAGGGCTGTGCCGGCGGATACGAGGGCTGTGCCGGTGGACCCGACGCCGGTCCCGCGACCGACGGTCCCGCGCTGACCGGCGAGACGACCGGCGGACCGGCGGGCGAGACCATGGTGGCCGCCTCGGCTGGCTGTCCCAGCTCGGCCAACGCGCCCTCGGCGACCGGCAGTTCCGGCTGCTCCAGTACGGTCGGCGCGATGCCCAGTTCGCTGTGCAGCATCCGGGCCACCAGCGGCACCCGCGACGAACCGCCGACCAGGAACAATCCGGCGAGCTGGTCGGCACGGAGCTGACTGGCCGCGATGACACCGGCCGCCGCCGTCACGCCCCGTCTCAGCAGCGGGGCCGCGACCTGCTCCAACTCCTCGCGGGTCAGGTGCACCGCCTGGTCGACCCCGGGTACGGCGACCGGTGCGACCACCGACCGGGACAGCATCTCCTTCGCCCCGCGTACGTCGTCCCAGAACCGCCGCCGATCGCGCCACTGCCCCGGCGTCGACGGCTGGACCAGCCGCTGCCATGCCTGCGGATCGACCCTGGTCACGACGGTGCTCAGGTGCTCGACGAGCGCGGCGTCCAGGTCGAGGCCACCGAGTTCGGGGACGCCCCCGGAGCCGATCACGTCGAACCGGGCCCGGCCGCTCGGATCCGTACCCTCGTTGCGGACCACGGCGATGTCGAGCGTGCCGCCGCCGAAGTCGAAGACCGCCAACGCCTGCCCGACCGGCACCGGCCGGCGCAACACGTCGGTGAAGTAGCGGGCCGCCGCGACCGGCTCCGGGACCAGCCTGGTCCCGGCCGGCCCGGCGGGCAGGACCGGGGGCCAGCCGGCGCGGGCCACCGCCCGCACCAGCACTTCGCGGCGCCGCCCACCCCAGGTCGCCGGGTAGGTGAGCACCGCCGGTGGCAGGAAACCGACCGCTTCGACCGCCGTCCGGGCGACCGCGTCCAGCACGGCGGCGAGCAGGTCGACGGTGGGCACCTCGTGGCTGCCGAGCAGCACGGCGGGTTCGTCGACCCGACGTTTCGGGTTGGGTTCGAACCGCGCCGGGTCGGTCTGGGCGAGCCGTTGCGCGTCCCGTCCGACGTGCAGCCGGTCGCCGAGAAACACCCCCGACGGCAGGATCGGTCGACCGTCGAAGAGCAACGGGCGGGTACGCCCGTCCGGCCACCGCAGCACCGCCACCGTGTTCGAGGTGCCGAGGTCGACGCCGAGCGCGTAGCCGCCGTCCTGCCCTGCCATCCGCTGATTCCTCCGCCACCCGAGACGACGCCGACCTGCGCATGCTACGGGTGGCTGTCTCGTCGATCAGCAGTCAGCCGGTCAGTTGACCTCCCGGCGGCGGGCCACCTCGGCGAGGGTCACCGCGGCGGCGACGCTCGCGTTGAGCGATTCGACGTCGGAGTGCATCGGGATGCTGACCCGCAGGTCGCAGGTCTCGCCGACCAGGCGGGACAGGCCGCGACCCTCGGAACCGACCACGACCACCAACGGGCCGACGGCGGCTTCCAGGTCGTACAGCCCGGTTTCGCCGTCGGCGTCCAGCCCGACCACGGTGAACCCGGCCGACTGGCAGGCCTTGACCGCCCGGGTCAGGTTGACGACCTGGCTGACCGGCATCCGGGCCGCCGCGCCGGCGCTGGTCCGCCAGGCGGTGGCGGTCATGCCGGCGGCCCGCCGTTCCGGGATGAAGACGCCGTGCGCGCCGAACGCCGCAGCCGAGCGGATCACCGCGCCGAGGTTGCGGGGATCGGTCACCCCGTCCAACGCGACCAGCAGCGGCGCCGGTCGTTCACCGGCGGCGGCCAGCAGGTCGTCGAACGGCTCGTACGCGAACGCCGGCACCTGCAGCCCGACGCCCTGGTGCAGGACCCCGCCGGTCATCCGGTCCAGTTCGTTGCGAGTGATCTCCAGGATCGCGATGCCCCGGTCACCGGCGGCCCGGACCAGCTCGGTGACCCGGTCGTCGACGTCGAGGCCCTGGGCGATGTAGAGCGCGGTCGCCGGCACCTGGGCGCGCAACGCCTCGACCACCGGGTTACGGCCGACCAGCAGCTCCGGGGCGTCCTTCGGCGGGTGCGCCCGGCGGCCCGGGGACACTCTCGGCCCGGACCGCGCGCCGCCACGGCCGACCTTGCCGCGTCCGGCCACGTCGCCCGCGCCGGCCCGGCCGGTGGTCGCCCGGCCGCCCCCGGCGCCCCAGGTGGTGTCCTTGGCGCCCGGCGTACCGATCTTCGGGACCCGGCCCTCGGCGGCGGCGGCCCGGCGTTCCTTCTCCTGTTTCCACGCGGTCTTGCTGGGCAGCTTCTCGGTGCCGGAGTATCCCTTGTGCCAGGGCCGCTCGTCAGCCGGCAGGGTGCGGCCCTTGCCGGCCAGGCTGGAGCGGTTCTTGCCGCCGGACCCCTGAGCCGTGCCCTTCTTGGGGGTGACCCGTCGGCCACGTCGCTGCGAATTGCCGGGCATCAGGTCTGCTCTCCAATGGTCCATCGGGGTCCGTGCGGGGTGTCTTCGACCGTGATGCCGGCCTGCTTGAGCTGGTCGCGTACCGCGTCGGCGGCGGACCAGTCGCGGCGGGCGCGGGCCTGCGCCCGCTGGTCGAGGGCGAGGGCGATCAGGGCGTCGACCGCGCCACGGAGCTCGTCGGCCGGCCCGGCGTCGCCCCACGCCGGGTCGAGCGGGTCGAGGCCGAGTACGCCGAGCATGGCGCGAACCCGGCCCAGGCTGGCCCGGATCGCCGCGTGGCCGGTGTCGGCACCACCGGCGTCGGCACCACCGGCGGTGGCGGTGTCGGCGGCCGCGCTGGCGGCGGTGCCGCCGGCGGCCAGCAGGTTGTTGCCGTCGCGGACCTCGTCGTGCAGCACCGCGAACGCGGCCGAGGTGTTGAGGTCGTCGTCCATCGCCGCCGCGAACGCCGCCGGCACCTCGGCCGGCACGACCGGCGCGACCGGCGCGACGGCACCGACACGTTCCACGGCTCGCCGGACGAAACCTTCGATCCGCCGGTAGGCGGTGGCACTCTCCCGCAGCGCGTCGTCGGAGTAGTCGATCCGGGACCGGTAGTGCGCGGCGGTCAGGTAGTAGCGCAACTCGGCCGGCCGTACCCCGATCGCGGCGACGTGACCGAGGTCGACGACGTTGCCCAGCGACTTGCTCATCTTCGCCGCACCGAGGTTGAGCAGCCCGTGATGCACCCAGTAGCGGGCGAACGGCAGGCCGGCCGCCTTCGACTGGGCGACCTCGTTCTCGTGGTGCGGGAAGGTCAGGTCGAGTCCGCCGCCGTGGATGTCGAACTCGGCGCCCAGATAGCGCCAGCACATCGCGGAGCACTCGATGTGCCAGCCGGGGCGGCCCGGACCCCACGGCGACGGCCACGTCGCGTCGGCCGGCTCGTCCGGTTTGACACCCTTCCACAGGGCGAAGTCGCGCGGATCCCGCTTGGCTCGCCCGACGCAGTCCTCGGCCGGCTGCATGGCGTCCAGCCGTTGCCCGGACAGCGCACCGTAGTCGGCGAAGGAGGCCACGTCGAAGTAGACGTCACCGCTGCCGTCACCCGCCGGATAGGCGTGCCCGCGCTCGATCAGCCGCTCGATCAGCTGGTGCATCTCCGGGATGTGTCCGGTGGCGCGCGGCTCGTAGGTCGGCGGGAGCACGTTCAGCGTGCGGTAGGCGTCGGCGAGGATCAGCTCGTTGGCGTACGCGATCGACCAGAACGGCTGCCCGGCGGCGACGGCCTTGTCCAGCACCTTGTCGTCGACGTCGGTGATGTTGCGGATGAGGACCACCCGCATGCCACGGTGGGTCAGCCAACGGCGCAGCACGTCGTAGTCGACGCCGGAACGAAGGTGACCGATGTGCGGGGCGGACTGGACGGTGACGCCACACAGGTAGATCGAGACCTCGCCAGGCTGGCGGGGCACGAAGTCCCGCACGGACCGGGTCGCGGTGTCGTACAAGCGGAGCGTCACGCTACGAGGGTACCGACTGGCGGCCGTCCGTACGCTGTCGGTGTGGACGCGGGTGGTACGGAGACCGCGCAGACCCTGGACCGGGGGCTGCGTCTGCTGCGGTTGGTCGCCGAGGCGGCCGGCGGGGTCACGGTCACCGAGGCCGCCACCCAGTTGGGGGTGGGTCGGGCCGCCGTCTACCGGCTGGCCACCACACTGACCGCGCACGGCATGCTGCGCCGCGACACCGCCGGCCGGCTGCGGCTCGGCGCGGGCCTGCTGCACCTGGCCCGGCGGGCGCAACCGTTACTGGCCGACGCCGCGCTGCCGGCGCTGCGTCGGCTGGCCGAGCAGACCGGAGCGACCGCGCACCTGACGGTCGCCGAGGGCACCGAGGCGGTGGCGCTGGCGGTGGTCGAACCGAGCTGGACGGCGTTTCACGTGGCGTACCGGACCGGGTCGCGGCATCCGCTGGACCGGGGGGCGGCGGGCCGGGCGGTGCTGGCCGGTCGGGCGGGCGACGGCCAACCGGTGGCCAGCAGCGGCGAGCTGCAACCGGGGGCGTACGGCGTCGCGGCGGCGGTGCTCGGGGTGGCTGGTCTGGAGGCGAGCGTCGGTGTGGTGTCGTTGACGCCGCTGGATCTGTCTACTGTGGGCGTACTAGTACGGGCCACGGCGACGGATCTCGCCCGGCTGCTGGCCGGCCAGGCGTGAATACCGTCAGATCGAGAACAGGTCGGCGAGCGCGTCGGGCAGCTGTGCCAACGTGGTGACCTGGGCGTCCGGGCGCACCTCCACCGGGCAGGACTCACCGCGCCGGTTGAGCCAGATCGCCCGCAGCCCGGCCGCCTGCGGACCGACCACGTCGTGCGGGATCGAGTCGCCGACGTAGACCACCCGGCCGGCGTCGGCGACCCCGGCGGCGGTCAGGACGGCGTCGTAGAACCGCTGGTCCGGCTTTTTCGGCAGGCCGTCGACGTGCGCGTACACCTCGAAGGAGAACTGGCCGCGCAGCCCGCACCGGTCGGCGCGGCTGTTGCCGTTGGTGGCCAGGCCGATCGCGTACCGGCGGCGAAGTCGGTCCAGGGCGGGCAGCGTGTCGGCGTACGGCCGGCTGAGCTCGTACCGGCGGGTGAAGAAGATGTCGGCGATGCGGTCCAGTTCGTCCGGCAGACCGACCCGGTCCAGGGAGCGGGCCAGCGCGGCCCGGCGGATCGAGGTCACCGGCGCCGACGGATCGGCGGCGAACGCGGCGGTCCAGTCGGCGGCCATGTCGTCGAGGGTGAGCCGCCGCGCGGCCGGCGTCAGCCGGCGCAGTTCGGCCAGTACGGTTTCCAACGCCCCGGTGACCGCGGGCCGCAGGTCGACGAGGGTCTCGTCGACGTCGAAGACCACGGTGTTTATCACCCCACCAGGGTAGGACCGGTCAGCCGGGTCGGGTCATCCGCAGTACGTCCAGCGCCTCGTCGAGTTCGGCTTCGGTCAGCCGGCCGGCCTCGACATGGCCGCGCGCGACGACCACCGCCCGGATCGAGGTGTTCTCGGCCAGGGCCTGCTTGGCGATCGAGGCCGCCTCGTCGTAGCCGAGGTGACGGTTGAGCGGGGTGACGATCGACGGCGACCCTTCGGCGTACGCCAGACAGGTCTCCGGGTCAGCGGCCAGGTCGGCGACGCAGCGCCGGGCGAGCAGCCGGCTGGCGGCGGCCAGCAGCCGGATCGCTTCGAGCAGGTTGCTGCCCATCACCGGCAGCATCACGTTGAGTTCGAAGTCGCCCTGGCTGCCGGCGAACGCGATCGTCGCGTCGTTGCCGATCACCTGGGCACAGACCTGGCGGACCGATTCGCAGACCACCGGGTTGACCTTGCCCGGCATGATCGACGACCCGGGTTGCAGGTCGGGGATGCGCAGCTCACCGAGGCCGGCGCGCGGGCCGGACCCCATCCAGCGAATGTCGTTGGCGATCTTGTAGAGGCCGACGGCGATCGTGCGCAGCTGCCCGGACGTCTCCACCAGGGCGTCGCGGGCTCCCTGGGCCTCGAAGTGGTTACGGGCCTCGGTCAGCGGCAGCCCGGTCGCGTCGGCCAGCTTGGCGATCACGGCAGCGGCGAACCCGGGCGGGGTGTTCACCCCGGTGCCGACGGCGGTGCCGCCCAGCGGCAGTTCGGCGAGCCGGGGCAGGATCGAGCGCAGCCGTTCCTGGCCGTAGCGGACCTGCGCGGCGTAACCGGAGAACTCCTGGCCAAGGGTGACCGGGGTGGCGTCCATCAGGTGGGTACGGCCGGACTTGACCACGGTGGCGAACTCGTCGGCCTTGCCTTCCAGTGCGGTGGCCAGCTCGTCCAGGGCCGGGATCAGCTCGTGCACCACCTGGTGCGCGGCGGCCAGGTGGATCGAGGTCGGGAAGACGTCGTTGCTGGATTGTGAGGCGTTGACGTGGTCGTTCGGGTGGACGGGGTGGTCCAGTTCGCGGGCGGCCAGGGTGGCCAGGACCTCGTTGGTGTTCATGTTCGACGAGGTGCCGGAGCCGGTCTGGAACACGTCTACCGGGAACTGGTCGTCGTAGCCGCCGGAGGCAACGTGCGCGGCGGCGGTGGCGATCGCCTCGGCGATGCCGGCCGGGATCACCCCGAGATCGGCGTTGACCTGGGCGGCGGCCCCTTTGATCTGGGCGAGCGCGCGGATCTGGGCGGATTCGATCCGACGGCCGGAGACCGGGAAGTTGTGCACCGCGCGTTGGGTCTGTGCCCGCCACAACGCGTCGGCGGGCACCCGTACCTCGCCCATGGTGTCGCGTTCGATCCGGTAGCCGTCGTCGCGGATGCCGTCGTCGCGGATGCCGTCGTCGCGGATGCCGTCGTCGCGGATGCCGTCGTCGCGGATGCCGTCGTCGGTTTCGGTCCTGCCCTCGTCAGTCACCCTTCCATCCTGCCCCGGCTGGTCGCCGTCCGCAGATGATGCGGCACCCGACGCGGTGCAGGATGCCCGATCCCGCCCGTGCTAGGGCGGCCGGTCGATGCCACTGAGCGGTGCCGGGTGTGCTATTCGACGACAGTGTTCGCGTTTCGTACATCTTGGTTGGCGGGGGCGCAGATCAGCATGACCACCACCACCGGACCGATCGCACGGGTCCAGCCCACCGTGGTCCAGCCCGCCGTACCCCAGCGGCTCTCCCCGCACCCGGCGCCCACCCAGAGATCCTTTCGCGAGGACATCGCCGGTCTCCGCGCGGTCGCCGTACTGCTCGTGGTGATCGGCCATGCCGGCGTCCCGCTTCTCGGCGGTGGATGCGTCGGAGTCGACGTCTTCTTCGTGATCTCCGGCTTCTTGATCACCGCGCACCTGGCGGGCGAGTTACTGCGGACCGGCCGGATCTCCTTCGCCCGGTTCTACGCGCGCCGAATGGTGCGACTGCTGCCCGCTTCGATCCTGGTGGTGCTGGCCACGCTCGCGGCCGCCTGGTACTGGGCCTCCCCGATGTTCACCCGGGCGGTCGCGGGCGACGCGCTGGCGAGCGTCGCCTACCTAGTCAACGTGCGCCTCGCCGTCCAGGGCACCAACTACATGGCAGCCAGCGACCCGCCGTCGCCGTTGCAGCACTTCTGGTCGCTCGCCGTGGAGGAGCAGTTCTACCTGTTCTGGCCGCTGATCCTGATGCTCGGCTCGCTCGCCTGGTTCCGGCGGGGCGGCCCCAGCCTGTTCGCCGCCCGTACCGTGCTGGTGGTCCTTGGCGTGGTGTCGCTGGGGATCTCCGTCTGGCTGACCGACCACAACCAGCCGTGGGCGTACTTCGGCCTGCAGGCACGGGCCTGGGAGCTTGCCGTCGGGGCCCTGATCGCGTTGTCGGTGGACCGGCTCAACAATCTCCCGTCGCCGCTCGCCGCCGCGATGAGCTGGTGCGGGCTGGCCGCCATCGTCGGCTCGGCGGTGTGGTTCACCGATGTCACCCCGTTCCCCGGCGTGGCAGCGCTGCTCCCCGTTGGCGGCGCGGCGCTGCTGATCGCCGCCGGATGCTCGGTGTATCGAGGGGGCGCGGAGTCCGTTCTGCGGCTCTGGCCGATGCAGCAGATCGGCCGACTGTCGTACAGCTGGTATCTGTGGCATTGGCCGGTGCTCATCCTCGCGCCGTACGCCCTGGGCCGCGAACCCGGGACGGCGACCAACCTCGCTCTCGTCGTCGCCGCCTTGGCACCGGCGTACCTCTCGCTCGTCCTGGTGGAAGACCGGGTCCGATTCCACCGGGCGTTCCGCGATCACACAAGGGCCGGGCTCTCGCTCGGCCTGGCACTGAGTCTCGTCACCGCTGGCGCGGCTGTCGTGATCTTGGGGCTGCCAGCCACCGTCGAAGGGCGTGGAGTCGCCGTCGACACGGCAGCCGAGCTGAACGCCGACGGGGAATCACCGGCCGAGAAGCTGACGGCGCTCATCGCCGCGAGCGCGGCCACGACCACGATGCCAGCCAACCTGACCCCGCCGGTCGCCACCGCCAAGTCCGACATCGCCCAAGACGACGGGTGCATCTCCGACATTCAAGACACGGAGCTCGTCGACGGCTGCGATCGGCACGGCGCCCCGGACGGTGGCACGACGGTCGTGCTGTTCGGTGACTCGCACGCACGCCAGTGGTTCGACGCGGTGGACGCGGTGGCCCGCGAGCGCGACTGGCGGCTGGCCCAGGTGACCAAGGGTGGTTGCCCGGCGTCGAGCGCCCTGGTGTACAAGGCCAAGGAGGAGCCGTACGTCGAGTGCATGGAGTGGCGTGAGAAGGCGATCGCCCACATCATCAGCCTTGAGCCCTCGATCGTGATCATGACGGAACGCGAGGTCGGCGCACCGCCGCAGAACTTCGACGGTGAGCCCGGCCAGGCCTGGGCGCAGGCGTGGCAGACCACGATAGGTGCCCTCGAGCCGACCGGTGCCCAGCTTGTCTGGCTGGCCGACACGCCGTACCCGCAGGGCACGGTGGTCCCCGAGTGCGTCGCGACGAACCCGCTCGGTCTGGACCAGTGCCATGTGCGGAGGACCGGCGCCTTCGACATCGAACGCCGCGCCGCCGCGACCCAGACCCTGCAGAACCTGGGGGTCATCGTGATCGATCCGACCCCGTGGTTCTGCACCGACTCCGTCTGCCCGGTCGTGATCGGCAACACGCTGGTCTACCGGGACAACAACCACGTCAGTACGACCTACATCAAGCTGCTGACGCCGCTGCTCGCCGACCAGCTGCCCGCCTGACCACCCCTGCGGACCCCGGTCATTCGCGGGTGGTGGCATCGCTGGTCGAGCCGCCGGCCGGCGTACCCATGCCGCCGCTGGTCGCGTCGCCGGTCGTCGTCGGTGTCACCTTGCCCCGGCCCCGGCCCCGGCCCCGGCCCTGCTCGCCTCGCCCGGATTCCTTGCCCCGGCCAGGTTCTTTGCCCCGCCCGGGACCGGCTGCGCGACGGACGCTGGCCGGTCCGGCGGTGCCGCCGGTCGTGGTCAGCCCGCCACCGGAGCGGGTAGGGCCGCCGTCGCGCAACACCTCGGGCGGGATCGGCACGTCGGCCGGGTCGTCGAGGTCGCGGTCCTTCGCCTCCCGGACCGGGTCGGTCGGCGGGACGGTGACGTCGTCGAGGATCCCTTCCCGGTACGCCGACCGCTGCTCCAGCTCGTCGACGAACGCCTGCCCCTCGTCACCGGCCCAACGGGTGTCACCGTCTCGACGTGCCATATCGCCACCTCTTCCGTCCGTCCCGTCCCGGCCGGATGCCCCGATCGGCGGCGGCAAAACCCGCGCCGGTGAGCCTGCGCTGCCGGTGCTCGGTGGTGAGGGTAGCGTCGGCCCCTCGAAACGAGGAATCGGGCGGGAGTGAGGCGTTCGTGGGCAAGAACAGCAGGGACCGGCACAAGGCCAAGCGGAAGGCCGCCGCGGCGGCCCAGCGGCGCCGGGCCGCCGAGTCACCGGCCGGCGACCCGCTGGGCCGGTTCGACGACCCGCTGGGCCGGTTCGACGGGCCGTCGGGACTGTTCGACGGGCCGTCGGTGCCGCCCCAGGCGGCCGAGCGCCAACTCGCGGAGCAGATCTTCGCGCAAGCGGTGCACGCCCAGAACGACGAGGACATCGACGAGCGGGACCGCTGCCTCGACCTGCTCGTCACCGGCCCCGGCGGCGCGGCCGGACGCAAGGTCGTCGACCGGGCGGTGCTGGCCGTCCTGATGCGCGCGGTCGAAAACGCGTGGCTACGCGGTTGGCAGCCGGCCGAGCTCGTCCGGGCCGGCCGCCGCGAGTACGCCGTACGGCACGGCCGGCTGGTGGCCGACGTCATCGCCGGCCAGATGCGCTCCTATTCGGCGGCGACCGTCGACCACCGGTGGCGGGCCCAGCTGGCCGCTGTCGACGCGCGAGTGTGGTGGGAGCACGACGACCACTTCGTGACCGCGTTCGGCGAGCAGCACGGCCTGGACCGGGCGGCGGTGCTCGGCACCGCGATCGACGTACTGCATCTGATTTCGGTGATGCCGCCGGTCGAACACGTCGGCCCGTTGCCCGGTGCCGCCGCGCCGGCCCCGGCGCAGTCCGACGTGGACCAGCGGATGCTCGACCGGGTGCGGGCGCTGCTGGCCAAGGCGGAGTCGACCGATTTTCCGGAGGAGGCCGACGCGTTCACCGCCAAGGCACAGGAGTTGATGGCCCGGCACCGTATCGACCATGCGCTGTTGGTGGCAAGCCGGGGCACCACCGCGGAGACGCCGGTGACCCGCCGGATCGCCATCGACAACCCGTACGAGGCTCCGAAGACGCTGTTGTTGCAGGTCGTCGCGGAGGCGAACAGTTGTCGGGCGGTGTGGATGAAGCGGTTCGGCCTGACGACTGTCGTCGGTTTCCCGGCCGATCTGGAGTCGACCGAGCTGCTGTTCACGTCGCTGCTGGTGCAGGCGACGAGGGCGATGACGCAGGCCAAGCCGAGCACCGACGCGTACGGGCGCAACACGACCCGGTCGTTCCGGCAGTCGTTCCTGACCGCGTACGCGTCGCGGATCGGGGAACGGCTGAGTGAAACGACGCAGGGGGTCGACCGGGAGGCGGCCGAGTCGACAGGTGCCGCCAACCTGCTGCCGGTGTTGGCGGCCCGGGACGACGCGGTACGTGATGCCTTCGAGAAGCAGTTCCCGGAGCTGGCCCGGACCACGGCGACGATCAACAACCGGCAGGGCTGGGCGTCGGGTCGGGCGGCGGCGGACCGGGCGTCGTTGCAGGGGCGGCAGGCGGTCGCCCACGGGTGAACCGCGCCTGCCGTGCCCGCGCCCCCGTGCCGGGCTGGGCCGTCACACGTGCGTGACGAAGTGGTAGTTACCCGCGCCGACTGTGGACTCCAGAGTCTGCACGATCGCGCGCGGGTCGTCGTACGGCCCGGAGATGTAGAGCGGCTGGCCGTCGCGGCCGAACCGGATCGGGGTGGGGGTGGCCGGCCCGCCGAGGTAGGGGGCCGTCGGGGCGAAGTCCGGGTGCGGTTCGAAACCCAGACCCCGGGCGTACGCCGCCGCCCCGTGCACCAGGTGCTGGGCGAGTTCCAGCGGTGCGACCAGCGGTGGGGCGTCCAGTGCGCTGAAGAACTGGCGGCGGAAGTCGTCGATGGCGCCGGCGCTCATCGGCACCGGGCCGACGGCGTTCTTGACACCGAGGCAGTAGACGTCGACCAGAAAGCCGCAGACGGTGGCGCGGCTGGCGCGTTCCTGGCGGGCGACGAGCACGTGCACCAGGCCGCTGGGGCCGGCTTCGACCCCGGCCTGCGGGTCGGCGGCCGCCCATTCCTCGGGTGCTTCGGCCAGGCCGAGGCCGACGCTCCAGCCGGGGCTGATCCAGCAGCCGAGCAGGGCCCGGTCGGCCGGGTCGGCCTGCGCCTGCTGGGCGGCCGCGATCTGGCGAACCAGTGGCGCCACGGCCGACGGCGCCATGCCGAGGGCTTTGGCGATCTGCTTGGGTGAGCTGCCCCGGTCGCGCAGTTCGCGGACGCGGGCGAGAAGGTCCTGATCGGTCACCCGCGCAATTATGCCGCCCGTCGACCCGGCCGGCCGACCGCCTCCGGCGTCGCGATCCTGGATGGTTCGGGTCAGTCGGCCAGCAGCGACCAGGTGCCGGCCCCGTGGGCACCTCGACCTGACCGTCCGCAACCTCTCCGGTGCCGACCAGCAGTGGTCGCGTACGGCCGTTTGACGAACCGCCCGAGCCCGGTCCCAAGCCGACCCCAGCGGCTGGCGGTCACGCCAGCGTCGACACGACCCGGTCGTTCCGGCAGTCATTCCACACCGGGCTCCGCGCGACGGGCGGGGTCGACGGGCCGCCGCCACCACGTCTCCGGAGGATCCGGGTTACCCGCTGTCGTCAGCGACGCCCGCCAGCAGCGCGGCACCGACGAGCACGGCGGCGTTGCCGAGCCGCGCGGTACGCAACGGCAGCTGGTCGATCCCGGGCAACGCCGCCGTGTGCAGCGCGGCGCCCACGCCCGCGACGAACCGGTCACCCAGTCCGACCACGCCACCGCCGAGCACGACGACCTCGGGATCGAGCAGGTTCGCGGCAGTGGCCAGACCAGCACCCAGCACCCGGGCCGCCAGGTCGATCACCTCGACCGCGACCGGATCGCCGGCGGCCGCCGCCGCCGCGACCTCCTCCAGCGGAGGTGCCGTATCGCGACCGGTCCTGGCCGCGTACTCGGCGGCGATCGCCGGGCCGGCGGCGTACGCCTCGACGTGGTCGATCGCGCCGCAACCGCAGCGCCGGCCGAGGTGCCGGGCCGCTGGCAGGTGGCCGACGCTGCCGGCGTACCCGTGCCGGCCCGCGACCACCTCGCCCCCGACCACGATCGCCCCGCCGATCCCGGTGCCGACAGCGACGACGAGCGCGTCCCGTGCGTCGGCGGCGGCACCACGCCGTGCCTCGCCAGCGGCCATCGCGTGTACGTCGTTGGACACGACGACCCGCAGGCCGAGGGCGGCGGTGAACGCCGCCCGCACGTCGGTGCCCCGCCAGCCGGGCAACGTGTCGGTGGCATGAGTGATCCGGCCCGCCGGGTCGACGGTGCCGGCGGTGCCTACCCCGCAGGCGACGGGGGTTCCCGCCGCGTCCCGCCTGGCCTGACTGGCCAGGTCGACCGCGGCGGCGAGGACTGCGGCCGCGCCGTCGGCCGCTGGTGTCGGCACCCGACGCAGCGGTCCGACGGCACCGTCGACACCGACGAGCGCCGCGGCGATCTTCGTGCCGCCGATGTCGACGCCGATCGTGACCCCGTCGTCCGGACCGGTCGTGTCCGCGTCCATCAGCACTGCCTCGCCGGGCTGGCGGTACCGGCCGCGCCGACCGGGTTCGCCGCGCCGGCAGCGCGCGGAGCGACCGCGGCGAGGCTCCGGGTCAACGCGACCGGGTCGGTGATCGCGGTTCCGACGACCGTCGCGTACGCGCCCACGGCGAACGCGGCGCGCACCTGGTCGGGAGTACGGAACCGCCCTTCGGCCACGGTGCGGACCCCGGCGGCGGTAAGCGCCGCGACAAGGTCGAGGTCCGGTGCCGACTGTCGTGGGCTGTCCGGGGTGTACCCGGACAGCGTCGTGGCCACGAGGTCCGCGCCGGCCGCCCAGGCGGCGAGGCCCTGGTCGACAGTCGCCACGTCGGCCATCACGGGCAGATCGAGCTGGCCGTGGACGCGAGCGACCAGCGCGTCGACCGGCAGCTCGGCCCGCCCGGTGGCCTCGACAGCGACCACGTCGGCACCGGCGGCTGCCAGTGCCTCGACCAGTTCCCAGCGCGGGGTGATGAGGTCGCGGTCGGCGGCGCGCTCCTTGTGCAGCGCGATCACCGGCAGATCCACGACGGACTTCACGGCCCGTACGTCGTCGGGGTGGTTGACCCGCACGGCGGCGGCACCACCGAGGGCGGCGCACACGGCGAGCCGGGCGATGACCGACGGCACCCGCAGCGGATGTCCCTCGGGTGCCTGGCAGGAGACCACCAGGCCGGCGGCGATCGCCGCCACCGGGTCCCGCAGCGGGGTCACCGGGTCCGACGGCGGGCTCATCGGGCACCCCGCGAGGTGAGGAACTCGCCGTATCGGTCGTAGAGGTTGCGTGCCGCCGGCCACACCGAGTTGGGGCTGAGGAAGTGGGAGAACTCGAAGGTGATGATTTTCTCCACGTACGGTTGGACCGCGTCGAGCTTGTGCGCGAGCTTGCGCCAGTCCGTCGGGGGGAACCGGATCGGCATGTCCCGGTCGAAGGTCTCGATGTTGGCCCAGGAGACGATGCCGTGCCGGCTCGCCGCCTCGGCCGTCGCGGCGAAGTACTCGGCCGACCGGGCCAGTTCCACGGTGCCGTCCTGGAACGCGCAGTAGTCGACGAGTCCGGCGTACCGCTGGAAGATCTCTTCCCAGATCCGTACGTGCTCCTCGGGCGAGCGGGGCCGCTGGCGGGGATCGGTGCTGGTGGCCATGTCGGCGCGGCCGTGGAAGAACGGCGAGACCAGGACGGGCAGGTCGCTGACCTCGCGCAGCCGGGCCGCCAGAGTGGTGTTGATGTCGACGATCCGCAGACTGCTGTCGGTGGTCTCGTGCGGCAGGTACCAGCCGCGCAACGCCGGCGAATCGCCGTACCGCTGCCACATCTCGTCGATCACGGCGAGGTTGACGTCGATCTCGGTCTGCCAGTCGTAGCGGTACCAGTGGTAGTGCGAGTCGTAGAGACCGAGGAAGAAGTCGATGTTCCGTTCGGCGGCGAGGTCGAGGAAGAGCCGGACCAGGTCGACGTGGACCGGCAGCGTGGGCAGCCGGTCGCTCACCGCGCGGCTCGGGCAGGCCAGCCGCTCGCCCAGGCCGAGCCGGATGAGTACGACGGTGTCGATCCCGGCGTCGACGAAGGTGTCGAACTCGCGGGCCCATTCCCGCTCGCCCCAGTTCTGTGACGGGATGTCGACGCTGATCTCGTCGAGGAAGGTGCCGCTGATCGCCTGGTACGGCATGGACGTTCCTTTCGCGGTTGGTGCGGTCGCGGTTGGTGCGGTCGTGGTCACTTCAGTCCCTTGGTCGCGATGCCCTCGACGAAGTACCGCTGCCCCAACAGGAAAATGATCAAGGCGGGGAGGGTGAACATGACGCTGGCCGCCATCAGCGGCCCCCAGTCGACGCCGCGCTCGGAGAAGAACGCGTACAGCCCGACCGACAGCGTGTACTGGCTGCTGTCGCTGAGGTAGATCAGCGGGTTGAGGAAGTCGGTCCAGGTCCAGACGAACTGGAACACCGCCACGGTGGCCAGCGCCGGCCGAGCCAGCGGAAGCACGATCCGCCAGTACACCCGGAACTCCGAGGCGCCGTCGAGCCGCGCCGCGTCGAGCAGCTCGTCCGGGATCCCGACGAGGAACTGGCGAAGCATGAAGATGAAGAACGGGATGCCGAAGAAGCTCGGCACGATCAACGGGAAGTAGGTGCCGACCAGGCCGATCTTGTTCCACAACAGGTACAGCGGGACGAGGGTCACCTGCGGTGGCAGCATCATCGAGCCGAGGACGAGCGCCAACATCAGGCCGCGTCCCGGCCAGTGCAGCTTCGCCAGGGAGTACGCCACCAGCGGACAGGACACCAGGCTGCCGACGACGCAGAGCCCGGAGACCAGCAGGGTGTTGCCGAGGTAGCGCCAGAACGGCATCGCCGACAGGGCCGCCTCGAAGTTGCCGAACTCCCACTGCTCGGGCAGCAGTCGCGGCGGAAGCGAGAACACCTCGGCCGGCGGCTTCAGCGCGGTGCCGATCATGACGACGAACGGGAACAGCATGCCGAGCGCGATCGCCCAGACGAGCGCGTGGCGGCCGGCGAACCGTGCTTTTCTATCCATAGTGTACCCATCGCCGCGAGGTAAGCATCAGGACCGCGGTGACCGCGAGCGTGACGAGGAACAGCACCCAGGCCAGCGCCGACGCGTAGCCCATCTTCAGGAACACGAACGCGTTCTGGTACACGTACATCCCGTAGGTGAGCAGCGAGTCGTCGGGACCGCCGGCGGCCGCGTTGAGCCGGGTCTGCGCCAGCAGGTACGGCTGGGTGAACATCTGCAGGCTGGTGATCAGCCCGACGATCAGCTGGAACAGGGTCACCGGGCTGATCGCCGGCCAGGTGACCGCCCGGAACCGCTGCCACGGTCCGGCGCCGTCGACCATCGCCGCCTCGTAGGTCTCGCTCGGCACGTCCTTGAGCGCGGCCAGGTAGATGACGGTCGTGCCGCCGACCATCCACAGCCCGATCAGGATGATCGCCGGCTTGGTGAACGTCGGATCCTCCAACCAGTTCGGCTGCGGCAGGTGCAGCAGGCCGAGGATTCGGTTGAAATAGCCGTACTGGGCGTTGAGCAGCCAACGCCACACGTACACACTGACCACGAGCGGAATGATCGTCGGCAGGTAGACGATGGCCCGGTAGAGCGGCAGGCCGCGTACCCGCGAATTGAGCGCCAGCGCGAACGCCAGCGACAGGGCCAAGGCGAGCGGTACGCCGAACACGGTCAGGTAGACCGTGTTGAACAACGCCCTGGCGAACCGTTCGTCGCCGACCATCACGCGGTAGTTGTCGACGCCGACGAAGGTCGGCGGCTGGAAAAGGTTGAAGTCGGTGAAGCTGTAGTACCCGGACGCGACGATCGGTCCGAGGATCAACACCACGAAGCCGACCAGCCAGGGGCTCGCGAACGCCAGCCCCAACCGGAGCTGGCGTCGCGAGGTCGTGGACCTACGGGGCATAGGAGCTGACCTTGTCCGCCACGTCAGCGAGCCCTTCGGCGGGCGACGTGCGTTGTTGGGCGATGTCGTCGAAGGCCTGGCCGAGGTCACTGGTGTACTCGGCGGACCACGGCGTGCTCGCCAGCGACTGTACGTTCGGGCTGCGAAGGGCGTCGAGCCAGGTCGAGAACTGCGGCAGCGTGTCGTAGCGCGGGTCGTCGAGCAACGAGATGCGGGCCGGCAGGTTGCCCAGCGCCAGGGTGAACTGGACCATGGCGTCCTCGGACAGCAGGTACTTCATGAACTCCCACGCCTCCTCGGGGTGCTTGGCGTTGCGCGGGATGAACAGGGTGCTGGTGGTGACCTGGGTGGTGTCGGCGAGTTCCGGCCGCGCCGCCGGGTACGGCAGCGGTGCCACGCCCCAGTCCAGGTTGGGGGCGTATTGGTCGATGAACACCGACTGCCACTCGCCGTCGATGATGGTGGCCACCTTGTCGACGTAGAACGGATTCTGCGCGGAGGCGTACTCGCCGAAGCCGGAGGTGAAGTCCCGGACCTGCTCCACGCCGTAGGCGCCGGGGATGTTCTCGGTGTAGAACTCCAGGCCGGCGACGTTGCCGGGGTCGGCCGGGGTGGGCCGGCCGGACTGGTCGTCCCAGGCGCCGCCGAACATGAACCCGAGCGTGGTGAACGACGTGTTGATCTCGGCGTTGGCGTAGCCGAGCTGGGTGATCGTGCCGTCGGCCTCCTGCTTGGTGAGCTTGGCGATCTGCTCCGCCCACTCCTCGGTGGTCTCCGGCGGCCCCTCGATGCCGGCCTCGGCGTAGAGCTTCTTGTTGTACAGCAGCATCTGCGCGTGCAGGGCGATCGGCATCGAGTAGGTCTGACCCTCGTACCTCATCTGGGACATCGCCGCCGGCACGAAGTCGTCGGTGTCGAGCCGGTCCGCCTCGATGAAATCGTCCAGCGGGGCCAGGATGCCCTTGCTGGCCCAGGCGCCGACGCCGTTGCCGAAGTGGTCGGAGATGTCGAAGCTGCCCTGCGCACCGGACATCGACGTCAACTGCTTCTGGAAGTCCGGGTTGGAGACCCCGCGGACCTCGATCTCGTCCTGGCTGTCGTTGAAGTCGGCGATGATCCGCTCAAGCGCGGCGGCCTCCGCACCGGCCCAGAGGTAGGAGAAGACCACCTCGACCCTGTCGTCGCCGCCGTCCGACCCGCCACAGGCACCCAGCGCCGCGGCGAGGACGCCGGCCATCGCCGCGGCGGTGACCCGCCGGAAGTAATCCCGTCTCACGTGCACCTCCAAAGATCATCTCTGGTCTAGTCCAATTGTCAGTTCGGGTAGCGTAGACCGGCAGACCGCGCAGCGCTAGTATCATTTTGGTTTAGACCAGCCACTCCCCTGGAGCTGACATCTCGGATGACCGCGACCAAGCACGAGCTGCTCCGCAGCCATTTGCAGAACCTCATCGAGCGCGAGCTCGCCCCAGATGAGCGGCTACCCACCGAGCGAGACCTGGCCCAGGAGTTCGGCGTCAGCCGAATGACCGTGCGCCAAGCCCTCGAACGCCTGGAGAACGAACGGCTGGTCTACCGGGTGCGCGGAGCCGGCACCTTCGTAGCCCGACCAGCAATCACGAAGAGTATCGAGCTTACGTCTTTCAGTGATGACATGCGGCGACGCGGCCTGACACCCGGTGCCCAACTGCGCACCGCCGAGGCGATACCGGCGGGCGCGAGCGTCGGCTTCGCGCTGGGCCTGAGCCCGGCCCACGAGGTGGTACACCTGGAACGGGTCCGCACCGCCGACGGCGTCCCGATGTGCATCGAGCACACCTACCTCTCGGCCGCCCTCGTCCCCAAGCTACTCGACCGACCGTTCGACAACTCGCTCTACGACCTGCTCCGCGACCATTACCACATCCGGCTCGTCCGAGCCGAGCAGTCCATCCGCGCCACGGTCCTGGACGAGGAGGCGGCCACCCTGCTGCAGGTGCCCGCTTTCAGCCCAGCCCTGCTGGTCGAACGAACGGCCTACGACCAGCGAAACCGCCCAGTGGAGCGGGCCATGTCGACATATCGGGGCGACCGCTACGCCTTCGAGATCGAGGTCGTCCGCCCCACGACCGACGGCGCCCAGTAAGGTTCCGCGACGTCACTTCGCCCTCGACCATCGCGGTCGAGGGCGCTCGACTGACGAACGCGCCCCGCTCGCCGGTTGGGCGGCCCGCCCGGCCGAGGCCACGGACCCGCAGGCGGCACCGCAGGCGATGAACACCCCTTCGGGCCGCCGATTCCGACGATTGCCTTATACGTCGCACCGCACGCTTTTTTTGCTGCTCTCCGACCGCTCTAATATCGATCAACTTATATGCTTTCCTGGTTGGTCCACCAGCGTTGCCCGTGATCCCTTTCTCGGCATGCTGGCGGAACCTGGACCCAAGGGGAGGATGGGAATGAATCTCTCGCGCGTCCACTGGCGTCGACTGGCTGCGGCCGGCGTCGCCACGACCATGCTCGCCGCCCTGGCGGGCAGCCCCGCCGCCGCCGCGCCGCCGACCGGCGAGATCCGCCAGGCAGTCGGGGCGCAGGCCGTACCGAACAGTTATGTCGTCGTCCTCAAGGACAGCGCCGTCGGGGGCCGGGCCGGCACCCGCCAGGCCACCGTCCGGGACCTGGCCGCGAAGCTGACCACCCGGTACGGCGGCAGCACCGGCCAGATCTACGGCGACGCGCTCAACGGCTTCGAGGCGCGGCTGTCCGAACTGGCCGCCAGGCGGCTCGCCGCCAACCCGGCGGTCGCCTACGTCGAGGAGAACCACGTCGTCCGTACGACGGTCACCCAGTTCAACCCGCCGTGGGGACTCGACCGTATCGACCAGCTCAGTCTTCCGCTGAGCGGCACCTACAGCTGGGTCAGCCAGGGTACGGGCGTCACCGCGTACATCATCGACACCGGGATCCGGATCACCCACCCCGAGTTCGGCGGGCAGGCGGTGTACGGCATCAACGCGGTCACCGGCGGCACGAACGCCGACGACTGCAACGGTCACGGTACGCACGTGGCCGGTACCGTCGGGGCCACCACCTACGGCGTGGCGAAGGACGTCAAGCTGGTCGCGGTGAAGGTGCTCGACTGCGTGGGTGCGGGCACCCTCACCAGCGTGATCACCGGAGTCAACTGGGTGACCGCCAACCACCTGCCGGGTCAACCGGCCGTGGCGAACATGAGCCTCGGCGGTTCCTACAGCTCGAGCCTCAACGCGACCGTGAACAACTCGATCAACGACGGCGTCACCTACGTCGTCGCCGCCGGGAACTCGGCCGCCAACGCCTGCAACTATTCCCCGGCCAGCGTGCCGGCCGCGATCACCGTCGGTGCCACCCAGGCGAACGACGCCCAACCGGCCTTCTCCAACTGGGGCCCTTGTGTGGACATCCGGGCACCGGGCGTGGGCATCCTCTCCACCTGGATCGGCCCGGCCACGAACACCCTGTCCGGTACGTCGATGGCGGCACCGCACGTGGCCGGCGCGGCGGCCCGGGTGCTCCAGATCAATCCGGGCTGGCCTCCCGCCCAGGTGCACGCCTTCCTGGTCGGCACCGCCGGGCCGACCGGCATCGTGTACCTGCCTCCGATCTACTGATGACAGCCGATCCCCGTACCTGAGGCCGAGACGGGTTCCCGGGCCGTCAGCCGGCCGGCTCGGCCCGGGGACCCATACTCCGTTCGGCACTGATCCCGCTGCGGGATCATGATCCCGCAGGGGGATCACAGCGGAACACATATTCGTTCCCGAGGGCGGGCCGTGGGGTCGCCCAGTAGCAGGTCCAGGTCGTACCGGCTGCACAGGTTCTGCATCGACCCGGGGTTGGCAGAGCGCCTAACATCGGCATACGTGGTCTCATACGTACTGTCGGCCACGTCACCGGCAGACGACCCGCCGGTGCTGCTGACCGCCGCCGTGTGGTCCGTGGTGGTGATGGCCGCACTACTGGTCAGCAGCCTAATGGCCGGGGTACCTGGGTTGGCTCCTCGGAATGCCGCTCCCGGTCGTGATGGTCGCGTGGGTCACTATTCGGAGCATTCGGCAAAGCCAGTTCGATGAGCAATGGCCGCCAGTGGACGTGTCTGCGGACGATCCGGTCAAGGTCCGTCGCGCCCTACGCCAAGTCGTCGACAAGGGCGCCGACGAGGAGCACCAGAATTCCATCGAATTCTACCAAACTCTTACCCACCTGCTGGATGAGGTGGTACCAGCGCTGCGGACCCGCCGGGCCGAGCGCCGATTCGGCATTTCCGCCACCGACGTCGGCCCGTGCCGAGGACGAATCCTTACCTGATACCGCAGGTTGACGCGTGCCCCGGCTCCTCGGATGTCCGGACCCCGAGGTTCGCCGGGCGCTGGCCCGGTCGCCGCTGTCGACCGGGCCAGCGCCTCGGCCCGGGGACCCATACTCCGTCTGGCGCTGATCCCCCTGCGGGATCATGATCCCGCAGGGGGATCACGGCGGAACGCACATTCGTTTACCGCCGGGGGCCGCCCGGGGTAGCTGGCAGCCGGGGTCAGGGTGCGGGCTTCCTCGGGTGGTCGGTGGTGGTGGTGTGGGTGCCGTCGGGGTGGAAGCGGACGGTAGCGGGGCGGCCGGGCTGGGTCGCGGCGAGGTGGCGTACGGCGGCGATGAAGGCCGTGGTGTCGGGTGCCGGACCGGCGGTCGCGGCCCGGTGTGGGACGGGCATCGGGGTTTCGGGGTTGGTGGGGATGGTGGCGCGCAGTGCGCCGTGCAGGTAGCGGTAGCAGAGGGCGACGGCTTCGGGCAGGCAGGCGCAGGTCGGCATCGGATCGACGGTCAGCGGCGCGGCCGGGTCGACGACCCGTACCGCCCAGGAGTGGCCTTGGGACAGTCCGGGCCGGCCGGTGTTGCGGTGGTGGTCGGTGACGGTGACGTCCAGGGCGAGGCCGAGTCCGGCGATGAGGCGGGCGAGGTCGGCGAGGGTGGGGCCGGGCCAGTCGGTGGCGCGGACCAGGAGTCGGCCGCCGTCGTGGGTGGCGCCGACGTCGGCGAGGTACGCGGTAACCGGGTCGGTGTCGGGGTGGACGACCATGCTGACCCCGTTGCGCAGGTGCTGGTAGATGACGTGTTCGCCGTCGATGTCGGTGAGGTCGGTCGGTACGACGCCGAACTGCGCTGCCAGCGAACCGATCTGGTAGTGCTCGGCGAGTTGCCAGACGGTGGCGCGGCTGGGTGGTGCGGCGAGCGCCTGGGTCGGCGGCGGCTGGTCGTCGTCGGGTCGCCAGTTGCGGTGCACGGTCCGGCCGCGTAGGTCGGTGACGGTGACGACCGCGCCGCGCCGGACCCGCCGGGTGCCGTGGCAGTCCACACAGTACGGCGGGTCGAGCGTGTCGGCACAGCGGGCACAGGGGTGGGTGGGGATCGCCTCGCCCCAGTATTTCGGGTGGGGTGGTTCCCAGCCGCGTACGTACCGGCCGGCGGTGTCGGCCGGTCGGAGGCTGCTGTGCCACCAGTGCCGGTTGCGCCAGACAGCCTGCGCGCCGCCGTGCTGGTCGGCGTCGGCGATCATCCGGCGTTCGAGTTGGTCGAGGTCGTGGCCGCCGGGATGTCCGTCGAGCCCGACCGGCACCGGGTGTGGGGTGAGCGCGTCCTCGGTCAGGTAGTGGGCGGGTAGCTGCGAGTTCGCGGTCGTCAGGCCGGTGACGGCCTTGTCGGCGGGGATGGCGGCGAGCGCTGTGGGCAGGTCGGCCGCCCAGCGGTGCGGGTAGTCGGGCACCGGGCCGCCGGCGAGTTCGAACCGGATGTCCCAGCTCAGCCGGCCTTTCGTGGAGCTGGGTCGGGCTTCCAGGACCAGGTCGACGTGCAGCTGGTCGGCGAGCGCGCACAGCCGGCCGAGCAGCCGGGCCGGGTCCGCCGGTGGCGGCGGCTCGGTGGCACGGCCGATCAGGACCAGCCAGGGTGAGGTGGTGCGCTCGGCGAGCGCCGCCGCTTCCCACCGCAGGCGTTCCCGCTGCGGGGCGGTGGGCTGCCATTGCATGGGTAGGCTCAGCCCGGACGACGGCAGCCGGCCGGGTTCGTCGGGGAAATCCGGGTCCCGCAACGTCGACGCGGCCACGCCCGCGCGGCGCGCGAGGTCGGTGACGATCGGCGCGTACGGCAGCCACCAGGTGCCGTTCGGGGTCGGCAGCGGCGTGAACGAGCCGGGGACGAGGCTGGTCGACGCGACTGCCCCGGTGTCGAGGTTGGCGACGGTGAAGACGAGTTGCGCCCGCCGCCGCTCCGACCCCGACCCGGTGACGTAGAGGGAGCCGGCCGACACCCGGTCGACCCCGGTCACGCCGCGACCCCCACCCCGGTCAGGCTGGTCTGGGCCTGCTGGAACTGCTGTGACTGCCAGTCCCGCAACGCCTGCTTGATCCGGGCGTTCTCCTCCTGGGTCGAGTGCAGTTCGGCGCGCAGGGCGGCGAGTTCGTCGGCGACCAGGTGCAGGAAGGCCCGTACCTCGGTGGGGTCGAAGCCGTGCCGGGTGCGGTCGCCGAACCGGCGGTCGCGGACCAGGCCGGGGCTGATCGACGGCCGTACGGCGGTGCCGTACAGCCGGGCGGCGGTGTTGGGGCCGGACCGGATCTGCGGACGCGGCCGGCCGGCGGCCGCCGCTGTCGTGTCGCGGCTGTGCTGGGTGATTTCGGCGAGCAACCGCCGGGTGCGCCGGCTGCGGACAGGCCGGCGGAACAGGTCGAAGAGGCCACGCACGGGAGGACCACCTTTCCAGGTCACGGGTCAGACAGGAACATCAGAGGGAGTACGGGTGGGGAAACGTGGTTCACGTCGTGGTGCCGCCGGGTCGGCGTTGGGCGGGGGTGCGTACCCAGCGCAGCCCGGCCCGTTGGACGAAGATCTCGCGCCGTTCGCGGGCTTCGCCGTCGGGTGCCAGCACGTAGCCGGTCAACCACAACCAGCCGTGGTACGTCGGCTTCGGGTCCACAGTCGTCACCCGGAACACGAAGCCTCTACCGGCCGCGAACTGCACACTCGCCCGCCGATCGATGATCAACAAGTCACCGGGCCGGGGATCCGCCGGAGGCTGACCGGCCGACACGCTATCGATCCGCCGTCGACACCGTCGTACCGAAGAAGTCGAGGAGTCTGCTCACGGTAGGACCGCCTTTCGAGGTCACATATCGGGCAAGGACTTCGGGGAGGGACAGGTGGAAGGGCGGCCCGACCCCGAGCGGGAGCAGAGGTCGGGCCGCCCGCCCTGCGAGCGCAGCCTCGATCGGCGGTACGCCCGCAGGGCAGTCAGATACAGCCGAGGCGGGTCGCTTCACTGAAGGAATGGGTCGCCCTATCCAGCGACGCGGCCCCGCCCCGGCTGCCGGGCTGGGCACACCCGGAGGGTGGAAGGCCAAGCTGCCGAGCGAGGCGTTCCGGGAAGCAATGTTAGGTAGCTAAGTTACCTGAGTCAACATCGGTCTTGTAGGTAGCGAAGTTCCATGGTCAAATCGAGGTGCCGAGCGAGGAGTACCTTGAAATGCCCAGTCGAACCGCCGACTACCTGCGTGTCGTCGAGGACATCACCAAACAGATCCGGTCCGGCAAGCTGTCGCCGGGCGACAAGCTGCCGACCTACGCCCAGCTTTCCGACACGTACAAGGTCAGCGTCTCCACCGCCCAGGCCGCCCTGCGGCTGCTGCGCGACCGTGGCCTGGTCGAAGGCCACCAGGGTAAGGGCACCTACGTCGCCGAGGGAGCGACGGAGATCTGATCTCCACCGCCCGGCTCGCAGCCAAGCACCACGCTCCCGCTCAGCCCACGGCCCGGCGGCCGAGGTGGCGTAATCGAGATTCCTGTGCACGCTGGAACCGCCTCTCAAGATCACTAGCAGGCATGATCGAAGATCACGCAAGGTCAGTGAGCAACCCGACCCCGACCGGCGCATGGAGGCCGGACAGCCCACCCTGCGAGCACACAGCCCCGATCGGCGGTACGCCCCCAGGGCCGCTTTGCGGCGTGGGCCAGATCTAGCAGCGACTGCCGTGGTCAAGTACCTCCTGCTCTGAGGCGCTGCCGTACCGGGGAGCAGCACAGTTACGGATTGCCGGAGTGACATCGGGCAGCAAGGTAGCGATGAAGCAACGCTCCTTCGCGTCCGACGCCACCCCGGCAGGACGCCCACAGTGCCTAGCTGGGGGGACCCAGGAGCCACTTTACCGACGTTGTTGGTAAAGTCAACGTTGCGCTTGAAGTCATCTCACAGCTTGTGATCGAATGTGTGGGCCTAGCTGGGGGTTCCCGCATGCCCACACGTCAGTTCGAGCCGCACTACCGACGCATCATTGCCGACATCCGGCAGCGCATCGCCTCTGGCGAGTGGCCGCCGGGGCACCGGCTTCCCTCAACGCGGGAGCTGGCCGACCTGTACCAGGTCAGGAGCCAATCGACCGTCCGACAGGCCATCACCATTCTGATCGAGACGGGCGAGCTGTACGGACACCAAGGACTCGGAGTCTTCGTCCCCAACGAGACCTCGGCCCAGTAGGTTGGCGACACCTGTGGATCCGAGTTGGACAACCGGCCAGCTCACTGCTGAGGGATTGGCTGCGTCCCTGCCGGATGTCCTGCGGCCTGCTCGCCGAGTGCAGGTCTTCGACCGCAGAGGCGAGATCCGGACAGCACGGAAACGCCACAACCGCGAGCCGTCATCACTTCTAGCTGCTGTAACAGAAGAGAATTTGAGCAGTCGCGGTCCTCGACAAGGACTACCATGAAGAGACACATGGGCTGGCGTTTGACCACCTCCGCGCGACCGCGCTCTCACCCGCCGAATCGCTGGCCTTCCTGCGGTTGAGGGCCGAGGCGATACCGGCGCAGTGAGCAAGGGAGAGCACCGAATGACCACCACCCCCCGTGGCCTGGATCAAGCGATCTGGCGCAAGAGTTCCCGCAGCAACGGACAGGGTCAGTGCGTCGAGGTGGCCACCAACGTCCCCGCCACAGTCCTCATACGCGACAGCAAGGACCCCGCTGGCCCGGCACTCACCTTCTCCCCCGCTGGCTGGACGTCCTTCCTCATCACCCTCAACCCCGACACCCGCCCCTGACCCGAGACTCTGACCGACTCCGGCCCCCCGAGCGTAGGCCGTTCCCCGATCGAGGTGCGCTGGACGCAGCGCAGGGGCATCGCTAGATATCCACTTGGCAACAAGAGCAAGTGATAATCACCACAGAACTTCCACCCACCGGTCATTGACTTCACCGATGCATCGGACTCGGCGGACGAAGCTGTCCCAAAGAGGATCTTGCAATACGTGATTGACATACAGCGATGGGATAGATACCGTCTGTATCAGAGAAGGTCCCGGTTCGAATCAACAGATAAACTGTGCGTCCTACTCACTGCCAGTCGGCGACTTAACGTCCGACCATACAACGATCTCGGCCCACAGCTGGACATCGTTAAGCTATTGCTAATCAAATACGCGGAGGTGAGACGCGCACCTGTTGATACAGAGACAGTTCACCGCACTCCTGAAAGGAACCAGCATCGTGAAGCTAATGACTCGCGCCTTTTTCTACACGATCGCCGCAGTCCTGGTAGCTGTTGGCCTCACAGCCTCTCCGGCTCATGCAATCAATGTCAACGACTGCAGCAACACAGGCGGATCATGGAGGGGAAGCGCAACTGGACAACTCTCGAACGGTGAGCTTCAAGCCGGATTTTGCGTGGATTCTGACCGAAAAGCAACCCGTACTACGGTCCAGTACGTAAAAACGGGTGGTTCGACCGTGACCCTACGATTTGGCTGGCAAATCATCAACAGCTCTGGAACAACAGTTGAATACACAGCATGGGACCAAGGGGCATTCACGCAATCCGCAGGTCAGACGAAATACTTTCGGTTTGAGTACCCAACATGGCGACCCTCGTACGATAGCAACTATCCATGTGGCCGCGGAATTATGCGGGACCAGAACACCGAGGTAACATACGTTACCAAGTTAGTGTGCAACATGTGAGATCGGAGCTATGATGGCCTGGCCAGTGAAGGGCCAGGCCATCGATTGTGGAGGTTTCGTGTTAGAGCAGTGGCTATTAGCTCAGTGGCTGATTAGTCCGACAACGATCACGGCTTGGACGGTTGGGACCGCACTCGCTGTCGCCATCTCACTAAGAATTGCCCGATCGAAGGGATTTCCCGTACTACCGGCCGCTGCGGCCGCCGTATCAATAGTTCCAATATTGGTACTATCAGTCCTTCCATTTCCCGGATCTTCTTATTCAACACCAGCAAGCGGTGCCCTTGGCAGCTTTCTTGGCCAGTTTACCGACCCCTCCCTGATCTGGTACATTATCATCAATTTTGGGAACTCTGCCGAAAAGGTCGCTAACATTGCGATCTTCACACCTGTCACCCACTTTGCCACAATCGCCACGCGCAGTCCCGGTCGGGTTCTACTTTTTCTAACGACAATGTCGCTGCTCATTGAGGCGTTCCAGACAGCCACCGGAAGGCTCGGCGACGTAGGCGATGTGCTTCACAATTCCGCCGGAGCATTGATAGGACTACTTCTTGCCCTTCTTACCCAGGCGGGCAAGAAGTCCATCCAGCAGATCAAAATGCGACCGGCATCACATATTGATGGCGCGAGATAGAAGCACATTTGATGCACAGGGACAGGAATTGCCTTCTCGGACATTCTCCCTGTAGCGCGCTACCGGAACTCGATGACGTGCGCTCTGAAGCGCTCAGGTCGCAGCCTACCGAGCATCAGAGTCGATTTGCCGTATCGACAGCACTGGCGAGCATGGCGTCGATCTCGGGGTCGAAGTCCGACTCGACATCCGGATCGAGTGCCGCCTTCACCAAGAGTTCAGCAGCGTTGGCGTCGATCTCGTGCGCGTTCACCGGAGCAGCTGCACGTAGCTCGGCAACAAGCCGCAACCCAACACCATCACGACCGCCCGACCCCACACCAACTGTCCGAGTTACACACCGTCACCCACGGGACTTGGGACTACTTACCTTCAGAGGAGTCGGCCTTCTGCACGAAACGGCGCGCGAATCGATCGGCCCGGCTGCCGGCCCCCTGTGCTTCCTCTACGAGCCGCTCGCCGGAGACATCGATTCTGGGTCCAGCCGGAGGCGCTACACCTGGAGCAATGTGGCCGACGTACTCGACGATGTGCTCGCAGATATCGTTCAGGATTCCGGCGACCCGGTCGGCTTTAGCCCCAGCGATCTTTACCTCGCTGATCGCCGTCTTGATTGACTTATCGTCGCTTCCCTGAGCAGCTTCGGGGTAGTGAGCCGCTGCCTGGTCGGCGTCGGCTTGTGCGCGGTTGGCGGTCACGGCTGCCGCGATGAGACGCTCACGCCCGGCGTAGAGCTGTGCCACCACGTCGCCCAGGGTCCCAGACATCAGAGCTTCGCCACGTACTCGTTCGCGTTCTGCATCGCAGCCTCGAACCGCCGGATCGCCAACTCGACCTCACGTTCCAACGAGTCAACCTTCGCCTTTGCCTTCTCCACCTCGTCATGGGTGCTGTCATGCATCGTGGCCCGAGCCAGAGCACCCGCCTCCACTGCTTCGGCGAGCGCCTGCTCAAGGATCTGGCACCCCTGCCGGACTGCTTCGTTGCCCAGCTCGACGGTGCGCTTCACATCGTCAACGCTCATTGACCACCGCTCCGTCGCCTCCCGCCACAAGCCGAACCTACCGAACCCTGGCACCGTCCAACAGGGTCGGACAGTGTCGGGTCCTACTCGGGGAGGCCGCAGAGCAGGGACAGGGCGGTGCGGTCCGCGCTGAGGGTGGACAGCTCGGTGTTGATGAAGTCGGTGTAGAACTGTGCCGGCGATCCGGATAGCCGGCACCTTCGTCGGCGTACCACTGGTGTAGCCACAACTCCAGCTCCCGCAACACCCGCTTCCGCAGCCCGGACGGCTTGTAGCGCTGCTTCGACAATAACACCCACCAGGCGCATTGCGACGGCGGTACGGCCGGTAGCACCGGACACGACAAACACGGCGAGCCTCACTCGCAGTGCGACGTTGCGGTGGCTGGCTATTCGGTCGGCAGGTCGCGGCCTGGCCGGGCCGGGAGCCAACCGTAGTGGCGAGCCGTGTTTCTGAGGATGTCCATCAGTTGGGGCGCGAGGCCGAACCGCTCGCAGTGGATCTCCAGAGCCTGTGCGAGGTCGCCGTCCCGGCCGCGTTCGGCAGCCGCCTTCCAGTCGGCAAGCATCTCGATCAGATCGACCAGGGTCATGTCGCGGACGCCGTTGGGAAAGTGCTCCGGATGGTGCCGGTTGTTCGCGTAGTGGTGGGCAAGGCCGTCACCCATCGCCGCCACCACGGCCTGGTACTCCTCGCTGCCGTACGTCGCGGTGTTCAGCTTCGGCACGAACTCGTCGTACGTCGACCGCTCCGGCTCGATGGTCTTGCTCAGGTCGTGACGGATGGACCGGTCGAGCAGTTCCTTGATCGGCGAGCTCATGAGGTCAGCGACGCGCAGGCTGTGCCGGAGTGTGTCGGCGGTGGAATCGAACGGCGTAGTCATGTTGGCTCCCAGGAAGCGGACGCGGTCGGTTCGCCCTATCCTTGCGCGATCGGGACGGACGTGTCGTCGGACCATGAGCGCTCCGACCGGACCCAGCGGCACAGCGCCGGTGACGGATATCCGTCGCTCAGGATCCCGCTCCCGCGAGGTGTCGGCCCGGCACAGGTAGCTGTCACGTCTGGCCTGCCCACTCGGGGAGCAGCGGAGCAGGGACAGGGCGGTGCGGTCCGAGCCGCGACCAGCAGTTACCGCAGAACGCGATGATCCTGCGACCACCGCACCCCCTCGCGGCGTGCCGACCAGAGCCTGCGGCAGCACGAGGTGATCATTACTGCGGGTACGCGTCTCATCACTCACATCTTGCCCAAGAGCGGGTAGATAGTTAGACTTCGAAGCCTCCCGGTTCCTCGGAGGATCCCCTTCAGCGCGATCATTGGAGATTCATGAGGCGCTATCTGCGACGCGTCCTGGCATTCTTCGCCGTGGCTTTTCTGGTCGCCGGATCGTCGACACTGGTCGCCGCGACACCCGCTCAGGCGTTCGGCAACGAGACCTTTGGCTGCCGCGTGGTGCCGGGGTCAGATGCCATTTGGCGGACCTACTGCCTCAACACGGTTCCTGCATATTCCTACAATGTCGGCTTCGCGGTCCTCAACCAATCGGGCGGCGGGTACACCTACTCGTGGAACATCAGCGGGACCTACCAGCACGTGATCACCGGTTGCACCTCCACGTCGTCATCGTGCGCGGTGGCCGTGTCGAACAACCAGGATCACTTCATCGACGCCACGGTCACCTACAGCAAAGACGGACAGAGCGCGACCAGGCACGCCTCGGCCGCCATCCTCATGTACTGCGGCGACCTCCTCTGCTGACCCATGCTGCTGCCGGGCGCAGTGGTCGATCAGACTCGCCGGCATCCCGATACGAGGTCACGCGGGCTAGGGTCCTCGGCGTGGATGACGATCCCCGGAGCATTGACGATCCCCGGAGCATTGTGGCTGGCCTCGCCGAGCTGGGCGACGTGACGGGGGTGTGGGAGCTCGCCGAGCAGAATCTCAGTGCCGGCGACGCGCGCTTCGTCGCGGATCTCGGCATCGCGGCGTGGCGCAGGTACGGGGGCGACCCGACAGCGCCGTGGCAGTACCGCAGCTTTTTCGACCGGACGCTGCGGCTGCTGACTTTGACGCCAGGGGCGATCGACCAGGCTGTCCGGCTGATCGCCGTCGTGCAGGACCGTCGCCAGGTCCGGTACGCCGCGTCCCTGCTCGCTTCGGCCCACACCGTCGCCGACTTGGACGTCGTGTTCGACGCGGGCAGATCGGAGGAGCTGCGGGCCTGCCTGCTGCAGGAACTGGTGTTGCGCGGAGCCGAGGTACACCATCGATGGGCTGTCTCGCCGCATTGGCGCCATCATCCGCTCGGCTGGCTTCCGTTGTCGTTGACTCCGATCGAAGGACGCCCCGGCCTTCCCCGGTACCACATCGGAGGGGAAAGCCAGGACCTACCAGCCATGGCGGCGGAGCCCGTTCACGGGCACGGTCCTGTTCCCCGTTGGCAGGAGACGACCGCATCCAACGAGGCGGTCCCGCTCAGTGCGGCGGTCCACAACTGGGCCGACGAATCCAACGGCCGTATCGAGGCACGGACGTTCGCGTTCGACGACGACCTCCCGCCGGACGCGGTCGGTGATGCGCTGGTGAGCGTCGGCCTGGAATGCGCCCAGGGCATGACAACCGGACTCGGCGCATGCTCGGCGCTGCAGGCATGGCAGCAGTTGTTCTCAGCGGCGTCGACCGGGGGCGCGTACAACCGCGGCGAGTACGGAGCGTACGGAAGGTTGCTGGCCTGGCGGTCCGTTGCGGCGCTGGCCGGTGCCGCGCACGACGCCCCTGCCGGTGACGTCGAGACGCTGGCGCATCGCTGCTCGTGGTTTTCGTTCGCCCGCTCCACCGCATGGTTCGACAACATCGCCTGGGACATCGGTCTGGCAGTGGTGTCACCGGACCGGCGGCGACTGGCAGTGCTGGCTGCCAGTGACACCGACTGATCCAGACGCATGGGGCTGCCCGTACCCATGTGTCTGTTGCGGTTACCAGACGATGACTGAACCACCGGGATCGCACGAAACCTGTCGTCCGACAGCAGGAAACGCCGGATCGGGGCCCTCGACGAGCGCGGCGACGATCGGCTCCGGGCAGTGCGGTGCACCCGGTACGGTCGCTCCATGGCTGGTGGCAGGGCATCTGGAGAGCTACTGCGGCTCTGGCACCGTACGCCGCCGTTTCGTTGGTTGCTGGTCGACGAGGACGAAGACGAGGACAGCCCGAGCAAGGCGATCGCCGCGTGCGTCGACATCGAGGGGCTGTTCGACGAGAGCCAGTCCCCCTCGCTAGCGGTGGCTCGGCCGGCGGTGCTGCTCGGATGCCAGCCGATGCCGCCGATGGGACGTGCTCTCGACGCGCTAGCTCTCGACGTGGGCAACCCTGGTGGGGCGGCCTGGCGCCGGCGGATTCGTGCCTCCATCGCCAGCCTGGCAGACGACGGCAGCGCAACCAAGGTGGTCGGCGTCCATCTCCAAGGTGCGGTGACGGCGGTCCGCCCATCGGCCCTCGGCGGTGGTCTGGTCGATGTCACCCTCGACACCCCCATCGCCAATCCCATGCCGTACGGGGCACGAAGCATCTGGGAGCTCTGGCGATCCGGCCGACCGGCCAAACCCGGCCGATGGGCGGGCTACGACCGCGATCTCCGGCACCAGTGGACGATGACAGCGCTGGCGTACCACCGCCACGACGCCCCGGACAAGCCGGCCGGCAGCATCTACGAGGTCGACGGACGGAACGTCACCGACGTCGGAGGCTTCTACTGCGCCATCGGTGAAGCGGTCAACGGGCCGGGCGGCTACTTCGGCTCGAACCCCGACGCGCTACACGACTGCGCCCGAGGCGGCTGGGGCGCGGCGTCGCCGTTCAGGCTGGTCTGGCGGCACTCGACCGTGGCTCGGGAGCACCTGGACCGGCCCGACCGTGCCACCGACCCCACGTTCGGGCAACTGCTGGGCTGGCTCACCGAAGACAGCATCGACGTCCGTACGGACTGACCCGTACGACATGGTGGCTTGCCTGCGGGTAACGCCGTCTAGCGGGCCAGCACGCCGCGAATCCTGGGCGACGGGTGACGCAGCATCGCGTTCCGTACCGGCGGCGGCAGCTCACGACGGCGGCGTAAGCCCGCACCCGCCGGCTGCCGATGGCGCGGGCATCTGTCGTCCGCGCGGCGAGTGCCACCGTGTAGCACCCCGTGCTACACCATGCTAGGCTTCCGGTGTGGCAGCGGAACTCACTCAACGGGATCTCCGGGCGAAATCGGGACAGATCATGGATGCGGTGGAGCACGGTGAGTCGTTCATCGTCACTCGCAACGGCACCCCCATCGGCGAGCTGATCCCGCTGCGTCGGCACCGGGTGGTCACCCGTGAGCAGTTCGCGGGCGTGTCAGCCAACGCACCGGTCATGGATGCTGCGCGGTTCCGTGCCGACGCAGACAGCGCCATGGACGGTGGCCTCCGGGACCCGTATGAAGTCTGAGACGCACGGCCTACTCGACACCAACATCCTTATCCTGCGCCGGCAGATCGACCATGCCCGGCTGCCGGACACGATGTCGATCAGCAGCGTCACCCTCGCGGAGCTGTCGGCAGGTCCGCATCACACCGATGATCCAGCCGAGCGCGCCCGCCGGTTGGACGTACTTCAGCGGGCCGAATCCGAGTTCGATGCGCTGCCGTTCGACGCGGAGGCGGCACGAGCGTTCGGCAGAGTGGTCGCGGCCGTGCTGGCGGCAGGTCGCAAGCCGAGAGCACGGACGGCTGATCTCATGATCGCGAGTGTCGCCATCGGAAACCGCCTACCGCTCTACACCACCAATCCCGACGACTTCGCCGGTCTGAACACCCTGATGACGGTGGTGGCGGTGCCGCTTCCTGACTGACACGGGACGGATATGGCCGATCTCCACGATGTGGCGACGGAATACATGGTCGGACGATAGCGGAGCCTACACACTGTCCATACCTGCCAGCTCGCCATGCCGAAATCCCTATAACATCGTCGGGGTGGTTACGCGGCTGGTGCAGATCAACATGAAGGCCCGGAGCGACTCCGCGTTGGGCGGTTTCTGGGCGGACGTGCTCGGCTGGGAAGTCTCCAGCGAGGGACCGGGCGTGACCAACCTCGAACCCGAAGGCTTCGTCTACCCCGACCCGGTTGCCGTCTGCATCGACCTGGTCGTCTCACCGGAACCCAAGACGGTGAAGAACCGCGTACACCTCGACCTCGCCACCACCTCGACGGCCCATCAGGCAGAGCTGGTCGCCCGGCTGCGGAAGCTCGGCGCGACCCCCGTCGACATCGGCCAGGGTGACGTGCCGTGGACCGTCCTGGCCGACCCGGAAGGCAACGAGTTCTGCGTGTTGGAGCCCCGGCCGATCTACGCAGACACCGGGCCGATCGCCGCGGTCGTGGTCGACTGCGTGGACCCGCGAGCCATGGCCCGCTTCTGGAGCCAGGTCACGGACTGGACCCTGTACGAGGTGACCGACGACACCGCGCGGCTGCGCTCCGCCGCTGGTGTCGGCCCGTACCTGGAGTTCGTCCGTACGCCGGACGTGAAAATTGGGTGGAACCGCGTCCACCTCGACGTCCGCCCGTACCCGGATGACGACCTCGACGCCGAAGCGGCCCGACTGCGTGCCCTCGGCGCCGCCCCTGTCGATCTCGGCCGAGACGACATCCCGTGGAGGGTCTTCGCCGACCCGGAAGGCAACGAATTCTGCCTGCTCACCCCCGGCTGACCGGCCGTGGCGTGCCGGCTCTACCACTGACGGATGCGAATCGCAGGGGCGTAACCGCACGATCGTACGGCTGGTGGCTGGTGTTGTCCGCCCGCCCCGCACCGCCTTCGGACGGCCGACAAACGCTCACTCGGCTGGTTGTGGCCACATGATCCTGGTCGGGTGCGGGCTGGGCCCAGTTAAGCGCATTCTCCCAGTGTGCCGGTCAAGGTGCATGAGGTGGAGGCGGCCGGCGCGAGGTACATCATCGTGTAGAAGACCTGCGTCTGCGTGTCGGCATACGTCGAAATGACCAGGATACTTCCGTCGGGGAACAGCTCCGGCTGCATGGTGTACCCGTCGGTGGAGACCGGTTTGCCCTCGGGCCCGAGCCGGTTGAGCGCCTCACTCGTGTAGCCCCGGGCATCGACACCGGGGCAGAAGCGCTCCGGCAGCCCGGTGCGTACCTCGGTCGGTACGCCGGCTTGGCGCAGGTCGGCGGCGAGACCAGCTGGATCATCAAGCCGGTCCCACTCCACGATCAGCTCCACCGAGCCGTCCGGGTTCGTGGTCACCGCGTACGCGGGGGTGGTACCGCCGGGGCCGCCTGAGACGATTCGGCGTCCACCCGCCAGTCCGCGACGGGATCCGCGCCGCACATCAATCGATCGGTCTCCATCATTGTCCTCCTTCGTTTGCCAGCGGGGAGAGCGCGGCGTCCGCAGGCGTCCTGGTCGCGGTCGGCGCCAACACGGCCGCCAGGCGCCGCCGGGCCCGAAACAACCGCACCTTGTACGCGGTACGACTGCACCCCATGACGGTGGCGGCGGCGGTGGCGTCGAGCCCTTCCCAGGCGGCCAGCCGCAGCGCCTCCTGGTCTGCTTCGGACAGTTGTGCCAGCGCGTGGCGTACCCGTACCTGGTCGATCACGACGTCGGCGTGGTCGGCCGTGACCGTCTCGACGACCGCGCCCAGCCGGGTCGTCAGCCTCGCCTGCCGCTCCCGGCCTCGGATCTCGTTGCCGATCAGGTGCCGGGTGGTGGCGTACAGCCAGGGCAGCGGGTCGGTGGCCGGCACGTCCGGCAGGCGTCGCCAGGCCACCAGAAACGCCTCGCTGACGAGGTCGGGCGTCGGGGTTACCGTCGGCACCAAGGAGCGCTACCACCCGTTCCCCTGTTGCTGCGATCGGTAGAGCACCGCGCTAACGAGGGACAGTCGTCAACGAGTTCGCGGTCGGGTCGGTCAGGAGGCGGAGTAGCGGCCCGGCAGGTCGGAGACGGCCGCTGGTGGGTCGTACTCCTCGTTGAGCCGATCCAGGACGTACGCGCGGGAGTCGAAGATGTCGAGCCTAGATGGACAGTGCAACCGGCCCCATCCGGAGCCGGGCGGCGGCGTTCCGGCTCCCACTTGAGCGGCACCGGCTCCACCTGCCGGTGAACGCGGGCGGCTGGACTCCCCCGCCGGGCGTACCCGGGTAGTCAGGTCGTGGGCTGACGACCAAAGCCCGTCGTCGGCCGCAGCATTTGGGCGCTGAACGTCTGGACCGAGTAGTCGCGCCGGCAGCGAACGAGGGTCTCGCATCGGCGGTGACCGTAGTTCCCGAGTATTGCCGCTGCTGGAGGCGGATGTCTTTTCTGCCGTGATCCCCTTGGGGGATCATGATCCCCCAAGGGGATCACGGCAGAAACGAGTATCGCCTCCCGGGCCACCCGGGCCACCCGGGCCTGGCGACCGAGCCCGCCGACCGGGCCTGGCGATCAGGGAATCCGGGCCACCGCGCCGTACATCGAGACGTCGGACGCCCCCGGGCGGGGCCGGGGCTCGTCGTCGGTGCGCCAGTCGCTCACCGGCACGATCCCGGGCGGTACGAGGTCCAAGCCCTCGAACAACGCGGCGAACTCGGCGCGGTCCCGGGGCCAGATGTCGGTCTGCCCGGCGGCCAACATCTTGTCGTAGACCGCCGCGATCGGCGCCGGCAGGAAATCCTTGGTCGCGTTGGTGACGGCCAGGTAGCTGCCCGACGGCAGCGCGTCGACCAGCTCGGCGACGACCGGTGCCGCCGCCCCCGCACCGGGCAGGAAGTGCAGCACCGCGACGAGCATCAGCCCCACCGGCCGGGACAGGTCCAGGGTGGCGAGCAGATCAGGATGATGCAGGATCTCGCCGGGCTCGCGCAGGTCAGCTTCGATGTACGACGTCCTGCCCTGCGGGGTGCTGGTCAACAGGGCCCGGGCGTGCACCATCACCATCGGATCGTTGTCGACGTACACCACCCGCGACTCCGGCGCGATCGCCTGCGCGATCTCGTGCGTGTTGTCGGCGGTCGGCAAGCCGGTGCCGATGTCGAGGAACTGCCGGATGCCGACCTCACCGGCCAGGAACCGAGTCGCCCGCCCCAGAAAACGACGGTTCTCCCGGGCGGCGATCGGCGCGCTCGGCCAAGCCGCCGCGATCTGGTCCGCCGAGGCCCGGTCGACGGCGAAGTTGTCCTTGCCGCCGAGCCAGTAGTTGTATCGGCGGGCCGGATGCGGCACCGACGTGTCGAGCCGGCTGGACAACGCGCCGTCGTGGTCGACCACGAAAACCTCCGGATCCCGATCCGTACGCCCGAACAGCCGGCTGTCGTACCACCGGCGCGACGGCTCGACCGATCCTACTGGACGGTCTACGGCCGGCTGACCCGCTCGTCGATCCAGGCGAGCAGCGGACGGATGTAGTCCATCCCCGGTTAGCCGCCGACGCGCTCGAATTCGGCAAGAAGATCGAGGACCTGAACCTGCCGCTGTCACCCAGCAACCGGGTCGTGTTCACGTCCGCGATCGCGACGCCGTGGTGGCCCGCGCACGGGGTGGCCGAACTGATCAACCGTACCGCCGAGGTGTTGCCGGAGGCCGCGCGCCGAACCCTGTCGGCGTTACAGAGGTACGACATCGCGCACAAACGCAAGATGGCCTGGGCCACCATCAGCGCGGCCGCCACCACCGCCGCCGGAATCGGGGCCGTGCCGATCCGCGCTGGTCGCCGCCGTGCTCGGTCCCGGCGCCGCCACCCTGATCGGCCGGTACGCCGCCGCCGGGCTCATCTGAAGCGGCGCTTCGCCGACGCTTTCCAGCGGGTCAAGACCGACGACGCCGGTAACCAGCAGCCGGGCGTGCCGGCCTAGCCCTGGTCGGTCCGTCGCTGGTGACTCCGCTGATCCGCGCGGAGTCACCAGCGACGGGGGTCGCCAAGCGGCGGCGTCACCAGGGGATGACGCCGTCGTCGTTGACGAACGTGCCGGTCGGGCCGCCGTCGGGCAGCGTGGCCAGCCGGATCGGGGTGGCGGCGGCCTCCTTGACCGGACGTCCGACACCGCCGGTGAAGTCGGTGGCGACCAGGCCGGGGCAGGCGACGTTGATCAGGATGTCGGTGTCGGCGAGGTGCCGTACGTAGTGCACGGTGATCGCGTTGAGGTACGTCTTCGTCGGCGAGTAGGCCGCCATGATCGGGCCGACGTTGATGTCCGGGTCCGACTGCCAGGTCAGTGAAGCGACGCTGCTGGAGACGTTGACGATGCGCGGCGACGGCGACCGACGCAGCATGGGCAGCATCGCGTTGGTCACCCGGATCACGCCGTACACGTTGGTGTCGACGATCTCGCGTACGGCGTCGATGTCGAGCGTGGTCGGGTCCTGCTCCCACCCCGGCCCGGTCTCCCCGGAGATGCCGGCGTTGTTGACCAGGACGTCCAGTCCGCCAGCGGTACGTTCGATCAGTCGTGCGGCTTCGGCGACGCTGCGGTCGTCGGTGACGTCCAGCGGTACGGCGAACGCGTCGACGCCGGCCGCGCGGAGCGCCTTGACGGCCGCCTCGCCACGGGCGGCGTCGCGCGCGCCCACCGCCACCCGGTGGCCCTTCGCGCCGAGCCCGGCGGCGATCTCGTAGCCCAGTCCCTTGTTCGCGCCGGTGACCAGCGCGGTCTTCGTGTCGGTCATGACGCCGATGGTGGCGCGGCGATCGACACCGTCGTTACACCGTTTCGGTGCTGCTGTCATACCCGGTGGGTATCACCGACGTATCGTTGTCGGCGTGGACACGCTGGAGACCCGTGAGCTGCGATATTTCGTCACGGTCGCCGAGGAGCTGCACTTCAGCCGAGCGGCCGACCGGCTCGGCATCGCCCAGCCGCCGCTGTCCCGCGCGATCGCCCAGCTGGAACGTCGGCTCGGCGTCACCCTGCTCGACCGCGACCGGCGGGGCGTGGCGCTGACCGACGCCGGTCAGGTGCTGCTCGACGAGGCCCGCGCGATCCTGGCCGCCACCGCCGCAGCCGCCCGGCGTACCCGCCGCGCCGCCGCCGGTGTCCACCGGCTGACCCTGGTCACGAAGGCCGGCGCGGGCCACGAACTGCTGCAGAAGCTGCTCGACGCGCACGCCGCCGAACCCGACGCCGCCGAGATCGACGTCGTGCTGTGCGGCCTGGGCGATCAGGCCCGGATGTTGCGCGACGGCCGCGCCGACGTCGCGCTCATGCAGCGGCCGTTCGACTCGCTCGCCGGGCTCGACACCGAGGATCTGCTGACCGAGCAACAGGTCGCGATCCTGCCGGCCGGGCATCCGCTCACCACCCGTACGTCGCTGACCATGGCCGACGTCAGTGACGTGCCGGGGCTGCCGCTCGCCCGCTGGCCGCGCCCCGACGGTACGTACGAGCCGGGGCCGGGGCCGGAAATCCACGACCAGTCGCAGTTGGCCCAGCTGATCGCCCTCGGGCACACGATGGCGGTGCTCTGTGCCTCGTCCCGGTCGTGGCTGTGGAGCGCGCACACCGCCGTACCGTTGACCGACGCGCCGCACGTCACGACCGTGCTGGCCTGGCTGCCGGACAACCGGTCCCGGGCCGTCGCCGGCCTCGTCCGTACGGCGATCCGGCGGTGACCGGCAGCTGGTCCGAACCGGGTGAGAGCGGGCTCGCACGCCCTGCTCAGCCGTAGCTGACGAGGACCGTGCTGAGCGCGGCGGCGTTCCACAGCCCGTGCGCCACCCTCGACAAGGTCCTGTCCGACGGCTGGCCCGGTCGGTGTCACCGGACTGTGGACAGGTCGGCGAGGAGGGTGTCCAGGACCAGCTCCTCCTCGACGCGCACACCGTGCCGGCGCATCAGGGCGGTCAGTTCGCCGTCCCAGCTGGCGTCGACCGGTTGGCCGGTCAGCGTTCCCGGCCTGGCACCCACCGTTCCCGCCGAGGTGCCCATCGCCGCCGTCCGGTAGGCGGCGGCGTCGTAGCGCCACGGCTGCCACGGCATCCGGGAGCGCAACAGGTTGGCGATCCGTACGCCGCCCCAGTCGAAGTCGCCGTGGTAACGCAACCGTGCGCCGCTGGCCGCGAGGCCGGCCAGCAGCCGCAGCGCCGCCGTGCTCGGCTGACCGTTGACGCAGACCAGCGGCGGACACGCCGGACCGAGCAGGTCGGCCGCCGCGGCCAGCACGGTCGGGTTCTCGCAAACGAAGACGGTGTCGGCCGGGAAAGTCGGTCGTTCCCGGCCGAGTTGGCGCAGGGTCAGCACGAGCGGCTCACCGGTCGTCGCGGCGGGCACGGTCAGCGCGTACAGCTGGCAACCCGGACTCGCCGCCACGTTGAGCGTCAGCACGGTCGACGAGAGTTCGTCGACGAGGACGCCGGCGCTGTCCCACAGCGCCCGCCGCCGCTGCGCCGGGGAGGTCGGTTCGTCGTCGCCGGGCCACCAGACGGCGCGTACGGCCGACAGCACGAGCGTGGCCAGCGGACGGTCGGCGTCGAGGGCGTGCGCGTCGCCGATGGTGTGCGCGGCGAGCCGGGCCAGCGGGGTCCCGTCGGCGGGCAACGCCGCCACCACCGCCACCAGGTGCTCGACGAGCCGGCCCGCCGCGTCCGGCGTACCGGACAGTCGACGAAGCAGCGTGAGCGTCGCACGATCGCCGCACCAATCGGCCAGGTCGGGCGCGCGGCGGCCGAGCCGGTCCAACGGCGCCAGCGCGGTACGCCAGGCGGCGTCCTCGGCGGCGCGGACCTCGGCGATCACCGGCACCGGCCCGGCGAGGGTCTCGACGGCGGCGGCCAACCCGCCCGGGTGCAGGCCGCTGCGGCGGACCACCTGGTCGAGGTCATCGAGGTTGACCGTCAACGACGTGCCCCGGCCGGGTGGGCGCCCCAGCAGTCGTTGCACTGCCAGCCGCTCAGCCGGCGTCGGCTGGCTCAGCGAGATGGTACCGGTCAGCGGCCGGCCCTGGGCCATCCGCTGGCGCAGCCGCTGGACGACCCGTTCGGTGTCGGCCGCGCCGAGTTGACGGCGCAGCCGATCAAGGTCCGGCCCGGTCACTCGGCGGACCACAGGCCGGGCTGCGCCGCGCCGTCAGGTCCGGCCCGGTCCGGCCCGGCCGGGTCCGGTTCGCCGTCCGGTCGGGTCGGCCGCTGCTGCGGCACTGACAACTCGACGCGACGCATCCGGTGCCGTTCCCGCCCGTCCCACCGCCACGGGGTGACCAGGACGGCGTCGATGCCGTCGTGCCGGGCAAGCTGCGCGATGCCCAGTCCGGGCACCTGCGGATAGCAGCCCCACTCCCGTTCGCTGGTCATCACCACGTCCAGATCGAAGGTGGCGAGCAGCCCGAGGCACTTGGCCCGGGAGTCGTCGTCGACCCCGGCGAACGCCTCGTCGAGGGCGATCAACCGAGGCGCGTACGGGTTTCCCGCCGAGCCGTAGTACGAGGAGGCGGCGGCGAACAGCGGAATGCTGGCGGCCAACACCCGCTCACCGCCGGAAGCGGGGCCGGTGGCCGGCCGCCACTGCCCGTCCTGGTGGCGCTGGATCGCGAATTCGTGCCAGGCCCGGTAGTCCAGCGCCCGGGTGAGCTGCTCGTGCCAGGTGGCCGCCTCGTCCCGCAGTCGTTCCCGGCTGATCTGCTCCTGCAGGAAATCGCCGATCGCCCGCCGGTCGGCGTCGTTCCACACGTCGGTGCTCTGCCGCAGCTGCCGGGCGCGCAGCTCGGTCAGGCCGGGCGGGGCGTCGCGGGTGGGCCGCCACAGCAGCCGCAGCCGCATGCCGGTGGAGGTGGGCCGGTCCTGCAACTCGTCGTTCATCGTCGCCACCTGCTGCTCGGCTCCGGCGACCAGCTCCTGCAACGCCCCGGCGACCTCGTTGACCAGGTGGGTTTCCAGCACCTCCCGTTCGTGGGCGGAGAGCACCCGCTGCCGTTCGTCGATCTCGGTGACCAGGGCGGCGGACAGGTCCGCGACGGAGCGGTTGTGCCCCTGGAACACCACCTCGACGATCATGGTGTCCTCTCGGACGGCGGGCAGCACCTGGTGTCCGTGTCGGGACAGGCTGTCGGTGAGCACCTTCATGTCGAGGCTGACCTGGTGCTGGATGCGTTCCCAGGGGCGGTCGCCGTCGTCGACGTCGGCGAGCAGCCGGTCGACGCCGCGCGCCACGGCGACCGCCGGGGTCGTCGCCCACAGCTGTCGGGTGTCCGGGAGTTCCTGCTCGGGGCAGGCCAGGGCGATCAGGCCGGTGTCAGCGAAGGCCCGCAGCACCTCGACGGCGGCGTCCCGGGTGGCGGTGGCCTCCGCCAGCTCGCCGGTCAGCCGGTCCCGTCGCCCGTCGGCGTCGCCCCGGGCACCCCAGGCGTCGCGTTCGCGCTGCCGGGTCTCCCGGCTTTCCCGCTGACACGCGTGTTCGGCGTCGGCCACCTCGCGGAGCTGGCGTTCCAGCTCGGCAACGGTCGCGCCGGCGGTCGCGTCCAACGTCTCGAACTCCACCCGGGCCAGCCGGGCCGTCTCGGCGGCCTCAGCCGCCTCGATCGCGGCCGGTTCGAGCTGCTCCTGCTTCTCCTCGTACGTGCGAAACGCCTCGGCACGGCGTCGCGTCGCGTCGCGTACCCCGGTCAGGGTGGGCCACCAGGCGGCCAGCGTCACCTGGTAGTTCTGCAGCCCGTCGCGGACCTCGGCCAGCCCGTCGGCGTCGTGGGGCAGACCCACGTCGTCGGCGAACTCGGTCGCCTCGGCCAGCGCCGTCCGCGCCGCCGAGACCGCCGTACGGTGTCGCGCCGCCGCCTCGCCACGCCGGCCGGCGGTGTCCCGGCGCAGCTGGTGGGCACCACGGACCAGGGTGTGCGCCTCGCGCAGTGGCTGGTCGGAGGGGAGACTCTCGGTTTCCTGGCCGGCCGTCTGCCGGCGATCGGCCAGTGTGGCGCGCCGCTCGGCGAGATCGGCCGACACGGTGGCGAGTTCATCGGCCTCGGCGCGCAGCGCGGCGATCCGGGCCCGGCGGGCCGCCTCCCGGGCACCGTCGCCGATGTGTTCCGCGTCCGGTTTGGTCCACCGCCCGGTGACGACGCCGATGCCGAAGCCGCCGTCGGTGCCGACCCAGGTCGGCGCGCCGGAGTCCGCGCCGAGGCCGATCGCGGCGAGAACGGCGGCGACGGTCCGCCCGGTCAACGCGGCGGCGTACGGGTCGGCGTCGTCGATGGCCGGGCGCAGCAGCGTGCCGAGGTTCGTCGCCACCTCGACGGTAGGACGCAGCAGCGCGTCGCCGCTGTCCGGGTCCCGGACCATGCCGTCCGGGTCGATCCACGCGTCGAGCACCCCGGCGGCCTCCAACGCCGCCTCGATGCCGGCGCGCACCTGCGGTGGCACGTCTTCGACGAAGTCGACGACCCGCCACAGTGGCGCACCCGGTCGGTCGAGGCGTACCTGCGGGGACCGGGTGTGCGGTGCCGGCGGCGGCTGGTGCGCCCCGTCTGTCAGCCGACGCAACTCGGCGTCGATCTCTCCGACCCGGTCGGCGACCCGCCGCTGCTCGGCCTCCACCGCCGCGTCGGCTCGGGCGATCGCCTCGGCGGCCGCCCGGCTGGCGGCGGTCACCTCCCGGGCTGCCGGGTTGTCCCCGTCCAGGGTGCTCACCCACGAGTCCAACCGGCCGAGCACCGCCTCCGGGTCAGCGATCGACAGCTCGACGAGCCCGGTCAGGTACTCGCCGGTCCGCCGTACCAGGGTCTCGCCCTGCTCGGCGGCGACGGTCTCGGCGTCGGTGACCGCTTCGTCGGCCGCCGCCATCTCGGCATCGAGCCGGTCGACCTCTTCCCGGGCGCGATCGGCCCGGATCCGGGCCAGCTCGGCGGCGGTACGGAGCCGATCGAGGGTACGCAGCGCGGCCCGCCGGTCTGCGACCAGCTGGTCGGCGGCCCGGCGCGCCTCGTCGAGCCCACCGGCCGGGCCGTCGGCCAGCCGGGGTTGGGGCCGGTCGCCGCGCAGCTCGTCCGGCAGAGCGGTGAGGACCCGGTCTCGGTGCCGGTCGGCGATCCGCGCAACCACCGCGCCGTCCGCCACCCGGGTCCGCGCCGCCGCCTCCTCCTCCTGGGCAGTCTGCAGTTCCTCGGCGGTCTGCTCGGCGGTACGCCGGGTCTGCGCCGCCTCCGCCTCGACGTCACGCAGGCGTTTAGCCTGCCGGTCGGCGAACGCGGCCAACTGATCGGCCGCCTCCCGCAGCCGACGCAGATGCTCGGCGGTGCGTGCCTGCGGGCTCTCGGCGAGGGCCCGCCGCCGCGCCTCCAACTCGGTGCCGCGCGCGTCCAGCGCCGCCAGCTGGACCTCGGCCTCGCGTACCGCCTGGTCAGCCTGCTCGTGCGCCCGCTGCGCCTCGCCCAGCTCGCGGCCCAGCTGCTCGTACCGGCTGTGCTGCTGCCGCAGCATCGCGGCCTTGCGCTTCGTCGCGATCCGCGCGTACTGCCGGTAACGGGTGAGGAAGTCGTCGGCGGCCTTCTTCGTCTCCCGCAGCTCGGTCAGCGTCTCCCGCTCGTCGTCGAGCCCCCGGAACGCCTCGGCGACCTGGGCGATCAGGTTCTCGTCCAGCGGTGGCAGCGCGTCGCCGAGCGCCCGGGACAGGGTCTTCTCGTCCGGACGCTTCGACAGCTGCGGCTGCCGCAGCTTGATCAGCAAGGACACCAGTGCGTCGTACCGGTCACCCAGGCCGAACAGTGCCTCGTCGACCGCCCGCCGGTAGTCGACGGCCCGGTCGTAGATCATCCCGGCCGGGCCGATCGCGTCCCGCAGCCGGTCCCGGGTGGACGCCGTACCGGTGGGGGTGAGCAACTGCAGATCGGCGCCGATCCGTTGGCTGGTGGTGAAGTACCAGTGCCGGGCGATTCCGCGCCCGGCCACCGCTTTCAGTCCACAGCCGATGGTCAGGTAGCGGGCGGTTCCGTCGGCGTCGCGGCGGCCGAACTCCAGCCAGGTGTAGCCGGTCCGCTCCGGGTGCGGGTGCCGGCCGCCGAGCAGCAGGTTCCACTCCATCCGTTTGTGTGGGTCTCCGTCGGGCTCCACCCGGTACGGTGCCAGCTCACCGTCCAACAGGAACGGTACGGTCAACGCGAGGACCTTCGACTTGCCGGTGCCGTTGTTGCCGCGCAACAGCAGACTGCCGCCGTGGAAGTGGAACTCCTCCTGGTCGTAGTAGAAGATGTCCACCAGCCCGGACCTCAGTGGCTGCCACCGTTCCCGGTCCGGCACCGGCAGGTCCCGGTCCGGTGTCCGCGCCGAAGCGGTGGCGGTGATGGCTGCGGCAGTCACGGTGACGGGTACTTCCTCTCGTCGGCGTAACGGATCATCGGTGGAACGCAATGGTCAGCGGGCGGCGGTACGGGTCTCCCGGATGGTCGGCTCCGCCAGCGCGTACCGGGCGATCGCCGGGCGGGCGACGACCAGCTGGTCGTCGCCCGGCTCGACCGAGATCAGCTTGAGAGCGCGCAGCGCGTCCACCGAGGTGGCGACCAGTTCGATCTCGGCACCCGGATCGGTGGCGTGCTTCCGCCAGTACGACCGGTGCGCCCGGGCCAGCTCACGGGTGTGCCGGTGCAGCTCGCTGACCCGCAGCCCGCCCGGGCCGGCCACCGCGATCCGCTCCGCCAGCAACAACGTCAGGTGGCTCTGCATCCCTTCGGCCGGCATCCGGACGTCGGTCAACTCGTCGGCCGGGTCCACCATCGCGACCCCTTCGGCCCGTACCTCGCCGACCAGCCCGGTCAGTTGGGCGATCCGGTTCAGGATGGCGTACCGCTGGCTGGTCAGGTAGGTCAGCTCGGCCTCGGTCAACTCGTCGTAGTAGACCACCGGCTGTTCGAGTAGCAGGCGGGTGAGCCGGTGCCGCAACGCCCGGTTGCGGGCGTCGTCGACGTCGGGCACGACCTCGACGATCAGCGCCGCCAACCGGCCGTCCGGTGCCACGTCACCGATCATCGACGGGCCACGACTGCTGGCCAGCAGCCCGGCGATCACCCGCCGGTCCACGTCGTAGAGGACGTCGCCGCTGGTGCCGAGGTACGCGTCCTCGTGGCCGGCCACCCGGCGCAGCACCCCCCAGTGCAGCAGCAGCCGCACCACCGCCACCATGTCGGCCCGCCGCTCCCGCCGGTCCAGGGCGAACGTGAACCCGGTGGCGGCCAGCGCCGGATCGGCGGCCGCCAGCACCACGTCCTCCGCCAGCCGGCCCAGGGTGATCTGCCCGTCGGCGCGTTCCAGCGCGGCCAGGGCGAGGCAGGTCAACACGTACCGTTGCCGGGAGAACGGGGTCTTGGCCTTCGGGTCCCGGGCCGGGTGGGTCTGGTCGTCCGGGTCGGCGGTCAGCTTCATCAGCCGGATCGTCTGGGCGTCGGCGACCAGCCGCCACCCGGTTTCCCGGTCGAACCACTCGCGCAGCTCCGCGGCGTACGTGCGGACCAGCCGGAACTCCTCGTCCGGGGTCAGCCCGGCGACCAGCAGCGGGCGGGCGAGCAGCAGCCGGGCGGCCCGCGGCAACCGGCCGGAGGAGTCGCCATCGGCCGGGCCGCGCGCCTTCATCCGGGCACCCCGACCGACGCGAGGTCAGCTCCGGCAGAGGCCAGGTCACCTCCGGCAGCGGCCAGGTCACCTCCGGTCGGAGCCAGGTCGGTGATGTCGACCAGATGTTCCGGCCCGGTGAGCACCCCGTCGGCGGTCACGATCCGCACCGGCGGTGCCCCGTCGACGCGGACCAGACGTACCCGCAGCGTGCCGTCGGAGGTGGTGGTGCTCACCTGCGCCGCGCCCGGCGGCTGGGCCGCCAGCGCGTCGCCCAGCAGCTGAAGGAAGAGTCGGAACTCGGCGGTGTCCAATTCACCGAGGCGCGACAGCGGAACGGGCCCGGCGGTCGCCAGCGCTGCCCGGGCGCGGGCCGTCTGCGCGGTCTCCCGCTCGGCGCGCTCGGCCAGCTGGCGTCGCTGTGTGGAACGGTCCAGCACCCGGCTCGGCGAGCCGCGCCGCTCGTACGATCCGGTCTTGCGCAGTCGGGGGCTGATTTCCAGCCGGGGTGCCAGGGCCCAGGACGTCGACGCCGGTACCGGTCGTTGCTCGACCATGGTCAGGGTTTCGGTGGTGACGGTCAGGTGCCGTACCGGCGACAGGCCGAACGCCGTGTGCCACAGCCGGTGCGCGGCCTCGTCGTCGGGGGCCTGCGCGAACCACAGCGCCAGCGACCGGAAGTCGGCCGACCGGTCCGAGCGGCCGGCCCGGCGTTCGTTGATCGACGCCACCGCGCCGAGGAGTTGCCGGATCGCGCCGATGGCGGCGGTACGCAGCAGCCGGGCCTGGGACTGCCGGCTGGCGTCGCCGCTGACGAACCAGTCCCGCAGCCCGTTCCAGCGTTGCTGCCAGACCACCCGCGCCTGGTGCAGTGCCTGGTCGTCGGCATCCTCGCCGGGTGCGGCGTCGGCGGCCTCCCGGCGGGCCGCGATCTCCAGGAGCGGGCCTACGCCGGTCGCTTCGATCTGGTGGGCGAGGCCGGCGATCTCCGCGCCCCGGTTGGCGAGGTCGGCGATGAACCGTTCGATGTAGGTGATCAGTTGTTCCTTGTACGCGAGGAAGGCCGCCACGTCCGCGTCGGCGAAGTCGACGGCCCGCCGCAGCGACGCCATGAACGCCTGAGCGTTGTCGGCCAGCCCGGTGAACCGCTCGACCAGGCTCAGCATCAGCAGGTGGGTCTTTGCCGGGTCGGACGCGGACCCGGTCGCGGCCTCGGTGGCGATCCCCAGCAGGGCGCGCAGCTGGTCGGCGATGTCGGACAGCGCCACCGACTGCAGGGCACCGCGCCGGCCGATCGCCTCCTCGTACGTGGTGATCGCCTGCTCTGCGGCGTGGCCGTGCGCGCTCAGCTGGTAGAGGTAGCGGGCGCGGTGGAAGTCTTCCACGGTGGTGACCCGTCCGGTGTCCGGGTCGGCCCGCAGGTTGCCCCAGTCGGCGAGTTGGGCCAGCGCCGCCGCGACGGCCTCCAATGACGCCCCGGGACCGATCTCGGCCAGGACGTCCTCCGGACGCAGATGTACGGTGAACCGACGTTTCGCCCGGACGAAGGCGTTCAGCACGTCCCGGTACAGCGCGACGTTCTGCGCTTGCAGGTGCGCGAACGGCTGGGCGGGCGAGGTGGCACCGGCGGACATCCCGCCATCATCGCAGAGACTGGTGTGATGGCCGGGTCCCCTCTCCCCCCGCGATGCCGGCCGCCCAGATCGGGCCACGACGTCGGCCGCCGTCCATGTGGCCACAAAATTGTGATACATTGGTGCCATGACTCTCAGTGAGCACTCGGTGGGTCTTCGGGAGCTACGCCACAACACCAGCGAGGTGCTGGCGCGGGTGCGACACGGCGAGACGATCGATGTGACGGAGTACGGAAGACTGGTGGCGCGGATCGTGCCGGTGGGCGAGCGTGAGCCCACGCCAGCGCTGGACCGCCTGGTCGAGGCAGGCCGGGCACAGTTGGCGGTACGGCCGGGATTCCGGCCACGGATGCGGGCCGGGGACGGCACCGACCGGCTGGGGGACACCCTAGCGGCGCTGCGCGACGAGGAAGACTGGTGAGTCTCTACTACATCGACACGTCTGCCGCGCTCAAGTTGCTGGCCGAAGAAAGCCATTCCCGCGCGTTCGCCGCGTTCTACGACGACAGCGGCGGCGCTTCGTGGGTCAGCTCGACGTTACTGCGGATCGAGGTGATCCGGGCCGTCAGCCGGGTCATGCCGGTGGCCCTGCCGGACGCGAGAGCCCTCCTGTCGGCCTTCGGCTACGTGAGCATCGACGACGAGGTCGTGAACGCGGCGATGGACGAGCCGGACCGGATGCTGCGGTCACTGGACGCGATTCACCTGGCCACCGCGCGGGTCCTCGGCACGGACCTGACCGGCCTGGCCACCTACGACGACCGGCTGGCTGCTGCCGCGAAGGACGCGGGAATCACGGTCGTCGACCCGCGAGATTGACCAGTCCCGCCGCCCGACCGGTCAGTCAGGACACGCGCGACGCGGTGGAGCGGGGACCGTCAGGTGCGACGATCCCCGCTCGTGTTCCGCCACGTGGCGCGACTACCGTTTCCAGCGATGCCACTGCCGGACCGGGCCGCAGGGCAGGGCCTGGTCAGCCGCCGTACGTCTCGAACTCGGCGACCCTCGGCGTACCGCTGGAACTGGTGATCTCGAAGTTGATCTTCCGGAGGGTGGTCGGCGAGAAGGTGATCACGCCGGCCCCGCTACCGGTGGCCAGGACAGCGCCGTTGTCGTTGTTGACGACCCGCCACGACCCGATGTTGCCGACGGCACCGGACGCCTCCCGGATGTTGATCGCGCCGACCCTGGTGTCGGACCCCCACTTGATCGAGATCCGGCCGGTCGATCCGTTCGGCGACCAGTAGCTGCCCATGTCACCATCGCGCACGTCGCCGTAGCTGGTGCCGCTGGCCTTGCTCGACCCGTCGGAGCCGGCCCCGATGCTCAGGTTGGTCCCGCCCGGGTTCGGCGGCGGGCTGGTGGGCGGGGCGGTCGTCGGCGGAGCGGTCGTCGGCGGGGCAGTCGTCGGCGGAGCGGTCGTCGGCGGAGCGGTCGTCGGCGGCGGGCTCTGCGGTGTGCAGCTGCCGTTCGACACCCGGTTGCCCTTGTTCGCGCCGGCGAGCTGCCGGACCAGGTTGGGCACGCAGCTCGCCCCGTCCATCGGGTACGAGTACGGAATGCTGACGCTGGTGTTGGACTGCGGGTTCGGCCCGGCCGGGTTGGTGTCCCCACCACGGCTCGACCAGCTCACGTTGTCGAAGATGTTGCCGCCGACCTGCCAGTAGCCGGCCTCGCTGGTGTAGAAGGTGCCGAGGACGTCCTTGGAGTCCTCGAAGTAGTTGTTGTCCACCTTGGCCCGCGCACCCGCCCGGGAGTTGATGCCGGACTCCCGCAGGTTGACGTAGTAGTTGTTGTACATGTGGCCGATGCCGCCACGCAGCAACGGCGTACGGGAATCGATGTTCTCGTACAGGTTGTGGTGGTAGGTCACGTAGCCGTTCGAGCGGTCGCTCTCGCTGGAACCGACCAGACCACCCCGGCCCGAGTTGCGCAGGATGCTGTAGGACAGCGTCACGTACTGGGTGTTGTTCTTCATGTCGAACAGACCGTCGAAGCCCTCCGACTCGCCACCTGACGCCTCCAGGGTCACGTGGTCGACCCACACGTTGCGGACGTCGGACTCCATCCCGATCGCGTCACCGCCGTTGGACGTCGGCGAACCCGACTTCTTGACGTTACGCACCGTCACGTTCTGGATGATGATGTTGCTGGCCTCGCGGATGTGGATGCCCACCTGGTCGAAAACGGCCCCACCGCCGACCCCGACGATCGACACGTTGCTGATCTGCTTGAGCTCGATCACCCCGTCGGCGGTGTTGCAGCTGTCACCGGACACCTTGCTGGTGTTGCCGTGGTTGATCGTGCCCTGCACCTCGATGATGATCGGGGTACTGCTACTCGCCCGGTTGCACAGGGCGGCGTGGATCGCGGTCCCCGAGGTGGCGCGGACGACCTGCCCGCCCGCACCGCCGGTGGTGCCGCCGTTCTGGGTCGCGAAACCGGTCGCCCGGCCGGTGACCGACGCCGACGCCTGTGGGATGGACAGCGCCACGCCGACCGTGGCCGCCACGGCGGTGGCGGCACCCGCCGCCAGGAGCCGCAATGTGACAGGTCGTCTCATGTGTTGCCTCGCCTTCATCGTTGAACGCTGTGGGTTCGTGACTGGTTACCGCGTGTCGTCGGGCGAGCCGTTCGGGCTGCCGGCCCTCCGCCGGGCAGCACCCGGCACGCCACCGATGTGGAATGCACTTGTCGAGGTGGGTCGGCGTCCGGTTCGGGAACCGAATCGACCGATGAATGCGCAGCACGGGTCGCGAGATCGTGCTGACCGCGCCGAGGCCGCGACGACGTGCTTCGACATGTCGCGGCGGTGCGACCAACGCAGGCACTGGTGCCAACAACGGGTTGGGTGCGATGGATCTCCCGTGCCGTACGGACGACGCGGGATCGCCGTACGACTCTCACTCCGCTAGTGGCACTGCCCGATATGCCCCTGCCCGGCTACAGAGTGAAACATCAGTGAAACAACTATAGGAAAGCGGTTTCCGGGAGTGCAAGAGCTGGCGTTTGCAGGTTTTTTGCAGCGTCCGGTCCATCCGGACAGCACGATCGACCGCCCAGTGGTGAGATGACCGTCTGCGAACGTCGACTGCCGGTGACCGGACCGGACGTACCGACGATCGGCGGCGTACCGGACGTACCGACGATCGGCGGCGTCGGCGGCGCGCTGCTGCTCACCGGTGGCCTGTTGCTCCTGGCGGTACGACGTTCCCGTCCGACGGTGTCCGTCGACGACTGACCGAGACGACGCGGACGGCCGCGCCCCCGACTCTTTACATCGAAGTGTCTGAGATCCCAACGAGCACCTGACGTTGTCCGACCGCGACAACGGCCAGGATTCCCGCGCCATCTACGGGCTTCGTACCTTTGACCGTCGGGGCTGACCCGAACACCGGCGACACGGGCGAAGCCCTCGCGGCCACCGACGGCTTCGGTCAGCGGCGGCCGACGGTGAGGACCGGCTTGGTCACCTCGGCGTAGAAGTCGTTGCCCTTGTCGTCGACGACGATGAACGCCGGGAAGTCCTCCACCTCGATTTTCCAGATGGCTTCCATGCCCAGCTCCGGGTATTCGAGGACCTCCACGCGCCGGATGCAGTCCTGCGCCAGCCGGGCCGCCGGGCCGCCGATCGAGCCGAGGTAGAAGCCGCCGTGCGTACCGCAGGAGCGGGTGACCTGCGCGGACCGGTTGCCCTTGGCCAGCATGACGTGCGAACCGCCGGCGGCCTGGAACTTCTCCACGTACGCGTCCATCCGCCCGGCCGTGGTCGGGCCGAACGAGCCGGACGCGTACCCCTCGGGGGTCTTCGCCGGTCCGGCGTAGTAGACGGCGTGGTCGCGCAGGTACTGCGGCATCGGCTCACCGGCGTCCAGCCGTTCGGCGATCTTGGCGTGGGCGATGTCGCGGGCGACGACCAGCGGGCCGGTCAGCGACAGCCGGGTCTTCACCGGGTACTTCGACAGCTCGGCGCGGATCTCGGCCATCGGCCGGTTGAGGTCGACGCGGACCACGTCGGCGTCGGCGGAGGCGTCGGCGGCGAGGGTTTCGTCGGTGACGTCGGGCAGGAAGCGGGCCGGGTCGGTCTCCAGCTTCTCCAGCCAGACGCCGGACGGGGTGATCTTGGCGACGGCCTGCCGGTCGGCCGAGCAGGAGACGGCGATCGCCACCGGGCAGGAGGCGCCGTGCCGGGGCAGCCGGACCACCCGTACGTCGTGGCAGAAGTAGCGCCCGCCGAACTGCGCGCCGATGCCGAACTGACGGGTCAGTTCGAGTACCTGCGCCTCCAGCTCGACGTCCCGGAAGCCGTGCGCGCCGATGCTGCCGCTGGTCGGCAGGTTGTCCAGGTACTTGGCGCTGGCGTACTTGGCGGTCTTGAGCGCGAACTCGGCGGACGTGCCGCCGACGACGATGGCGAGGTGGTACGGCGGGCAGGCGGAGGTGCCGATCAGCCGCAGCTTCTCCTCCAGGAACTGAATCATCCTGGTCGGGTTCAGCAGTGCCTTGGTTTCCTGGTAGAGGTAGGACTTGTTGGCCGAGCCGCCGCCCTTGGCCATGAACAGGAACTTGTAGGCGTCCGGCTGCCCGCCCGGGTCCTCGGCGTACAGCTCGATCTGAGCCGGCAGGTTGGTCCCGGTGTTGCGCTCCTCCCACATGGTGATCGGCGCGAGCTGTGAGTAGCGCAGGTTGAGCTTGGTGTACGCCTCGTAGACCCCTTGGGCGATGGCCCGCTCGTCGGTGCCGTCGGTGAGCACGTGCCGGCCACGTTTGCCCATCACGATCGCGGTGCCGGTGTCCTGGCACATCGGCAGCACCCCGCCGGCCGCGATGTTGGCGTTGCGCAGCAGGTCGAGGGCGACGAACCGGTCGTTAGGTGACGCCTGCGGGTCGTCGATGATCGCCCGCAGCTGGGCCAGGTGCGCCGGGCGCAGATAGTGAGCGATGTCATGCATCGCCTCGGCGGTCAGCGCGGTCAGCACCGCCGGGTCGATGGTGAGGAACCGGCGCCTGCCGGGGCCGTGCACCACGTCGACGCCTTCGTCGCTGATCAGGCGGTATTCCGTCAGGTCGTTCCCGACGGGAAGCAGCGGGGTGTGGGAGAACGGGGCAGCACTGCTCATGAGCGGCAAGCCTAGGCCAGTCGCCGGCCGACCGGGTAACCGCTGCTCCTCGGCCGCCGCCGCCAGCCGAACCGGTATCCTCGCCGGCCGGATCAGCCGCCGCCGGCCGGATCAGCCGCCGCCGGCCGGATCAGCCGCCGGCCGGGTCAGCCGCCGCCGGCCGGGTCAGCCGCCGCCGGCCGGGTCAGCCGCCGCCGGCCGGGGAATCAGCCGTCCTTGCCAAGTTCGGGCGGACACTCCTGCTGTTTGACGCCGCCGCAGGTGGGACCAGGATCGGGGGCGTCGGGATCGTCCCGTCCGGTGCCGGGGTCCGACCCGGCGGCCCCGGCGAATCGGACGTAGCCGATCTCCCGGCCGTCGCCGATGACCATGCCGGCGGGGCCGACCGCGAGGACCTTTGCCTCGGTACGCAGGTTGGCCAGCTCGGCCCCGGTGGCCGGATCGAGGGCGATCACCCGGTCCGGTTTCTGGTCCACGACCAGCGCCGCGTGCCGGGTGAGCGCGAATCCGGCGTCGGGGTGCACCGGGCGGGTCCACCGGGCGGTCGGGTTCGGCAGGGCGTACGTCTGCAGGGTCTCGCCGTCGGCGGCACGGACCAGGGCGTACCGGTCGTCGACCGCCCGGACCTCCTGCCCGGCGGTCCCGCTCCACAGCACCCGGCCGTCGTAGGCGTCGAGCACTGTTTCCCGCATGTCAGGTGCGGTGCCGACGAGCACGCTGGCACCGCCGGTGGGGTTCTGCCGCTGGGCGCAACCGATCCGTTCGGCGGTCCGCAGGTTGATGCCGGTGCGCTGCCACACGGCCAGGTTGGTGATCGGGTCGTGGGCTCGCGCGCTGAAGTAGCAGGCCCCGTCGCGGGGGGTGGCGGTCAGGGTGAAGGCCCGGCCGGCGAACACCACGATCCGTTCGTGCCGGCCCTGCTCCAGCTCCTGGAGGGCACGGCCACGGATGGTTTCGACCACGTGGATCCGACCGTCGATCGGGAACCCGAGCATGGTCGGCATGGTCGGCGGCCCGCCGGCGTCCTCCGCCACGTCCGGGGTGGTCAGCGGCCGGCTGCCGAGCAGCTGCGGGTTGTCGGCGAACAGCACGAACCCCATGCCGGGCAAATTGGTGGTCCAGCGTGGGGTGCTTCCGCGTGGGTCCCAGGCGGTGAGCGTGCACTCGCGGGGGCTGGCGCAGCGGACGTCGAGCAGCGCGTCGCGGTAGGTCCAGACGGCGACCGCTTCGGAGTCGGCGCGCAGCACCGCGCCGGTGGCCGGGTTGACCACGTCGTAGCCGGGGACCAGTAGCTTGCCGCTGACGACGACCTGGTTGGTGGCGTCACCGGCGACGGCCGCCCAGTCGGCCTTGCGTTCCCAGATCCGGTTGCCGGAGGCGAGGCTGTGGCCCTCCACGGTGAGCCGGTGCTCGACGATCACCGCGCGATCGGTGATGGTGACGCTCTGGGGGGTGCCGCCGATGCGCTGTTGCCAGGTGACGTCGGGGCTGGCTAGTGGCTGGCTGCGGTTGACCCACTCCCACAGGTTGGGGAACGGGTTCCAGACGTTGGTGGCGGCGAGCACGATGACGATGACGAGCGCGAAGGCCAGGTAGCACTTCACGCACGGCGCGCTCCCCTTCGCCATCGGGCCACCGTAGCCGGGCCGGTCGACCAGACAGCCATCCGACCGAAATATGGCATTTAGGCGTGTCGGGGGACATTCATGCGCGGTACCCGGAGTTGTCGCCAGAGCAACAGGGTGGCGACCAGCGACAGCGCCCCGAACCCGGCCATCACCAGCCCCGGCGCCACCCACTCGGCGACCAGGCCGGCCGCCCCCGCCGCCAACCCCTGCCCGGTCATCATCCCCATGTGGGACAGCCCGAACGCCTGGCCGCGCCGCTGCGCCGGCACCGCGTCCAGGAACCGCCGGGCCAACCCCAGGTGGTACGAGAAACCGAACGTCGCCGCCCCGAACAGCACCGCCGCCACCACCAGCCCGAGATCGGCCACGAAGGCCAGCATCGGCAGCCCGAGCAGCAGCGCCAGCCACGGGGTGGCCGCCTCGCGCCGGGCCGGCGTCACCCACCGGCCGACCACCAGGTCACCGAGCAGCATCCCGGCCGCACCGGCCATGAACAACACCCCGGCCCCGTCACCACCGGTGTACGGCACCACCACCCCCTCCGCCCCGACCAGCAGCGAACCGGGCAACCAGTTGGCCAACAACAGCCCCCGGACCGGCCGGTCGGCGAGCAACTGCCGATTGACCCGCCAGGTCTCCCGGACCGCGCCCGGCCGGACCACCCCCGCCACCGCCGCCACCCGGGCCGGGCGGTCGGTCAACCCGAACCGGATCAGCGCCGCCGAGATCAGGCAGGTCACGGCGGTAGACCAGAGCGCGCCGTACGGGCCGAGCAGGCCGATCAACGCGCCACCGACCGCGAACCCGAGGACCTGGGTGGCCCCGGCGGTGATCGTGAACAACGCCCGACCCAGCACGTACCGGTCGCCGTCGAGCAGATCCGGCAGCAACGCCGTACGGGCGGCCGACGCCACCGGGGAGGCCAGCCCGACAACGAACACCAACGCCAGCGCGCCACCGGGCGGCAGCACCCCGAGCGCCAGCACCGCCACGGTCGCCACCCGGATCAGGTCGTAGCCGACCATCACCGCCCTCGGCCGCCAGCGGTCGGCGTACGCGAGCAGGAACATCCCGCCGAGCACGCTGGGCAGGAACCCGGCGACGTACGCCAGCGCGGCCAGCAGCGGCGACCCGGTGCGCTCGAAGACGAGTACGGACAGCGCCAGCATCTTCACCGTCTCGCCGATCATGAAGATGCCGTAGCTGGCGAAGATCACCCGGAACTCGGCCACCGCGAACAGGTCCCGGAAAGTGGCCCGCTCGGCCGGCGGCGCGCTACTGGTGGTGGGGGTGGTGGTCACCGGCGAAGCATGCCGTCGGGGTGCGGGTCGGCGGTAACCTTTCGGCGCACAGCGAAAGGTCGAGGCGGGCGAGCCACAGGCGGGCGAGCGACGGGTACGGCGCGGAACGGGCGGGCGAGGGGCGGGCACGGCGGATGCGGATCGAGGTGAGTTCCGGCGACATCGCGGCCAGCCGGTTCGCGATCTCGCCGCTGGGCGAGACGATGGCCGCGCTACGGCTGTTCGCCGGCACCACCGCCGCCGGGCCGCTGCTGCCCTGGGTGCACCGACATCGCGAGCGCTACCAGCTGCTGCGCCGCAGCCAGCCCGGCATCACGGCGATCCGGTCGCTCTACCACCGGCACGGCTACAACGCCGACTTCGTCCAGCCGCCGCCGGACGGGGTGGGGTTGACCTTCGCCGACCAGCTCGCCGTGGTCCGGGCCACCCCGCTGGCACAGGCCCGCGACGAAATCGCCCGCAGCCTCGCCGGCCGACCACCTCCCGCCGGAGCGGCCGGACGGCTACTCGCCGCCGACGACGTGGTGGACCGCTTCGCCGACGCGATCGACGCCGCCTGGCGGATGCTGATCGCCCCGGACTGGCCACGGCTGCGGGCCATCCTGGAGCGCGACGTGATCTACCGGGCCGGGCGGCTCACCACCTACGGCTGGTCCTCGGCGCTGGCCGACCTCGACGCCCGACTGCACTGGGAGCCGGACCCGGGCCTCATCACCGTCGACGGGTTCAGCCCCGGACGGCACCGGCTCGGTGGCCGGGGACTGCTGTTCGTACCGACGGTTTTCGGCACGTTGGCCCTGCACCTCGACCCGCCGTGGCCGTACGGGATCAGCTACCGGGCGCGCGGCGTCGCCGGGCTGTTCGGCCCGCCGGACGGCGACCGTACCGCCGACGGGCTGGACCGGCTGATCGGGCCGAGCCGGGCGGCGGTGCTGCGGGCCCTGGCCGTGCCGGCGACCACCAGTCAACTGGTCGCGCAGTCCGGCGCGGCACTGGGCACCGTCGGCGGGCATCTCGCCGTGCTCCGCGAGGCCGGGCTGGCCCGGCGGGTCCGGGCCGGGCGGGAGGTCCGCTACGAACGGACCGCGTTGGGCGACGCGCTCTGCGGGGATCCGTAGGGGGCGGTGCCGGGTCCCGTCCGGCACCGCCCCCTACGGCGTCAGTCGCCCGCGTACGTCGTCGAACAGCTGATCGGTCGACTCAACCAGATGACGCGACGGTTGCGGTACGCCCACTCCGGTGGTCCATGCGTAGCTCCGGACATCGATGGAGGCGTTTCGGACGATTTCCTCGACCGGCACGGGTGCGGCCACGACCGCACCCGCGGCGAATGCGTCCGCGAATGCGTCCGCCAATGCGTCGACGACCGTACCGGGGTAGGTATGTGATCCGTGGGTGACGATCTCTGCCGCATCCCGGCGCCTCCTCTGACGACCACTTCCCGGATCCACTCTAGAATCAATGAACGTCACCGCAATGCCGAACGAAACCCGTCCGCTGTGGTCAAATCATGGACAAACGTGCTGACCAGCGCGATCAATCCGGACCGGCCGCCTACGGGGCGGCCCGCGCGTCGCCCGGGGCGGCCCGGACCAACGGCAGGATCCGGTACGGGATCTGCTCAGCGAGCGCGATGATCGTCGACGCGCGGCGGATCCCGGCGTACGCCAGGATCCGGTCCAGCACCCGCTGCAGGTCGCTGTTGGACCGGGCGACGATCCGGCAGAGCAGATCCCCGGACCCGGTGATGGTGTGCGCCTCCAAGACCTCCGGGATGCCGCGCAGGTGGGCGGCTACCGGTTCGTGTCCGTGCCGCTGACCGATCTCCAGGGTGACGAAGGAGGTCACGCCGTACCCGATCGCGGCCGGCGCGACCTGTGGGCCGAATCCCTGGATCACCCCACGGGCGATCAACTTGTCCAGCCGGGCCTGGACCGTGCCCCGGGCGACCCGCAGCCGCCGGGAGCATTCCAGCACACCGATGCGGGGCTCGGTCGTGAGCAGGTCGATCAGGTCAGCGTCGAGCCGATCCAGCTGGACGTTGTGCACAGGATCCATGCCACACGACCTTACTTGCTGTACAGGGTGACCAGCGGATCTGGCGACACTTGCCCAACCGTCCCCACCCCGGCGATCCTGCCGTCAGGCGGACATCCACCCCACCAGCGCGCGAAGGGGGACACACAATGACCCACCTGACCGACACCACGAGCCGGGCCGGCACCACCACCGTGCACGACGGTGCCGCCCACTCCACCGACCCCCACGATCCGTTTCCGGTGCAGGGCGTCGACCACCTGACCTTCCTGGTCGGCAACGCCAAACAGGCGGCGCACTACTACTCGACCGCCTTCGGCATGACCTGTGTGGCGTACCGGGGTCCGGAGCAGGGTTTCCGCGACCACGCCGAGTACGTGTTGACCAGCGGCGCGGCCCGGTTCGTGCTGCGCGGCCCGGTGCGCCCCGACGCGCCCGGCGCCGACCACCTGGCCCGGCACAGCGACGGGGTGGTGGACATCGCGCTGGCCGTACCGGACGTGGACGCCGCGTACGCACACGCCATCACGCAGGGCGCGACCGGGCTGGTCGCCCCGGCCGAGCGGACCGACGACGGCGGAACGGTACGTACGGCGGCCATCGCCGCCTACGGCGACACCCGGCACACCCTGGTCGACCGGTCCCGCTACACCGGTCCGTTCCTGCCGGGCTTCGTGGCCCGTACCCCGATCGTCGACCGGCAGCCGATGATCGCCGCCGGTGCGCAGCCGAAGCGGTTCTTCCAAGCCGTCGACCACGTGGTCGGCAACGTCGAACTCGGCCGGATGGACGAATGGGTGGAGTTCTATCGACGGGTCATGGGCTTCACCAACATGGCCGAGTTCATCGGCGACGACATCGCCACCGACTACTCCGCGCTGATGAGCAAGGTGGTCGCCAACGGCAGCCGAAAGGTGAAGTTCCCGCTCAACGAACCGGCGGTCGCCCGACGCCGATCACAGATCGACGAATACCTGGAGTTCTACGGTGGGCCCGGGGTGCAGCACATCGCGCTGGCCACCAACGACATCATCGCGTCGGTCGACGCGATGCGCGCCGCCGGTGTCGAATTCCTGGACACCCCGGATTCGTACTACGACGACCCGGTGCTGCGGGCCAGGATCGGTGAGGTACGGGCACCGATCGAGCAGCTGAAGGCCCGCCGCATCCTGGTCGACCGGGACGAGGACGGTTACCTGCTGCAGATCTTCACCAAGCCGGTCCAGGACCGGCCGACGGTGTTCTTCGAACTCATCGAGCGGCACGGCTCACTCGGCTTCGGCAAGGGCAACTTCAAGGCACTGTTCGAGGCGATCGAGCGGGAGCAGGCCAGCCGGGGCAACCTCTGAGCACCCGCAACGTCCGTACGGGCTGCGAAGCGGACCGGGCCGGTCGTTAAGGTGCCATGGTGAGCTTGCACAACGCACCGCCGCGATCGGCCGGTCGTCCCGTGGGGTCCGTCCGGTGAGTGCGATCCCCCCGGGCTGGTACAAGGACCCCGCCGAACCCACGACTCAGCGGTACTGGGACGGTGGCGGGTGGATCGGTGCCGCGCTCCCGGCGGACGCCACCCCGCCGGACGGACCGCCACCGGTGGAAGAGCCGGCCGCGCAGTCGGCCACCCAGCCAGCCGGGCAGTCGGCCGGGCAGTCGGCCGGGCCCGGAACGGAACCGCCGGGCAACCCGCCGCCGATCCCGTCGGGTGCACCTGGTCATCCTGCTCCGCCGGCCGGACATCCGACGCCGGCCGACTACCCGCCACCGGCCGGATACCCGGCAGCACCGGGGTATCCACCGCCGGGGTATCCGCCAGCGGGCTACCCACCGCCGGGGTATCCGCCGCCGGGCTACCCACCGCCGCCGCCCGGATGGCCGGCGTACCAGTTGCCGCCGCCGGAGCCCCGCCCACACGGCATGGCGTTGGCGCCGCTCGGGGCACGGTTCGTGGCGCGGCTGATCGACATCGGTGCCGTGCTGCTGCTCAACATCTTCATCAACGGCTGGTTCGTCTGGCAGTACGTGGTGGAGACCTGGCCGACGTTCGCCGAGATCTGGCGACGGTCGCTGGCCGGGGACCGCTCCGCCGAGGGCGTCCCGCAGGTCACCGAGCGGGCCTCCGGACTGCAGATGGTGATCATCCTGCTCGCGGCGGCGATCTGGTGGGCGTACGAGGTGCCGGCGACCGCCAACACCGGCCAGACCCTCGGCAAACGGCTGACCCGGCTCAAAGTGGTGCCGGTGGAGCCGGACGGGCAGCTCGGCTTCGCCCGGTCGTTCCGCCGCTGGAACACCCTCGGCCTGCCGACCCTGCTCTGGATCTGCTGTATCGGGTTCGTCTTCCAACTGATCGACTGCATCTATCTGCTCTTCGACCGGCCGCTGCGGCAGGCCCTGCACGACAAGTCCGCGCAGACCGTCGTGGTGCGGCTACCGGCGCCCGCGCCGACCACGCGCCGCGGTCAAGGCGATACCGGATCCTCCGGTCAAGACGACACGACTCCCGGCACCCCTGGCGGGGACCGCTCCACCACCCCTGGTAGCTCCGCATGACAGGAGGCTCCCCGATGCCCCCATCGCTCGGTCTGACCCGTGCCGACCTCGACGCCCTGCCCAGTTACGTACCCGGGCGCAGCCCGGTCGATCTGGCCCGCGACCTCGGTTTGCCGGAAGCGATCAAACTGGCCAGCAACGAGGTCCCGTACGGCCCGTTGCCGGGCGTGGTCGAGGCGGTGACCGAGGCCGCCGCGTCGACGCACCGCTACCCGGACATGGGGGTGCTGGCGCTGCGCGCCGAGCTGGCCGAGCGACTCGGGGTGGCCGCCGAGCGGATCGTCACCGGCTGCGGTTCGGTGGCGCTGTGCGAGCATCTGGTTCGCGCGACCTGCCTGCCCGGTGACGAGATCGTCTACTCGTGGCGGTCGTTCGAGGCGTACCCGATCATCGCCGCGACCACGGCGGCGAGCAGCCGGCGGGTGTCGAACACCGCGACGCACGGCCACGACCTGCCGGCGATGGCGGCGGCGGTCACCGAGCAGACCCGGTTGGTGCTGGTCTGCAACCCCAACAATCCGACCGGGACGAGCGTACGGCGGGCCGAGCTGGACCGGTTCCTCGACGCGGTGCCGGACGACGTGCTGGTGGTGCTGGACGAGGCGTACCGGGAGTTCGTCACCGACGCCGAGGTGCCCGACGGGCTGGCCGCCTACGGTGACCGGCCGAACGTGGTGGTGCTGCGGACGCTGTCCAAGGCGTGGGGGCTGGCCGGCCTGCGGGTCGGCTACCTGGTCGCGCATCCGGAGGTCGCGGCGGCGGTCCGCAAGGTGGCCACCCCGTTCGGCACGAGCGCGTTGGCGCAGGCGGCGGCGCTGGCCGCGCTCGGTCAGGCCGACGAGGTACGCCGCCGCTGTGATCTGGTGATCGCCGAGCGGACGCGGGTCACCGAGGCACTGCGCAAGCTGGTGCCGGACGTGCCGGAGAGTCAGGCCAACTTCGTCTGGTTGCCGTTGGGTGAGCGGGCGGCGGCGTTCGGCGCGGCCTGCGAGGCGCGCGGGGTGATCGTGCGGCCGTTCCCCGGTGACGGGGTCCGGGTCACCATTGGTACGCCGGCCGAGAACGACGCGTTCCTGGCGGCTGCCGAGACGGCGCTCTGACCTGCGGCGAATAACCCCCACTAGTTTACTTCAGCCACGAAAACGGTCATCCTGCTCGTATAGTGACTTACGTGCGTATCACTGTGATACTGCTCGGCGTGACACTGGTCGCGGCCGGCCTGAGCCACCGGCCGGCCGACGCGGTTGCCACCGCGTACCCGGCCAGCCGGCCGGCTGCCGCGCCAGCGTTCCTCGGGATGTTGCAACAGACCGGCCTCAACATCACCGTGCCGGGCACCCGCAGCTATGGCGCGGCGCCGGTCGGTGCTTCGATCAGCGGTCCGCTCGGGCCGGTCACGGTCAGGGATTTCCGGGGTCCGGTCAACCCCAACTCGTGGGTCGTCACCGTGACGTCGACGGCCTACACCACCGGGGCGGCCGGGCCGAGTCAGACCATCGCGAACAGTCGGGTCTCCTACTGGTCGGGGCCGGCGACTCGCTCGACCGGCGGCGGGACGCTCGTGCCCGGACAGCCGACGAGTGCCCAGGCCGTGGTGCTGAGCGCGCCCCGGATCGCGTTCCGCAAGACGACCGGAAACGGCAACAACAGGGTGACCTGGAATCCGACGGTCATCATCGCGGTGCCCACCGGGGTCACCGGTGGTACCTACACCGGACGGATCACCCACTCCGTCGCATGAGTTGGCCGTTTTAATCCGCTTATGTGGTTTAGCAGCTAGATTGTGGTGCATGCGGAAGATGATTCTCCTGGTCACCGCTGCGGTGACCGCGGTTGCTGTGGCAACGCCAGCGGCCGCCCAGCCATCCGGTGACACTCTCGTCACGTTCACTGTGTCCACATCGGACCTGACCATCCAGGTGCCGGCAGCGGTCAACCTGGGTTCCGCGTTCCCCGGCCAGACCCTGACCGGTCAACTCGGCAACGTGACGGTCAACGACCAGCGGGCGGCGCTGACCGCCACCTGGGTCGCCTCGGTGGTCTCCACCGCATTCACCACCGGCTCCGGCGGACCCGAAGAGACCATCCAACCGAACGTGGTCGACTACTGGTCCGGCCCGGCCGTTTCCACCACAGGTACGGGCACCTTCGTACCCGGCCAGCCGACCGCCGCCGACGCGGTGTCGCTCAGCATGCCTCGAACCGCGTTCTCGAAAACCGCTGGATCGGGCAACAACAGCGCCACCTGGAATCCCACGCTGGAGATCGCCATCCCGGGCGACTCGGTGGCCGGCCTCTACCAGGGCACGGTGACCCACTCCGTTGCGTAGCCGACTCGCCGCGCTCACCGTGCTCGCCCTGGTGCCACTGCTGGTCGGCACCGGTGCGGCCGCGCATGCGAAGCCGCACCAGGACGCCGATCCGACCGGCGTCGGCGTCCGACTGCTCGACGCGCCGCTGGAACGGCGTGACGACTACCGGGCGCACATCTACATCGTCGACCATCTCAAGCCCGGCGACGTCATCGAGCGGCGGATCGAGGTCACCAACTACTCGGCCAGCGCCCGGGAAATCGCCCTGTATCCGGGGGCGGCGGTCGTCGACAAGGACGGCTTCCTCTTCGGCGACGGCCGCGCCGACAACGAACTCACCGAGTGGATCACGCTCGACGAGACCGAGGTACGCCTGGACGCGGAACACCGCGCCCGGGTGCTCGCCCGGATCACCGTCCCGGACGACGCCACCAGCGGCGAGCACTACGGGGTGATCTGGGCCGAAGCCGGCGACCGACGCGACCCGAACGCCAACGTCCACAACGTCGCGCGCAGCGGAGTCCGGGTCTACCTGTCGATCGGAGCCGGTGGCGAACCGCCGTCGGACTTCACGCTCGGCGACCTGACCGCCCAGCGGACCTCCGACGGTCAACCGGTGATCAGCGTACGGGTCCGCAACACCGGACAGCGGGCGCTCGACCTGCGCGGCGAGCTGAAACTGACCGACGGACCGGGTGAGCTGTCCGCCGGCCCGTTCCCGGTCGAGATCGCCACCCTGGGCATCGGTGACGACCGGGTGATCGAGCTGCCGCTGGAAGCGGTCGTGCCGGACGGCCGCTGGACCGCGAAGCTGACCCTGACCAGCGGAAAGGTGCACCGGGAAACCACCGCGACGGTCGCGTTCGGCTCGGCGCTGGTGGAGTCGTCCGCCGCTATGAGTCCGACGGCTGTACTGGGGATCAGCGGGCTGGTCGCGCTGCTCGCCGTCGGCGCGCTCGGCGTCGTCGCCTATCGTCGCCGGGACCGGTTCAGCTGACCGACCGTTCCATTCGGGCCGGAGCCGCGCCGGGTCAGCTGACCTCCGGCCCGTCAGGTGGCTGCGACAAGCACCGTCTCCTGTAGCCGGTAGTAGCGGCCGTCGTCGGCGTCCGGGTCGACCGGCAGCCGGAGCCGTTCGACCACCACGAACCCGTCCTGTACGTACACGTAGCCGGGGGCCCAGTCGGTCATCCGCTCACTCGGCATGATCATGACGAACCGGGACAACTCAGCTCCACTGACCGCGTCGAAGGTGATCAACTCCCGGGACGCGGTCAGCACGTGAGCGCGACCCGGCTGCACCGCCAGCAGCCGATCACCGCCGTCCGCCGGGGCGGCTGCGTCCGTACCGGCCGGGTCGCCGACGGCCGGATCGTCGACGGTGCCGTCAGCGACGTCGTCGGCCGCACCGTCGGCCGACGGGTCCGGCTGCGGCAGCGGCCTGCGCCACGCCGTCGCACCGGTCCGGACCTCCTGGGCCACCACCTCGCCGGTCACCTGGTCGAGTCGGATCGCCATCCCGTCGACCAGCAGCGCGTCGACGGAGTCGAGCGAGGCGGCCGACACCGGATCCGGTCCGTCGAGCAGCCAGCCCCGCGACTGCCCCGCCCCGGTGGTACGCAACGCACCGCACTCGGAACGGCCCGCCGAACAGCCGAGTGGTTCCACCGCCAGACCGGGACCCGCTCCCTCCGGCTGCCAGGTCTGGGCCAGCTCCCCGGTCGCCAGGTCGTAGAACTCCACGGTCGGCGGGGCGGCACAGCTGTTGACCAGGGCGAGCTGCCCGCCGGTGGTGGTGAAGCCGGCGTCCCGGCAGGCGTCGCCCTGACCGGGCAGCGCGGTCCGCCACAACTGCCGACCGGTCGCCACATCGACGCCGTACACCTCGGAGTCACCGCGCGCCACCACCAGCGACCGCCCATCGGCGGCGCTGGTCGCCGTGTGCAGGCCCGCCGGGGCGTAGACGGTCTGCGCCCCGGTACGCCGACCGGCGTACCCGGTGTCCGCCGGTGCCGGGCCGGCGGTCCGCCAGGCCACCTCACCGCTGACCGCGTCGACGGCCACCAGTTCACCGTCGGACCAGCGGCTGACCACAGTGGTGCCGGTCGCCACCACGCCGACCAGCTGTTCGGGCCATCGGCGGAACGACCAGGCCGGGGTGACCTGGGTCCGCATGTCGATCGGCCCGTCGGCGCGGACCTGACGAGTGGTGGCGTACACCCGCAGGCGGCCGTCGACCAGCAGCGGCGCGGCGGAGAGCCGGGCCACCGGACCGGGCTGGGCGGTCGGCGGGGACGGCTGGTAGCCGGACGGGGTGACCACTTCGGCGGGC